>CAMBIK010000154.1 GCA_945867435.1 Klebsiella pneumoniae
GACGGTGCCGGCGGCGTGACCGTGTACAGCGCAGGTCACGACGCCCGCGGACTGGCCGACACCCTCTCCGCCGCACTGGGAGCCCAGGTGCGGGTCGTGCTGGTCCCGAGCGGCGGCAGCTACGGGGCGAAGGCCGTCGCCAGCGTCGAGGCGGCAGCCGCCGCCTTGGCCCTTGCGGACAGGCACCCGGTGCGCGTCGCGCTCTCCCACGAGGAAGGCACCTCCGTTCGAGCCCGACGCCCCGCCGGGCGTATCGAGGCGGACCTGGCGATCGATGCCCACGGGAACCTCGTCGCAGCGAGGATGAACGTTACCTTTGAAGGGGGCTGCCGCGCTCACGAGGTGGAACGGCTGCTGGATCAGGCGACCAACGCACTAGTCTACGCCGTGCCCAACGTCGAGATCGTCGCCGAAGTCTACGCGACTTCGGGCTCCCCGACCGGCCCGGTGCGAGGCGCGGGCGCAGCGCCGGTCGTCGCCGCCGTCGAGGCGCTTTTGGACCGGCTCGCGGAGGCCTCTGGCGTGGACCGGATTCAGCTCCGGAAGCAGCACCTGAGCGGCGAAGTCGCGAAGATGATGGCTGCGCTTGAGGCCAGCCGTCCTTCGGGTCCCGAATCCTGGGGCCTCGCGATCAGCCAACTGCGCGGCGGCCACGGGGCAGAGGTCGTACTGCATGTGACTGGCGGGAGCGATATCGAGGTTCAATGCAACGTACCCGAGCTGGGACAAGGGCGTGACCGACAGCTGATCGAGGCCCTCGTGGAGACCACCGGCCTCCCCCCCGCGGTCTTCGACGTGGTGTGGGCCGATTCCGACGTCGTGGGCCCGGCCGGAGAGGGTCCTGTCGAGGAGGCCGCTGCGGCTGCGGGGCGAGCGCTGGCCGAGGCGGGGGGGTCCCTCATGGACCTGGTCGGGCGGCGATTCTCCGGCAAGAGCGAAGCCGCTCCCAACGAGCTGGTGGGCTGCATCACCCTGCTCGGAGTCGAAGGTGCGATCGGCTCGGTAAGGGTGCTCGCGGCGGCGGCTGGCGACCTCGATTCGGTCGTCCACAGCCTGGCCGTGGGGGGAGCAGCGATGGGGGTCGGCGTGGCGCTCAGCGAAGAGGTCGCGGCAACCGATGGCTGGCCGGATACTCGCTTTCGCACCCTTGGCACCCTGAAGGCGCGGCAGACACCCCGAATCGAGGGTGCCTCGGTGGCGTTCGGTGGGGGGGCGCGGGGATGCGCGGAGGCGGCGACCATCGCAGCCGCCGCCGCCACCTACGCAGCGGTACAGGCCTTCGAGGGAGTGTCGCCGCCGGCCCTGCCGATGAAGGCAAGCGCGGCCGCGCACGGCGTGGGCGTTCGCCTCAGGGGCAGCGCACAACCGTCTGGCTAAGGCACGCGGCCGCGCACTTCGCCCGACGCACCTCCACATCGGTGTAGTTCTGCTGGGTGAGGCGCAAGTTCACGGCCGCGCACATCTGCGCGGTCCCCGCCACGAAAACCTTCCAGCCCGTGTCTTCCAGTTCAAGCACGTCCCCGTTCCAACAATCTGGCTCCGCCAGGGTGACGAAGCAGAACTTCGGTTCCTTCAACGTGGCATCCGGGAAGCAGTCAACATGCGCGGTATTGGCCACGGTGCCGCAGCCTTCGTGCGCGGAGCGCTCCGTGCCCGGCTGGGCGATCCGGGCGGCATCGGTCGACTTTTCCAGGGCCACATCCAATGCGGCCCGCGCAGCCCTGGTCGCGGCGACCTCGGTCTTGCCGCCCGCCATCACCGTAAATGTGCCATGAAGGGCGCAGCTGGCCACCGGCGCGGTCACAGTCGCGACACACTTGGTCGGGTCTTCAGCCAGGGCAAGGTTCACCAGCCAGGGGAGCAGCAGCATGCGCTAGCCTATCGCCTTCCTGCCCGCCGGCGGAGCCACCACGACAGCGAGGCCGAAAAAGCAAGAATGGCCCCCCCGACCGCCGACGACCAGACCCGCGATTCGCGCCGGTCGCGAACGATCCGGCCCGCCGCCGCGTCGGAAGTAGGTTTCTCCCAGGTTCCAGCGGCCACGAACTTCCCGCCGGTGGCTTTGGCCAGAGCCCGGAGGGCTTCACCATCCGGGACAATTCGGTCGAGCTCTGGATCTCGAGTCACGACCGCGTACACGGTCTCCGCGCTGCCCAACGCGACGCCGTCGGGTCCTTTGGCCGACAGCTTCACCCGATGAGCACCACGCGAAACGGTCGGAACCTCGAACGACGCTGTGCCATCGCTGGAGGTCGAGGTCGCGAGGGGAGACTCGCCATCCGGCCCCACCACCACTCCGCTCACCTCTGCACCCGAGACCGGAGCGAAGCTGGCATCCCGCACGCGTGCCGTCACGCGAAGGCGCTCACCCGGCTCCACGTTTTCGCTGGGAACATCCACGGTCACGGCCTGATCGTCGGGATCGCCCACCAGCCAACGCACCGCCGACTTCCAGAATCGTAGGTAGGCCTGGTTGCCTCCTCCCTTTCCAACCTCTGAGAACGACCAGCGCCAGGAGCTATCCACCGAAAGGGCCAGCGTCCGCCCCCGGCCCACCTGGCGAACGGCGAGGATCGGAAGCGGCGCACCCCCGCTCACCGCCGCTGGATGCTGCAGCAGGACCGCCGCACCCGATGCCGGTCCCAGGCTCAAGTTGGTCCCATCCAGCATCGGGAGTCTTGCCCAGAGATCTTGATTTGCCGCAGGATCTCCGTCCAAGCGGGTGACCGGATGCCGGCCGCCGGCCGCCGTCAGCGTGGGCTGAAACGGACGGGCATCTACGGAATCCCCGGCGACCCCCAGCTCGATCGGGAGCACATCCGCGAGCGGGGTCCCCGCGTAGCCTCCAAGGTCAAAGCTACGATCTCCGCCAACAAATGCGATCGCGCCCCCATCCCTGACGTAGGCCGCCAGGTTCGCCAGCAGGCGCGGAGCATCTCGCTCGAAGTAGGGCGCATAATCAAAGTTCTGGAGGATCACCAAGTCAAACGTGGACAGATCCTGATCGAAGAGTCGACGGTACGGAAACTCGATCAGGGAGAGTTCGTCGGGCATGTACCCGGCGCCAAAGTCGGAGAGGGTCCGGAGGATGAAGAAGGAAACGAGGTCAACCCCAGGGTCCTCCTTCAGGAACAATCTGAGGAACTTCTGGTCCATGGAAGGCGATCCGCACACCTGCAAAACTCGCAGCCGGTCCCTGACCACGCGCACCGCCCGCGACATACTGTTGTTGCCGGGAACGGCATCTCCCGGCGGTACGGGGACGCTCACCTCATAGATAAAACGCCCGGGCGCATCAGGATGAACCTGGAAAACCGCGCGGCCGTGACCCTCGGCGTCGAGCTTCACGCGCAGCGACCCGGCGGGCTGACCGTTGCGCGTGAGAGTGACCGGCACCTCGACCAGGTCTACACCCACCGCCTCCAGCTCGACCGCCAGCGCAAAGGGCGCCCGCAGAAAGGCAAACGACCCTGCCTCAACCTGATGGATGGCGAGGTCAGGAACGCTGCGGTCCTCGCCCACCTGGACCACGGTCAGCGGTCCCGGCAGCTCGGGAATCGCCCCAAAATCGACCACGCGTTCGCCCCCTTCCTCCCGGAACAAGCCCCCGCGATCGATCCCATCGCTCAACAAGACGATCCCGGCCAGGCGTTCGCCAGCGTAGCGACGCGTCACCGCCTGCAGCGCACCCGCGATGTCGGTGGTTCCCAAGTCGGCGGCCGCTGGTTCCCCCACCCGAAGCTCGCCGCCGAAGTGGTAGATCTCGGCCCCGGGCATGCGCCCGAGCAGGGCCTTCGCCGTATCGAATCGAGGGGTGCCATCGATCTCGGCCACAGCCATCGAGCGGGATGCATCCACCAAAACCACGGTGCGCCCCGCTTCGACGCGCTCCCCCTCCGCCATCCAAACCGGACGGGCCGCGAACATGAACAGGGTCAACGCAGCCACAAGGAGGAGGCTCACCTCGATCAGTCGCCCTCGCGGGGGCAGCGGCCAGAAGGCGAGCGCTACCGCCACCCCTCCCGCGCAGCCCACCGCCGCCATCACCAGGGGTTCCCCGGTAATCGCCAGGTGCCCCCCCTGGAAAAACGAGCCGCCGAATAGCCAGTCGCTCATTCGAGTCGCCCCTCTTCCATGAGGCGGCGCACATGGGCCTGGTCATGCTTGTAGTTTGAGGTAAGCGCGTAGAGCGCGAGGTTGATTCCTAGCTTCACGGCCTCTCGACGCTGGTTTTCCCCTCCCGGCATGCAAGGCAGAAGGTCCAGACCATCCGCCCGGCGGTCCAGGGCGCCGGACACATCGTCCTGGCTGTAGATCAGCGGGTGCATCGAACCCAGCTGCACACCCTCCAAAACGCGATGCGCGGCCAGCCTCCCCACCGGCTCCCGGAGAATGAAGAAGCTTCGATAGACCGAATGGTCGGCGCTCAACACCCCCAGAGGCCGGGTGGGGAAACACGAGGCGATCAGCGCTCGGGCGCTCCTGTCGAAGGCCCCGTGCGGGTCGCCGCTCGCGTCGTCTACGAACAAAAAGCCGCCGTAGCTGAGGTAGCGAACCAGCTGCTCGCGTGCCCGCGCGCTGAGCGGGGGAAGCTCGCCATCGCCGACCAGCACGGCGAAGGGATGCGCGAACAGCTCCGGGTCGTCGGGTTCAACTTGAACAGCGCGTGGATTGCACTCGACCGACGTCGTTTGGACGACCTCCAAAAGCAGGCGCGTCCAGGCATTCGGCCGCGACAAGGTGCCGGTGGAGAGCTGAAGCTCCGCCACATCCATGCGGGACCCATCCCCGAAAGCCCAACCCGGAGCCGACCGGCCCAGCGCGAGTGCCGCACCCAACGAAGCCAGCCATGTACGTCGCGAGACCGGTGTCATGTCGTGGCCTCCTCGGCATCTTTGGGTGACCGCGCACCCAGCGCAGCTGCGCCCGCCAACAGCAACGCAGCGGCCACCACGAGCCCCGCATCGAGCGCCACGCGGCGGCGCACCCGCTCAGGGTCAAGGCGGACTTTCGCTGCCTCGAAGGATTCATCCGGGCGCACATCGGACTCGCGAGCGGGCACGTTCACGGCCACCCAGGCCACCGGCGGCTCGCCCGCACGCCCAACGGCGTAGGCTCCCGGTGTTTCGGGGGTAAACGTCACGGCGCCGGGTAGCCTCGCGACACCGACTCGCTCGCCTTTAGGCCCGGTCACCGCGAGGCTCTCGCCCGCCGGGACCGAAATCGAGACAAGCTCCCCGACCTCCGACTGCATTCGCGCCGCGGCGGCGCCCACCTCGCCTCCCAACCACCCCACGAAACGGGACCAGAAGGGGGCGTAGACGCTCTGCAAAGGGAAGTTGGACCAGCCCAGATCGATGGTCGAGGTCCAAAGGTACACCCGACCTGAGCCAATCTTGCGCTCGATCAACGCGGGTGCTCCGCCTCGGTAGCGCAAAAGGGTCCGAACTTCCTGGGAATCGGTGTAGCCCTCGACCGCGATGATGCGCCGACTGCGCACGCGCTCAAAGCTGGCGCGGCCGGCCGTTGCGAAGGGCTCGAACAGGTCCACCCCCAGCTGCGGAGCGTCCAGCGGTGCCCCTTCATCCGCATCCAACGCGACGAGATCGCGGGTGCGCCCCAGGGGAGCAGGGAGCAGGGACGACAACGCGCTGTTCCACACGGGACCGCTCACGTTGTCTCCGACCGACAAGACCAACGCCCCGCCACCCCGAACGAACTCCACCAAAGTGGGCGCCAACTGAGTGGGATCGCCGATGTTCGCCACCACGGCCACGCGGGCCTGCCCCTCAGACAGCCGGAGCGCCCCGCCCGGAGAAACGACGTCGAGCGCGGCGCCTACGCCCGAATACGGGGCCAACGCTCGCTCGAAAAAATAAACCTCGGACTTCGTGGGCGACGAACCCGGGTCGCCGTCGACCACCAGCACGCGGCTCACGCCGACCCGCGGGAGGTGGAAATAACGGGTGTCATCCAGGGGTAATCCTGAATCCGTTAGCGTTACGGAGGCCACCCCTCCAGCGGCCTGCCGCGGCACCGTGACCGAGGCGGTCGCTTCCCCCGGACCGGAATCGTCGCCTCGCGGCACGTTGACGAAAACGGTCATGCGGACCCCATCCGGAAGCTCCACCGTCGCGGGTACTTCCTGGGCGTCCGCGCCGAAGTTCCTCACGGTGAGACTCACCGTTCCTCCCTCCAGACCATCGCCGTATCGGGCATCGGTCACGACGAGGTTGCTCGCCTGGACCACCCCGACCGGGCGCGGCAGGAGCGCCGAACCCATCGCAAGCAGACGCTCAACGCTGTGGCTGGCACGCGCCACGTTGCCCGGCCCCGAACCATCCGTGTACACCAAAACCTCGCCAGGAACGCCCGCCAGCAGGGTGCGTGCACGGACCAACGCGCCGTCGAGGTCGGTGGTCCCGTAAGTGGGGGTCGCGGATTCAATCTGCGTAGCGGCCAGAGCGTGATCCGGGGACCAGCTCGGAGTGAGGTCCTGCTCCGGCACACCCGCGGCGAAAACAGCGACTTGCACGCCTTCTCCGAGGCTTCGCAGGGTCGCGGCGGACTCGCGCTGAGCCCGAACGAACGCCGATTCACCCCCTTGTCTCTGGTCCATCGACAGCGAGGTGTCGAGAATCACCACCACCCGACCCGACCCCCCAAGGCGGGCTTCCTTCGCGGGGAGCCGAAGCTCCGGCTGGGTGAGCGCGAGCAGGCCGCAGAGCAGCGCCAGGACGCGAAGCAGCAGCAGGAGACGATCATGGACCCTTCGCCGACGCTCCACGCGGTTCTGAACCCGATCGATGAGTAAAATTGCACCGAACGGGGCGCGTTCCGTGGGCCGACGGCGCATCAGGTGGGCCAGGATCGGTCCCAAGGCAAGAGCCGAGAGGACGAGCGCAGCCGGAGCGAGGAGGGCCAGGGACATTGTTCAGCGAACCTGCTCGCGACCAGCCAGGAACGAACCGAATCCCTCGACGAGCGAGCCGCGGGCCTCGAGGAGGGTGTAGACACCCCTGCGACGCCGCACCTCCGAGCGCACCTCTGCGAAAAAGCGCGCCGCCTCTGCAGCCACCGCGACACGCATCGCCACGGGATCGAGCGTTCGGTCCGCCCCCCCTTCCGGCGAAAACAGGCGCATGGGCCTTTCAAAATCGAGGTTGGTCTCTGCCGCGTCGAAGCACTGCACCGCCCTCACGTCGGCGCGGCGCTGCACCAGTGCGTCCAGCGAAGAGGTCCATTCCTCCGGGGGTTCCATGAAGTCGCTGACCACCGCGATCATCCCGCGGGGCCGGGCCGCCGCGCCGACCGCACGGAAAACCCGGGCCAGACCCGCCCGCCCAGACGGACGCACGGTCGCGAGCGCCGAGAAGATGCGCGCAAGATGGGCCCGACCCCGCCGAGCGGGAAGCGCGGAGGCACTGGCCCCCTCCCCTCCCGCGATGTGAAGGGCGACGGGCTCGTTCTCCAGAAACATTAACCACGCGAGCGTAGCGGTAAACCCAACGGCCTGGTCCCACTTTGCGGGCGTAGAACCCAGGTCGGCTGAGGCATCCAGGACCACCATCGCGCCCATCTCGGTCTCCGCTCGGTAGCGCCGCACCACAAGGCGGTCACGACGCCCGAGGACCCGCCAGTCAAGGTCCCGGAGGCTGTCCCCCGGCAGATAGGGCTTGTAGTCGACGAACTCCACCGCCTGCCCCAAGCGGACCGAACGACGAAGCCCCACGCCGAAGCCCGCCACGGTCTGGCGCGCTCGCAGGTGCAGCGAACGCACCCGCGCCACGACGCTCGGGTGCCAAAGAGGTGCGGAAGCACTCATGGTCAGGCGGGCACCGAGTCGAGGAGCTTCCGCACCACATCGGCGGCCCGCATGCCTTCGGCCTCGGCGGCAAAGGAAGGGATGACCCGGTGGCTGAGCACCGACGGCGCCACCCGCCGAACATCGTCGATGTCTGGGGTGAGCCGACCTTCCAGCGCCGCGAGCACCCGCGCCCCGAGCGCGAGGAACTGGCTTGCCCGCGGACCCGCACCCCACTGAACGTACTGCCGCACCACGTCGGGGGCGCTGGGACCGGGGCGGGTCGCCCGAGCGAGCTTCACGGCGTAGCGAGTCACCCCATCGTGCGCGGGGAGGCGCCTCACGAGGTCCTGCAACGAAAGCAGGGTTTCGCGATCCAGGACGGGCTCCGGTTCCGGCCCCAGTTCGCCGAGCGTGCGCTCCACGATCTCCACCTCTTCAGACTCGGAAGGATAGTCCATGTCGATGCTCAGCATAAACCGATCCAACTGCGCCTCTGGCAGGGGGTAGGTGCCTTCCTGTTCGATTGGATTCTGGGTGGCGAAGACCTGGAACGGACGCTCAATAGGGTAGGTTTGTCGCCCTACCGTGACCTGCCCCTCTTGCATCGCCTGCAAAAGCGCGGCCTGCGTACGCGGGGGCGTGCGGTTGATCTCATCGGCCAGCAGCAAGTTCGTGAAAACGGGCCCCGGAACGAAGCGGAGCTGCCGCAATCCCGTGGCCCGGTCCTCGTCGAGGAGCTCGCTGCCGGTCACGTCGGCCGGCATGAGGTCGGGAGTGAACTGAATGCGGCCGCTGGCCAACCCCAGGGTGCGGGCTGTGGAGGCGACAAGCAGCGTCTTGGCGAGTCCAGGAACGCCAATAAACAGACAGTGGCCACGCGAAAATAGCGCGACCAACATTCTATCGATAACATCGGCCTGGCCAACAATTCGTCGCCCCAGTTGGGCAAGTACGTCGGCGCGGACATGCGAGAGGCGGTCGAAGAGAACGGAATCGTCGGGGGCGGACATGGGGACTCAACCGGGTGGGGGTTCAGCGCTCTGAAGCAGGCGCACGTAGCGGCGGTGGCGATCGGCCAAAGTGGCTTCGCCTCGCGAGGCGTAAAGGTCGGCAAGCGTAGACTGGGCGACGGCGTCGAAGGGGTCGATATCGACGCCCGCACGAAACTGCACCCAGGCTTGTTCTCGGTTTCCATCGGCCAGCAGCAGCGCGCCGAGCGCGTTTCGCGTGGAGGCGAACTCCGGATAGTCCTGAATCGAGGCCCGGAGTACCGAGTAGGCGTCAGCGCGGCGGCTGAGAGAGAGCAGCGCGGCCGCCGTGCGAGAAGCAAGGAGCGGCGAAGGGGCTTCTTCGCCAGGAGACGCCTTTCGGTACTCCACCAGCGCCGAATCGGGACGCTTGGCTTCGAGCAGCA
>CAMBIK010000155.1 GCA_945867435.1 Klebsiella pneumoniae
GGGTCGTGTGGGTCCTGCTCGGGCACCCAGGACTCGTAGATCTTCTTCACGGATTCGCGGGCAAAGCGCTTGAGCCCTGCGTCGCTGGCGAGGTCGGCCAGCATCTCCATGTCCTCGATCACCTCGGAGGCCGACGGGCGAACTTCGGGTTCGTAGGCGAGCATTCTTCGCATCGAAGTCAGCATCGCCTCGCGAAGCGTGGGCGAGCATTGGCTAAGATCGACCTCGTCGATTCGCTGTGCGATGGCCGGTTCGTATCGCTCCTGGCGGAGGGGGATCTTGCCGAAGGCATCGAGCGTGAGGCATTCGTAGAGCGTGATGCCCAGGCTGAACACATCGCCCGAGGGAGAGTCGGGTTCCCCCAGCATGCGCTCCGGCGCCATGTAGGCCTGGCTGCCGAAGGCGAGCGCCTGGGTTTTGGCCTCGCGCTCCTCGAAAGTCGCCCGAGCCGTTCCAAAATCCAGGACCTTCACATCCCCTTCGATCGTGAGCATCGCATTCGATGGTTTGACGTCGCGGTGAATGACCTGCAACGCATCCCCGCCCTGAAGCGGCCGATGGGTGTAGGCGGCGTCGAGCGCGGCAGCCATCGCTCCGATGGCTTCGAACAAGGACTTTCTTGGAAAAACCTTACCTTCTTCCTTCAGTACGGTGGTGATCGTCTTGAGATCGACCCCCTGGAGGTATTCCATCACGATCGCGCATTGACCGTTGATGGAGGTCAGGTCTTCGACGCGAACGATGTTGCGGTGCCGGAGGCGGCCGAGCAGCCGCGCTTCGTCCCGCGAGCGCATCACGATCTCATCGTTGCCAAGCCAGCGACCATGCAGCAGTTTGATGGCCACGATCGAGGAGAAGTTATCGCCGGTGATCATCTCCGCCAGATACACTTTCCCGAACCCGCCTTGCGCGAGCTCCTTGATGAACTTGAATCGACGGCGGGGTTCCATCCGAAACGGCGGCCGACTATAGCGCGGGAGAGGTCATTGTGTGCGACACAGGCCTCCGTCTCCCGTCACATTCTCCAGAACCAGATGGAGAGTTGCGGTGTAGGCTTCGACCTTGGCTTGGACCCCCGGCCACTTCTTCTGTACGGCCGGCCAGGACCAGTTGTTAAACAATGTGGGCCCCCAGGGTGACTTTCGTTCGAGGACCAACGGGACTTGGCGCGCCAGGATTGCCGCGAGGCCCATGCGGGTGGCATCGATCTCGCGGTTTTCGATCTGATCGACCGCGCTGGCCACCCGCAACGGACGGTCCACGTCGTACCAGTCCATCGTTTCAAAGCGCGGGAGTGTTGCGAGCTCGCGTACGCGCAGCTCTCCGTTGGTTTCCTGGACGAGCAGCTGCAGCGCGGTGTACCGCGCAGGACTCACGCGCCCGCAGAAGGCGTTTTCGAGGAGGCTCAGGTCGTCGGTCTGATCGAGCAGGAGCGCGATGACGTCGCGCACCGGGTCGCCCACGTTCCACTGCTTCTCAAGGCTCTCGATTCTCCCGGCGATATTGCTGACCTCAGCCTCGTCGAAGCCCATCTTCGTCAGGTTTTCCTTCCGCTGGATGCGCACATACTGAAGCCCGCCCAGCGCATCCTGAGGCCCAATGGCGGCATCCTCCGAGCCCGATTTGCCCACGATCTGCTCGGAGATGAGCAGGCCTGCGGTGACCGGCACCAAAACGAGGAAGGCCACGATTCCCGACAGCAGGCGGGCGTTCACGACCCGCCTCCGCTCGCCCGGATCTGGTCCGGGCTGGGAACCTTGATCGCTTTGCAGTAAGTGGAACTGTAGCGGGCGTAGTCCTTGAATTCTGCTATGCCGCTGTAGTGCGTGCCGTAGTAGCAAACGGCAAGGAGGTGCTGGGCGATCACATAGGGGACGTAGGTCTGCGTGACGCTCGGCAGGTAGCCATCGCAGCGGTTGTTGATGTTCTGGATGTCCTCCTTGATCATCTGAGCGGGGTTTGTGCAGGTGATGTTGGCCCCCACGAAGTCGGGAGCCCGGGTCTTGTTGGTCTCTTTCAGATAGAGTGGGTACGCCCTAGCGATGTTCGTGCGGCTCACCTTCCCGCTGGACCGATACTTGGCGTCGTCGTAGCCGGCGTTGTGCGTGGCGATGGTCAACTGCACGATCGCGCCGGATGCGCGAAAGGCCTCGTCGCGCCAAGGGTCCTGAAAGTTCTGGACCGCGGCATCGGTGGCGCGCTCTGGGTCGTCGCGCTCGTCAACGTCGCAAGAGCTGATCGTGCAACGGCGGTTGAGCACATACTCGGCGTTGTCGATGGCGCGAATGGGGAGGGCCTTCTCGGTAGGCTCCCACAATAGCCCGCCCGTTTTCGAGTTGTGACACCCTTTCACCTGGAGGCCATTGCGGAACGCGATCTCGGGTTGAAACTGCCACATGCCGTAGGCGCACAGCAGTGAATCCTTCGCCTTCGCGTCGTAACGAGATTCCTGGAAGGGCACGGCGGCCAGGACGTCGGGCAGCTTCTTCTGCCTCAACTTGCGCAGCACCATGGCGTAGCTGTCCTTTGCGGCGTCGAGCCGGCGCCAAAACGTCCAGCCACGGATGTGCATCTGTTCCGCCCGGGTGACCCACTCCATCAGCTTTGGATCGGACTTCAGCGGATCCGCCAGCGTGCGGTCGCCGGCCATCTGGGCATTGATCGAGGTGACGAAATCCTTGTACCCGTCTCCGGTATTGGATGCTCGAAGACCGGCGTCTGCCGCAGCGATTTGGAAGATATCGCCGGGCTGGTAGTAGTCGGGCCCCTGCTCTTCAGGCCCGAGCGGCTCGACCTTGTTTTCAACTACGGTGAGCACGATCAGCGCCAGCGCGCCGATCGTTCCGAACACCATCAGCGCGAGACCGGGGACGAACCACCACGGCGTGCGCCGGCCGATGTCAAGCTGTTTAACCTTCGTGGCTTCGGCTTCCGGGACGGATCCAACGCCGGATGCTTCCGACGCCACGGAGCCCTGTTGCCAGACACCCAGCCGCCGGCACTCGATGAACGTGAACGTGGAGCCTCGTCCGGGGGGGCCCAGGTGAACGGCGCAGCCATCGGAGAGCAGGACAGGACCGCGGATCGGCTGAACGTTGCTCCAATCTACGTTTTCGTGTGGTGCGTTCCGCACCTGATTCGGACCGACCGCGGCGATCTGGATGGTGCCACCTTCATAGGCCGAAATGACTGCGTGTCGGTCGTCCAGCGCTCGGTAGCCTTCCAGCTTCAGCCCGCCAGGACCTGGGTTGTTGCCGAGTCGGATGACAGGTCCCCGCAGAACGATGTCGCCTTGGTAAAGCAGCGGACCGTTCAGGAATCGGATGACGATGTCCCAGCGCTCCTGGCTCATCCGGGGGCCGGCCGAAGCGCCAGAACGCTGGAGGGGGTGATCGGATGGTCGGCGAGGATGTGGAAGTCGTCGAGGGCGACCCCATTCAACGTGAGCTGCCAGTTTCCATCGGGCAGCTGCAGCTGCGTGACAAGGGCATCCTTCAGGGAGGCGATGGGTACCGCCATCCCCACCGCGAGGCGGAGGCTGCCGCTACTGAACTCGACGCGCAGCCACTCAAGGCGGTTCTCGACGAAGTGGAGAGGGTGGTTGGCTTCGTCGTCCAACGAGCCGACGGTAGAATCAACAGGTAGAATGCCCGTTTCGGTGCCGATTCGGTACCAGCCGAGCAGGCGCCCTTCGGTCGAGAGGGCCAAGGGGACGATCTGGCCGATCAGCTGCTGGGCGGCTTCGGCGAGGCTGGTGTCTCCCGGTAGGCGGCGCCGATGGCCCCGTAGCCCCGGTGCTCGGGCGAATCGCACAGCCACGGCCTCGCCGCGGCAGGGGGCGCGGAGCGCGATCGGGGCGCCGCTAACGGCTGCCGTCGGACTTGGAGGCGGGGGCGCCGGGGGAGCCGGGCGCTGCGCCACGGGGTCGGGGGCAGGTGCTGGGACCGCTACCTGGGCAGGAGGCGGTGGTGGCGGTGTCGGAGTTGGCGTTCTCCCGCCGGGGCCGGTCGGTGGGTCGTCCTCAAACTCTACGGACACCGTGGGCGGTACGGCCTTGGCAAAAATCGGCGGGGGAGGTGGGACCGGCGGGGGAGGAGCGACTTCCGCTGCGCCCGTGGCCTGCATGGCTCGCTGAACACGTTCGCGTGCGGCAGCGGCGCCGTTCCCCGATTCCCCCAGGATCTGGACGACGGCACGGGTGTCGGCGAGGGGGGGCGGGTCGCCGACCGGCCGACGACCTGGCGGCAGCCTTGCTGCGCCGAGGGTGGGGGGCGGCGGGGGTGGCGGGGGCGTGTCCACCGATTGGGTGCCCGCGAGGCGGGGGGGGCGTCGGGCGGCCGGAAGTGCAGTAGCGGGAGGGGGGAGGGGGGTCGGGGTCGGGAGGGCGGCCGCAGGTTCGGGGGCGGCGCGCATCACCGCACGCGGGGGGGGCACCGAACCTACGCTGGGCGTAGGCACGAACTGCGTGCGGACCGGCTTGGGGGGCGGCGCGTCGTCTTCCTCGCGGGCGAGGCGCTTCATTTCCTCTTTAGTTAGCATCGCCGTGCGGCCTGGGTCTAGCTCCTGCCTCGACCGCGGCTGGTGCCGCGCCACGCGCTGCATGACTTCCCTGAGGGAGGCGCCGGTCACGGTCCCGTCTCGCAACGCCTCGGAAGCGGCTTCGAGGAATTCATCGCCGCTCTGGAACCGGTCCCTCAGCTCCGGCCGCAGCGTGGTGACCAGCAAGTCGCGCACGGTCTGGGGGAGCGCTTCCTTGAACTGTTGAAGGCGACGGCTGGTTTCGCCTCGGGCCGCCTTGGTGCGGATGTCGTTGATCAGCCCGTCGTACACCGGGCGGCCGGTCATCAACTCGAAGGCCATGAGCCCGAGCCCAAACAGGTCGGACGTGAAGTTTTCTCCGCGGGATTCCATCCTTTCTGGAGGGCAGTAGCGGAACGCATCCTCGCGGGGAATGCGTTCGGGAGAGTCGCGGAAAACCAGAATTTCTACTTGAGGAAGCGCGTGTCCAATCACGTTGATCTGACCTTCCGCATCGAGCATGACCCGCCACGGGGTGAGCCCTCCGTGGCTGTAGACTCCCGCTCCTTCGCCGCTCTCCGCGGCCTCGACGAGCACGGTACCCACCTGCACCAGCAGCTCCAATCCGGCTCTCGGACCTCCGCTTTCGCCGAGATCACTGAGCGTGCGGATCACCTCTGCGACGCTCCACGCCTGTCCGGTTGCGTAGATAAACGCGGCCTGCTCCCGGTCCTGGGCGATCAGATCCGCCAGTCCAGACACCATCGGAGATTCAAGGTAGCTAAGCACCACGCTGAGAGCCGCATTGATGGCGTTATGGCTGTGGTATTCGGGATGGAACACAATTGCTGTGTACCGCATGCCGTCGGCCGCTTGTACTTCGATGAGGTCGGAACCCGGACCCAGCAATTGGCGGCCGGTGCGAGTGAAGCCGGCGATCGTGGTCATGCCACGGTCTAACCAGTCCGGTTAGTCAATGCCGTGGCCCAGCGCTTCGACCGTCGTCCGGGGGACAAGTCCAGTCCCGAGCTTCCCCAGGAGCGGCTCGCTCGCGACAAGCTGGAAGTGAAGCTTGACACCCGCACTCGCGATGCGCGGCGTGCGCTCGAAGCGGCCGAGACCGGTCAGGAGGTTGGTGCCGAGGCGGCGGCGCAGCTGCAGCGCACCCTTGGAAATTCAGCATTGCAAGGGATGATAAAGGAAGGCACGGACACCTCGACAGGGACCGCCGAGCTTGAGGTCGAAGTTGAGGAGGAGCAGGAACAGGAGGTTGAGGACAAGGAGGCCGGGGAGCTTGAACGCGTGCTGCCGTCGTTTTCCACCGGGGGTGGAGGCGGCGGTACCGCAAACACGGCTCCCTGGGCGATGGGCCGGATGTTCGGCGGCGATGGGGAGCCCGAGGCGCCGGCCGCGGCCGCCATCGCGAAGTGGCGACCGATGCCGTTGCCTCCTGATCCGGATGAAGACGAACCGGCCGCCCCGACGGGTGAGGAAAGGGCAACGGAAGAGGCTCCCTGGGACGCCACGGGCCAAGACGCCGACGTGAGATTTGGCGATCTGCCTTGGTCGCCCGGCGTTCTCTCCCGCGGGCTCCGCCACTACGCACGGCTGACTCACCGGCGCATCTTGGACGGTTCGGGGGCTGTCGATGGGGTGTGGGCCCGCGTCCGCGCCGCACTTCGGTTCCTGGGTCACCACGCTCCTCACGACGAGGTGCGCGCCCTCGCGGCCGGCGGAGCACGGATCGGCATCCTGGAAGAGCAGCCGTTGGTGCTGGCATTGGCCCAGGACCTCGCCATTCTCGAGGCGGCGCTCGCAAGGCTCGGTCCGGAGTGGCACGGCGTCGTGGAGGCGGCTGCTGACCTGCGAGCCCGGCCGCGGGCGGATGCCGCCGCCGCGGACCTGCCTGCCGGCCACCTCTGTACGGTCGCGCTCCTCGCCGCGGCGCTCGGCTCCTCCGCTCCACCCGCCTCCGACGAGGATGCGGAAATCGCCCACCCCGCGGCGCTGGCGGGGGTGGAGGGGGCCGCTCGGTTGGCCCCTCTGCCCCGACTGGAGCTCTGGCGTCGACCCGCGGTCCTCGGCGATCCCGCGGAGCCCGAAGACTTCGCGGTCGCCGCCCTGGATGCGCTGCTATCCGCCGAAACGGGGGGGGCTGAACGGGCGCCCCCGGATGTGGCGGCCCTCTACGATCAGCTTACCGCCTCGCTCACCGCGTTCGGCGCCATCCATGTGGAGGTCGCGGCGGCCGCCATCGCATCCTGGCCTTGGCTGAGCGATGGCGTGGCCGAAGCCGCTGCGGCGCGCGTCGACGAACGCCTGCGCGAGCTTGCGCGGCGGCTTGTCGCGGCGGGAAGGTCCATCGAGGCGGCGGTCGCGGCCGGAGACCTGGGGGGCATCGAGCGGGCTTCGGCCGAGGCCTCCGGGATCGCCGCCGCGGCCGAGTTTGTTCGCTCCGCAGCGCTCATCGCGCTCGCCGGTCCCCTCCTGGACACCGCGTTTCCCGCCGCACCGGCTCCAGACCGCTCCTGGGCCTACCGCCAGGCGGCGGGCAAGGGGGCTGTCCTCCGTGCGGAGCTGGAAAGGGAACCTCCGCTTTTGGCGTTTGGCAGGCGAGTGGACCTCGATGGAGCGACCGCCGCCGGGACTGCGCTCGCCGGGGAGTCGGGTGATGCCGCGCTGCTTCACGCGGGGGCGCTGGCCTCCGTCGGCAACGAGAGCGCGGCGGCCATCCGGATGGCTGCATGGCTTGGGGAAGGGAATCCGGGCCCCTACGCGCTGGTCTGGACCGCCATCCTTGGGGCACGGGCGCGTCGGGACCCTGAGATCCTGGTCGCGGCCATCCCCTCCGTGCGGGCACACGAAGATGGGGGGGCCTTGAACCTGCTGAAGGCCGCCTGGATCGAGTTCACCTCCGCGGGGTGAGACTTTACTTCCAGTCGAAGGATGCGCTGCCGGATGCGTCTGAAAAACGGACGCAGAGGCGGGCGCGGGAGGTGTCGGCTGGGGGGGACCAGTCCGCGCTGAACCGCTGGCCGAGCCCCTGCCGCGTGGTCACGAAGATCGGGGCGTAGGGCACGCCCTGGGCCGACAAGGGCTGGTCGCGTGCGTCGCGTGCGTAGGCCTCCACCGCGAGCCCGCTCCAGTCCACGGCCTCGGGATTGATGGTCGCTACATCGGCCGTGCCCTGGACGCTCAGCGGCCCGGATGTGGCTATCCACGGGGTACAAGCAACGGAACTGCCGCGTTGGTCCAGCCGAAGGGTGAATCCGCGGGCGGCGCCCTCGGGGTTTGATCCGGGCCGCGCAGCGGTCACGGTGGACAAGGGCGCCGTGGACACGGGCGCCGTGGACACGGCCACGGGCGGTGAAGGCGGCCTCGGCTGCGTGGTGACCGGTGTCGGTGCGACCGGTGTCGGTGCGATGCTCGCCGCGCCATCCCCGGACTTTGAGACGATCGAGAGCTTGTCCACTTCGAGCGTGCCGGTCGAGAGCACGAAGCGAAAGCAGAACTCACCCTGGGTGGCACCGGCGGGCACGGTGATCCGCTGCTCCACATCCTGCCAACTGCTCGTTTCTCTTAGGTTTTTGATGAGCTGATACTGGCCGCCAGCGGGAGAGACCAGCGCCCCCAGGCCATCCCGAGCCCGCAGTTCGAAGTTCAGGCCCATCCAGCTTCCTGCGCCGGGGGCGATCGCGGGCACTCTCAGGCGGGCACGCACGAAGGCTTGGGGGCCCAGGGGCAGCAACTGGGTGCAGACCAGCGCATCGCCGGCCTGCTTCACCTCGAATCGTACGCCGGTCACGCCTTCGCCGAGGTCGCCAAAGGAGGCCGTGGAGGTGGTTCCCGGCGGCACGATGAAGGCCAGACCCTCGGGAGCACCGCCGTAGCCGCCCGCCAGATCGAGGCCCAACTCTTTCAACGTTCCGGCGAACTCTGCGCCTTGGGACTGGGGTGTCAGCCACAGCAGCGCCGCGAGTGCCGCCAGGCTCACTTCCCGTCTCCGTCGTCGTGTTCCATGTTGCAGTCCTTCACATAGCCGAGCTGGAGCAGCATCTCGCATTGCTCCCGGGTCATCCCCGTGCCCGCCTCGATCGGGAACTGCGAGGCGAGGGATTTTCCAGCCAAGAACCGGCTTTCGAGCAGCGGCTTGATGCGGGCGATATCTGCGGCGCGGGTCTCCGCGAGGTTGGTTCGTTCCAGGGGGTCGGCGTTGAGGTCGTAGAGCTTGACCGGGCCATCGCCGAGGATGAGCTTGAGCCCGGTCGTGGGTTCGATCGCCATCCGGTGGCCGGCGTATTCGCTGTAGATCACGTCGCTGTGGCCGGCCCCGCCCGCCATTGCGCCCACCATGCTTTTACCCTGCCAACCTTTGCCTTTGGGAACGCCCGCGAGGTCGGAGAGGGTGGGTGCCACATCGACCAGTTGGCCGAAGGCCTTCATCCGCCCTGCCTTCACTCCCGGGCCGCGCAGGATGACCGGAACGTGGATGTTCTCTTGGTACAAGTTTCCGTGAAACACGTTTTTGTGCTCACCGAAGGCCTCGCCGTGGTCGGCGACCAGCACGACCACCGTGTTCTGGTCCAAGCCGGCCTTGCGCATCTCACCCCAGAGGCGGC
>CAMBIK010000156.1 GCA_945867435.1 Klebsiella pneumoniae
GACCTCGACGTGGACGGCACCTTGGATTGCATCGATTTCTGTCCGGTCTACGCCTTGCCTGGCGAGGTGGGCGATGGGCGTGCGAGCGACCCTATGGGCACCCTACAAGAAGCCGTGGATGCCGCGGGCGCATCCGGCTGCAACGAAGTCCGTGCCTACTACGGCACCTACGCGGAAAACGTGGACTTCCACGGCTACGGCGTGAACATGGAGTCGCTGGCTGGCCCAGGCTCGACCGTGATCGATGGTGGCGGGGTCGACTCGTGCATTGCGATGGAGGAAGACGGAGACGGGGACCTGGACGAGGACAACGCTCGGGTAAGCGGGTTCACCATCACCAACGGAGGCGGTTCCGCGGGGGCTGGCATTCGCATCAAGGGGTGCTCGCCGACCATCGAGGACAATGTGATCGTGGGCAACGCGATCAGCACGCTCGGCGGCGTTGGCGGTGGCATCCGTACCTACGATGGTTCTCCCGCCATCCTTGGGAACGAGATCATCCAAAACGACGCCTGCATCGACGGCCCCGAGAGCGGTTGCGATGGCGGCGCGATCGATATCCGGGGCGGCGCGCCCACGGTCATGGACAACTACATGGCCGAGAACACCGCAGGGGACGGAGGGGCAATTTGGGTTGCCTACAGCGATGCGCTCATCGCCAACAACTACATCTTGGGAAACGAGGCCGACGACAGCGCAGAGGCCGACGGCGAAGGCATGGAGCAAGATGGCCAGGGAGGAGGCATCGACGTTCAAATCGGCGGCCCGACGGGGCTCATCATCACCAACAACATCATCGCCGACAATCGTGCCAGTGCGCTGGGCGGGGGAATCGTCGTGTACGAACCCAACAGCAGCAATGGCAAGGTGACCATCAGCAACAACGTCATCGCGTTCAACAACGTCTTGGAGACGGATTGGGGTGCCGGATTCACCCAATGGAACGGCACGACACCCACCGTCTACAATAATATCATCTATGGTAATTTGGGTGTGGGCGCCTACGCGGACGACGACGCTGGCACCTTCTCCTTCTCCTACAACGCCGTGTCCGGAAACTTCCCCGACTACGAGGACAGCAGCTCGACGGAAGACCACTGGTCAGCCATCGGCGCAGGGAACCTGGCCAGCAATCCGATTTTCACAACCGCCACCAACGACCTGGATTGGACGAACGACACCTTTACGCTACGGCGGAGCAGCCCGTGCATCGATGCCGGACACACCGACGTGCTGGATGCGGATGGCAGCCGGAGTGACATGGGGGCTTATGGCGGGCCTGAGGGGTCAGGCTGGTGAAACGCGATCTGTTCGTCCTTGACGCGGTAGTCGACGTGGGCGCCGCCGTCTGAGAGGGTGATCTTTTCGACGAGGCGGTCCAATGCTTCGCGGCGCTCGTCGAGGGGGCGGGTGCTCCACGCCTCCAACACGGCGGCGCGGAACTTCGCGGGGTCCATTCGGTCGGGGGTGGGTACCGCCTTGCGTTCCGGGAGGGCGGCGAGCCGGAGCTTGAGAGCCTCGCGACGGGCGATGAGCGGGGCGTTGATCGCCCTGGCGTCGTCGCCGGTGATGATGTCGTCGGCGACCTGGAGGCCGATCTTGCGGATGCGGGCGTCCAACTCGGCGATGTCAGTGGCGAGCCGAGCGCGTTCGGCCTGAACCTCGTCGGGTTGGTCGGCGAGCGCGACGACGCCCTGGTTGATCATCTCGCGCACGCTCTCGGGGGAGAGCGCCTCGTCGTGGATGTAGTCGAGGACGGCGGCGTCCAACTTCTCGACGCGCACGGAGAGACCCGAGCAGTTGGCCTTGTTCTCCTGCCGGGTGGCGCAGGTGTAGTAGTGGCGCACGTTTCCGGTGTGTCCGCCACCGGTGATCGCGATCCGCCCGCCGCATGAACCGCAGCGCAGCCATGGCGTGAGCACGCCGCGTTCGCTCATGTGGATCGCGTGGTTGCCGTTGCCGCCTTCGTCCTTGTTGCGGTCCTTCAGTTTGCGGAGGGCGGCGACTCGGGCGAAGTCCTCGTCGGTGACCGCAGCGTCGTGGCAGTTGCGTGCCAGCGCGTCACCCTTCTGGACGAGGTGGCCGCAATACGTGACGTTGGTCAGGATGTTTTGGACGTGCTTCGGCCTCCACGTCCCCGCGAACCGATCACGCGCGACCTCGCGACTCGGAGGGCGCACGCCCTCGCGCGTGAGCTTCTCAGCGAGGCGCTTCTGCCCGTCCTTGCCGACGAGGTACTCGGCAAAGATCCGCTGCACCGTCTCGAAGTCGGCGCGCGTGTCATCGGTGACGGCCAGCTTGGTGCCGCCCTCGACCTTCTGGAGCGCGTACCCGTAGGGGGCGTGTCCATTTTGCCAGAAGCCCTTTTCGGCCTGTGACCGCATCCCGCGCACGACGTTGCGCGACAGCTCCTCGCTGTAACGTTCGGCCAGCCACGCAAGAATCGGCCGGATCAACTTACGGAAGGACTTGTCCCCCGCGTCGGGTTCGGTCAGCGAGATCACGTCGATGTCTGCTTCGTCGAGGGTAGCCAACGCCTTAAGGCAGTCGAACATATTCCTGGCCACGCGCGAGAAAGCCCAGACGTAAAGCCGGTCAATGCCCTGCACGCGCACGGCACGCCGACCGAGGCGGGAATCGCGCTGGCCCTCGGCGGCACGGAGCAGCGACTGGTAGGCGGCGCGCTTCTTGGCCGTGCGCCCGCTGATCCCTTCGTCGACAAACCAATTCGAGGCGGGAATGACCACCCCATCGGCGGCGGCGCGGCGTTCGATCTCCTCTTTTTGTTGTTGGACCGACTTGTCTTGCCGGGGGTCGCTGCACCGCAGATACGCGGCTCCGATCATGGTCATGGGGGCTCCAGAGGTGCCGGTTCTACTTGACATAGTTTTCGGTGGCTACGCAACCGCTTTGAGCACCGCCGCCTGAATGTCGGCGAGGGACAACGCGGACATCCAAGCCGCGCCGGTCGGGCGGCCGGAACTCGTTACGAGGTCGCCGACATTGGGCGTGCGGAAGCGCATCCCGGCGGTCTCCTCCTGCACGGCGGCGAGCATCGCGAGGAGGAGCGGCAGCTCGTCGCCGATGAGCGGCGCGGCGCGCCGAGCGATGCTGTCGAGCCCTGCGGGGAAGTCCTTGTTGGCGGCGGCCTGGGCGATCGGGCGCCCCGTCGCGGTCGGGGACCAGAGGCGGAGCGTAGGGACCGGGGCGCACAGGAACCCGTCGCTTGCCCCGCCGATCATGCCGTTCGGGCCCATGAGGTCGAGCCGCGTGGTGCCCATCGGTTGGTCGAAGCAGCAGAACAGGGAGCGGCCCTCGCGCACCGCGGCGCGAACGGGAGCGATGGCGCGCGCGATGCGGCGCTCCTCGCCGGCGGCGAGTTGGGAAGCGAGTCTCACGATGCACCTCCAGCGTCCGGGAGGGGCTCGCCCATCGCGCGGTGGAGCGCCTTGCGGAGTTGCGGCGGGAGGACGGTGCTGGGCTTGCCCTCGCTCTTGGAGATCACGCTCTGTTCCACCGTGAGTTTGGAGGCCAGCGCGCGCTGGCTCACGCCGAGCCAGGTCCGGTAGGAGGTCAGGTCCGCGCCGGTGAGCTGGGGGAGGTCGTCGTCGGGGTCGATCGTCGGCGTGGGTGGAGGCGCGGCCGTCAGCTTCGCGGGCGCCTGCGTGGGGGGTGGGCTCGCCTTCGTCGCCGGAGCCTGCGGCGTCGTCGCACGGGCGCGCGGGGCAACTTCCGGCGCCGGTTCGGCCAGCCGCTCCTGGAACATCCTCGCCAGCGGGGTCATCTCGGGCACGGCGGCTTGCGAAGTGCCGGTCGTGCGAGTCCGTTCGGCGTTCACGCCCGAACTCGTGGGACGGCCGGCGTCCGCGCCCGCCGGCATGGACGCGACCGTCGTCACTCGTGCAACCGAGGTCGTCGCAGCGGCAGATGCCGCCTTGGCGGCCGCCTGCGCCCTGACTTCCGCCGCCACCGCCGCGCGTTCCTTGTCCAGCATCTCCTTCTCGGCCCGCTCCTTCGCAACCCGGCGGCGCTCCTGATCCTGCGCCTCAGCCGCACGCCGTTGGTCGGCGAGAATCCTCGCCGTCGCCGCCTCGGCCGCCGCCAGTCGAGCCTCGGCCTTGCGCGCCCGTTCGGTGAGCTGGTGCAACTCCTCGTCGTCGGCCCGCCGCCGCTCGGCCGCAGCGCGATTGGCGGCGCGTTCCGCCGAGTCGTCCCGATCAAGGCTCCGTACCGGCTCGGTGCGAGAATCGGTCCGGCGCGTCGCCCGCGCTTCAGCCACCGGTTCCTCGCGCTGCCGGGGCTGCGCAGTCTCGACCACCCGCACCACTCGGTCCTTCGGCGGCTTCGGCGTCTCCCGCTCGATCTTCGCCGCCTTCAGCTCCACGACCCGATCCTCAGCCTCCTGGCGCAACTCCTCGAACTGCGCCGCGGCCTCGTCGTCGCCCTCGGCCTCTGCGTCACGGCCATGCTGGCCGTATTCGTTCATCCAGCTGAGGATCTCGTTGGGGTCAACGCTGGCCTCGATGAAGCCGCGCTCTGCCGCGAAGTCAAATGAGGCGGCGCACATCACGAACCCCGTGGACCGCGGCTCGCGCGGACGTCGGTCACGCGAGCGTCGATCTCCTCGATGATGTCCCTCGTCCGAAGCCGGAAGGTCGGGGTCTGGGGCCCGGCCATGGCGGCCGACTGGTCCGCGCGGATGGAGCGAAGCTCGGACAGGTCGCTCGATCCGCGAACACGAGCACGAAGCCTGCGGAAGTCCTTGTCGAGTTGGGCGAGCGTGGCGTCGTCCTCGTCCGCGGGCTGATCGTCGTCCTCCTCGTCCGACTCGTTGTCGGATTCTTCTTCGTCATCGTCCTCCTCGTCGAAGGCGTCGTTCGCCTCGGTCTCTTCCTCGTCGTCGGTACCGAAGATGTTGTCGATGAATGCGTACTTGCCCATGGGAGTCTCCTTGTCAGGTTGGTTGGTTGAACGTGGCTATTCGTCGTCGTCGCCGGAGAAGTCGGCGAGCTTGGCGGGGACGTACTCGCGGAACTCGCGGTCGAAGACGCGCCCGACCACGCGGTCGATCTTGGCGAAGTCGAGGATGACGTCGCCCTCGCGGACCGGGCGGTTGAGCACGCGGATGCCGTCGGCCTGGAGCGCGCTCGCCGTCAGGTGCAGGAGCGCGAGGACGGCGGTGGCGTCGCTGTCCACCCGCGCCTTCGCGACGCGCTGCCCGAGGCGAAGCAGGACGTGGAAGGACGGCGTCGCGCGCCCGGTCTCGAAGTGGGTCAGCGTGGGGCGCGACACGCGGAGCATCGCGGCCATCTGCGCCTGAGTGAGGCCGAGGTCGGCCCGGATCACGGCGATGCAGCGCCCGAAGAGCGTTGCGGAGTCCACGATGGGGCGAGAGGAGGCGGGGGTAGACATGAGGCTCCGAGGCAGCACACGTTATCTATACTAACATCGGTTCCGAAGTCAAGCCCGATGATGACGATGACGACCCCGATGACATCCGCGATGACCAGCCCCGATGACGATGCCGCTCCTCCCCGATGACAACCGCCCGATGTCGATGATGACGTGGAATCACGCCCACAATTCCGTCATCGGCATCGCCGATCCGGAGTAACGTCATCGCCCGTCATCACCCCTCGGGCGCCCGCGTGTTCCCGATCCGGCATCACCCCGAGGCTGACCCGCGCCCCGGGTCCGCCTCCGCCATCGCCGGAACGCCCACCTGCTCACCTGACGGGGTACATCGCCGGCATGGAAGTGCAGCAGTTCATCGCCCGCTGGTCAGCCTCAGGAGCCTCGGAGCGGGCGAACAAGGACAGCTACCTCAAGGACCTGTGCGACGTGCTCGGCGTACCCCATCCAGAGCCCCGCATCGGGGACCGCGGCCGCGACGCCTACGTCTTCGAGGCCGACGCCGTCGTCCCTCACGAGGGTGGTACCGTCACCATCGGCAAGATCGACCTCTACAAGGCGGGCTGCTTCGTGCTGGAGGCGAAGCAGGGGAGCGACGCTGGCGCCGCGAGCCTCGGCACCGCCCGCCGGGGGACGCCGACCTGGCACATCGCGATGCGCGACGCCTTCGGACAGGCGCTCGGGTACGCGCGCACGCTCGCTCAGCCGCCGCCGTTCTTGATCGTCGCCGACATCGGCCACTGCTTCGACCTCTACGCGGCGTTCGACGGAACCGTGGACTACCGGCCGTTCCCCGACGCGCAGTCCTCGCGGCTGTTCCTCGCGGATCTCGCACGCCATGCCCCGACGCTGAAGCAGGTGTGGACGGAGCCGCACGCGCTCGACCCCGCCAAGCAGAAGGCGCGCGTCACGCGGAAGATCGCCGGGCACATCGCGGAGCTGTCTGCGGCCCTGGAGGACGCCGGGCACGCGCCCGAGCTGGTGGCGAAGTTCCTGATGCGGGCGCTGTTCACGATGTTCGCCGAGGACGTGGGGCTGTTGCCCGAGGGCATGTTCACCCGCGCGCTCGCCGACCGCTGGTGCAAGGAGCCGGCAAGCTTCCCCGGCGAGGTCGAGGAGCTGTGGGCGAAGATGAACACGGGCGGGAGCCTGTTCGGCGCTGGGCGAATCCTCCGCTTCAATGGCGGGCTGTTCGCCGAGCCGAAGGCGCTCGCGCTCGACGCCGCCCAGCTCGTGACCCTGCTGAATGCCGCGAAGTGCTCGTGGGCGGACGTGGAGCCCGCGATCTTCGGGACGCTCCTGGAGCGCGCCTTGAACAAGCGCGAGCGGCACGCGCTCGGCGCCCACTACACGCCGCGGGAGTACGTGGCCCGGCTGGTGAAGCCCACCATCGAGGATCCGCTGCGCGCCGAGTGGGACCTGGTGCGCGTGGAGGCCCGCCAGCTCGTCGGCAACGGGCAGATCGTGGCCGCGCGCGACGTGGTGGGCGAGTTTCACCGCCAGCTCTGCACCCTGCGCGTGCTGGATCCGGCGTGTGGCACGGGGAACTTCCTCTACGTCGCGCTCGACACGTTCAAGCGGCTGGAGTCCGAGGTGCTGGCGATGTTGGCCGAGCTGGGCGACACGCAGGCCGCGTTCGGCGCGCGGGTCACGCCCGCGCAGTTCCTCGGCATCGAGGTGAAGCCGTGGGCACGCGAGATCGCGGACCTCGTGCTGTGGTTGGGCTTCCTGTCGTGGAACGCCCGGATCAGCGGGAAGGCGGCGGCGCGTGAGCCGGTCCTGGAGAGCTACGGCAACATCGAGTGCCGAGACGCGCTGCTGACGTGGGACCGGATCGAGCCCGTGCTGGACGCGGAGGGCCAGCCGGTGACACGCTGGGATGGGGTGTCGACGAAGATGCACCCGGTGACCGGGAAGGACGTGCCCGACGAGGCGGCGACGGTACCGGTTGAGCGATACGTGAACCCGCGCGCGGCGACTTGGCCGGCGGCGGACTTCATCGTGGGGAATCCGCCGTTCATCGGTGGATGGAAGATTCGGCAGGCGAGAGGGGACGGGTACGTCGAGGCGCTCTGGAAGGTCTACCCGGACGTGCCCGAGAAGGCCGACTACGTCATGTTCTGGGTCGAGAAGGCGGCCGAGATCACGCGGAATCTCGGGGCGCAACGCTTCGGGCTCATCACGACGAACAGCATCGGGCAGGTGTTCCAGCGGCGGGTGCTCGCCGCCCATCTCGACGCGAAGCCTCCGCTCCGCATCGCGTTCGCGGTGCCCGACCATCCGTGGGTGCAGGAGAGTGACGGCGCGGCCGTCCGCATCGCCATGACGGTGGGCGAGGCGGTGGATCCGGCCCTCTCCGAGGCGGCGACCCTGGCGACGGTGACCGTCGAGGGCGACGATCCGGCCGGGGTCCAGGTGTCCGAGCGGCGCGTGGCGCGCATCGGCCCGGATCTGCGCGCGGGGGCCAGGGTGACGGATGCCGTCGTGCTGCGTGCCAACGCCTTCATCTGCTCGCCCGGGGTCCAGCTCTACGGCGCCGGCTTCATCCTCGACGCGAGCGAGGCGGGATCGTTCCGCGCGCACGACGCCACCGGTCGCATCATCCGGCCGTACCTCAACGGGCGCGACCTGGCCGCCACCTCGCGGGGAGCCTACGTCATCGACTTCTGCGGGTTGACGCAGGACGAAGCCGCCGCCGCGCACCCCGATGCGTACCAGCGCGTACTCTTGCGCGTGAAGCCGGAGCGGGACCAGAACCAGCGGGCGCCGATCCGGGAGACGTGGTGGCGGTTCGGCTGGGAGCGGCCGAAGCTGCGCGCCGCGCTCACCGGCCTCCCCCGCTACATCGCCACCGGCGAGACCGCGAAGCACCGGTTCTTCGTGTTCCTCGACGCCTCAGTGCTGCCGGACAACATGCTGACGGCGATCGGTTCAGCCGATGCGTCCGACCTCGGGGTGCTCTCCAGCCGGGTCCACGTCCCCTGGGCGCTGGCTGCGGGGGCACGCCTCGGCGTCGGCAACGACCCGCGCTACAGTAAGGGCACCTGCTTCGACCCGTTCCCCTTCCCAACCCCCACCGACCCCCAACGCGCCCGCATCCGCGACCTCGGCGAGCGCCTCGACGCCCACCGCAAGTCCCGGCAGGCCGCGCACCCCGACCTCACGCTAACCGGCATGTACAACGTCCTCGCCAAGCTCCGCTCCGGCGAGCCGCTCACCGAGAAGGAGCGCGTCATCCACGAGTACGGCCTCGTGAGCATCCTCCGGGAGGTCCACGACGCGCTCGACGTCGCCGTGCTCGACGCCTACGGCTGGCCCCACGACCTCGACGACGAGGGCATCCTCGAACGCCTCGTCGAGCTCAACGCCGACCGCGCCGCCGAGGAGAAGCGCGGCCTCGTGCGTTGGCTCCGCCCCGACTACCAGCGGCCGCTCGCGGGCGAGCCCGTCGCCGAGACGATCGCGCTGCCCGGCCTGGAGGTCGTCCGGCCGATCGAGCCCGTCGCCACCGCCGCGAAGTGGCCCGCCTCCCTCTCGGACCGCATCGCCGCCGTGCGCACGGCGCTCGACACCGCCCCAGACACCCTCGACACCGAGCAGGTCGCCCGGCGCTTCAAGGGGGCCCGCCGCGCCGACGTGGCCGAGATCCTCGCCAGTCTGACCGCGCTCGGCCTCGCGGTCGGTCTC
>CAMBIK010000157.1 GCA_945867435.1 Klebsiella pneumoniae
CGCAGCGTCTCCGCCCGGAACGCGCGCGCCCCAGAATGGAGGTCGGTGAACTCGGTTCCGAACCGCAGATTCGCGGCCCCGGTGAGGGCACGGTTCCCGATGCGGCGCCAGGTCGGGATCACCAGTGGATCCGCCATGAATCGGCTGCCCATCGCGGCGTCGGCTGAATCGAGCACGCCGGCCAGCGCCAAGGTCGCTGCGGTGTCGTACTGACCATCACCGTGCAAGAGCACCACCCGGTCCGCCCCCTTGGCGAGGGCCAGCGCGTACCCCGACTTCTGTGCGGCACCATAGCCGCGGTTCACCGCGTGACGCACGACAAATGTATCACTTCGGCTCACGGTCACGGGGATGCGGCTGCCATCGTCGACCACGATCGCGAGCAGTCCAGCCGGCAGTTCGCTCAGCACCCGCGCCAACGAATCGGCCGTATCGAGGGTTGGCAAAACCACGGCGGTCAGGGTGTTCATGATCATCGTGACACATCCTCCCACCACGCCCTTCCGCGCCACAGCACCCCCCACATCGCCATCTCTCCGCGTGTCCAGGATGCGGCATCCCTCCGCCGGTCGGCCCACCACTCCGGCGCATCGGCGAGGCCACGAAGGAAGCCTTCCACGGCTGCAACACGCATGGCCAGCGGCACGTCTCGACCCGGCCCCCCCCCGCGTAGCCCGAGCCCCGCAAAAACTGCGTAGCGGGCGAGCGTCGTCAATGGCAGCGCCAGAACCGCAGAGGCGGGCATGGACCGGACCGCGGCCCGCACACGGTTTCTCTCGATATTTCGCAACTTCAGCGCGGAGACCCGCCCGAACGAGGCACCAAGGTGGTGGTCGACCACTGCGTCGGGAACCACAAAGAACGGAGCCCCCCGGCGGTGCAGGCGCAGCGCCAGATCAACGTCCTCCCCAAAGCTCTCGAACCGCTCGTCAAAGCCCCCCAGCGCATCCCACCATTCGCGCGCGACGAGCACGGCAGCGCCCGAGAAACATCCGGGGATCTCATGGATCGCGCGGTCGGGCCCATTGCGGCCACGCGCCCAAACGCTTCCATCCGGCAAGAATCCAAGCCCGACGTTGTCCAGCCGACCGCTGCCATCGGCCAGCCGAATACGCGGCTGATACACCCCTGGGCCCTGCCATGTATCAGCCAGCTTGGCGACACATTCTGGCTCAAGAAAGGTATCGTCGTTCAACAGCAACACCTCGCCGGTCGTGGCGCGGGCACCCGCATTGGCCGCACGGGCGTACCCCACGTTTTCCCCGAGTTGAATTGAGGGGGCATCAACCTCAACCGCGTGGTTGGACACCACGACGATCAACTCGTCCACGGGGCGTGACTGGGCGCGTAACGAAGCGAGGCAGGCGCTCAACAGCTCACCGCCCCGGTAGGTCACCACGACCGCTGAGATCCGCAGCGGAGCGTGGCTCGGCGGCAAGGGAGGGTTCAGGGGCAGGCCTGCTCGGCCACGGCGGCTAGCTCTAGCGCGCGAGCCAGCCCCACGACGACAGCTTCCGGTGGGGACACGATCGCCGACGCCTCGCGACCACTCACCACGCCCTTCCGGACCACGGATGCCGACGCCGACGCGTGTCCCGACGCGGCGCTCGCCGCGAGAGCGGCGGCCTTCGCGATCAGGACCTCTGGCGGAAAACCCATAAATTCGTAGTTTCCTGCCGCTGATTCAGCAGTCTGCGCCGCAGCATCGAGGGCGTAGGCATGGCGATCGACCTTTCCGAGCACGCGCAAAAGATCGCTGTCCAGCACCGCTTTGTGCTGGACAGCGGCCTCCATGCGGGAACGGAAGGGGGCCACCAGCGCTGCGGCCTCTTCCTCCTCGGGGGGCGCGGTCGGTGCCGCGAGAGCTTCGAGTCGAAGGGCGAGCCGCGCCGCACCGGTGCGAACCCGCGCTTCGTAGCTAGCCGTGGCAAGCACGGCCGCCACGGTAGCATCGCGATGAGCGCTGCCCCAACCGGCGACCCGTTCCAGTTCGCCTTCAGACTGGGCGCGGAGCTGGTCGGCAGTTCGGGCTTGTTCCTGAGTCTTCATGGACCAGTCCATCCACCGCGCATCGGAGGCGGCCTTCTCGGCACCGGCCACTTTGGAGGCGCGCGTGAACGCATCTTGCGCCGCCTCGGCCCGGCCCAGGGTTGGCGCTGCGGAGGGTACGGACCGGGCCTCGGTAAGGCGGCTGTCCACGAGGCCGGCGGCGGCGTAACTCGCTGCAGCCTGCGCAGAAGCCGCCACCGCTGCGGTCTCTATCGCAGCCTCGAACGCCTCCCAGCTCGCGATGTCTGCTTCCTCGGCGGCGCTACACGCCTGGTACGATTCCCACCAACCACAACCCAGGAGGCCGACAAGGAGCAGCGACATACCGGGAGGATACCCCGGCAGCGACTTGGGGTTAGGCACCCCGCCAACGGAGCGAACGATGGAAACGAGGAATTATGGTGCGGTGGTCCTCGGCGCAGGACCTGGCGGCTACCCTTGTGGAATTCGCCTCGGACAGCTCGGCGTGAAAACCCTGGTTATCGAGCGAGAATATTGGGGTGGGGTCTGCCTCAACGTTGGCTGCATCCCCAGCAAGGCCCTGATCACCGCCGGCAAGCGCGTCGAGGAGATCAACCACGCCGAGGCGATGGGCATCGAGGTGCCCGGCCGCGCCACCGTGAACATGACCAGGCTGCAAGCGTGGAAGGGCACTGTCGTGAACAAGCTCACGGGCGGGGTGCGCACGCTGCTCAAGGCGAACAAGGTGGACATGCTGCTCGGGGAGGCCAGATTCGTCGCGCCACGAGTGCTGGAAGTCCAGACCGCCGATGGGTTGGTAAGGATTGAGGCCGATCATGTCGTTATCGCCGTGGGCAGCCGACCCACCGAGATTCCTGGTTTCTCCTTCAAGGACGCACGGGTGCTCGACAGCACCAAGGCCCTGGCCCTGCCCGAGGTGCCCAAGCGGCTCGCCGTGATCGGCGGCGGCTACATCGGGTTGGAGATGGGGTCAATGTTCGCCAAGCTCGGCTCGGCCGTCACAGTGATCGAGGCCACCGACCAGGTGCTCCCCGGCTTCGACTTGGATGCCGTGAAGGTGATCGAGCGGAGGATGAAGAAGGACAAGATCAAGGTATACACGAGCTCCCAAGCGCTAAGCTGGGAGGAAGGCGATGGCGGGGCCGTGCTCAAGTTCCGCACGGCCACGGGGGAGCAAAGCCTGGAAGTCGACTCCATCCTCGTGACCGTAGGCCGCCGCCCGAACACCGACACCTGCAACCTCGAAGCGACCGGCGTCGCGATGGATGGGCGCTTCATCAAGACCGACGATCAACTCCGGACCAGCGTTCCCGGGGTCTTCGCGATTGGAGATTGCACGACCGGGCTGATGCTGGCCCACAAGGCCACGCACGACGGCGAGATCGCGGCAGAGGTGATCGCAGGGCATCCCGCGCACAACGTCAGCAAGACCGTACCCGCCGTGGTGTTCACCGACCCCGAGATCGCCACCGCCGGACTCATGGAACACGAGGCTCGCGCCAAGGGCTACACCGTAAAGGTCGGAAAGGTGCCGTTCGCCGCCATCGGCCGTGCGCTCACCACCAATGACACCGACGGGTTCATCAAGGTGATTGTCGATGCCACGAACCACCGCATCCTCGGCGTCACCATCGCCGGGGCCCACGCCAGCGACCTCATCAGCGAAGCCGTGCTCGCGGTGGAGATGGACTGTGAAGCGCTGGACATCGGCCTCGCCATCCATCCACACCCGACCCTCGGCGAAGGGATGATGGAGGCCGCCAAGGCAGCGATCGGGCAGGCGGTGCATGTGATGAACGCGTGAGCGAGCACGCCCCCGATCAACCCAAAAATCCGCTCCACGGACTGACGCTGGCGATGATCGTCACGGAACTGGCGGAGCACTACGGGTGGGAAGAGCTGGGCCAGCAGGTGCGAATCCAGTGTTTCAACCACGAGCCGAGCGTGGCGTCGAGCCTGAAGTTCCTACGCCGCACGCCCTGGGCACGCGAGAAAGTGGAGAGCTTCTACCTGTTTCACTTGCGGGCGGTGAAGCGGGGCGACGCCCAAGTCAAAACGCCTCCCCATACGCCACAACCACCCCCCAGCCGAGACCCTCCGGGCTGACCCCGACATCGATGCGGGTGAGGTTGTCGCGGCCCGGCGGCAAAACCATGCGAAGGCCGCCGCCAACCGTCCCATGGGGGCCATCGCACAAGGCCGAATCCACAAACACGGCCCCTTCGAAGGGCCCCGCGATCGGGTGACGCAGCTCAACCTGAACGGCCACGAGCACCTCATCGCGGAAGCGTCCGTAGGGCAGCCCACGGAGGAGCGTGGTTCCGCCCACGGCAGCCCGGAGGAAGAGCGACTCCTCGTCGGGCGTCAACTCACCCAGGACTCGGCCAGCCAAGGACCCGCGGCCAACCGGACGCACCACGCGGAGATCGACGGTGAGGTGGACATGGGGTTCGGCATCCTCCACATCGAGAAGGACTTGTCCGCTGGTAGAAAAATCATAGCCCCCGCTGCGATCCGCGAACCGGCCCGTCGCGCTGGGCCCCGCGGCGACGACTGTTTCCGGCCCGAGCGGCTCCACCAGCACCCAGTCCGAGGTGGGCAAAGCAGGCTCTCCGCCACCCACCCGGTCCCCCCGCAATCCGACCACCATCGCAGCGCCCCCCGACACCGACAGCGGGGCCTTTGCCCACCCTAAGCTCAGAGCCGCATCGCCCCGGTCGAACGCGTAGCCCGCGATGCCGTCGGCCGCAGTCCAGTCGTCCCAACGCCACAGAGTGCCGCGAGAAACCGCCAAACCGATGGAGGGCCGACCGGGGAAGCGGGCCGTGAACGACGCGCTGGCCCCCCCCTGCAGGGCCGTGTCGGCGAACGCCATCAGGCTCAAACGATGGCCGGCCGCCGCGACATCGGGATGGACGAAGCGAACGAAACCCCCGACGCCCCCGTAGGGTGCCGCTGTGAGCCCGAGGCCCACCGACCAAGTGCCGGGGTCCGCAGGTTCCACCCGCCCCGCAGCCTGCATTCCCCGCGCCATGCCATCGTGACCGGTGGTCGGCCACGGCACCACAGGAACCCCTGACCCCCGCGCCGCCGCGAGCTGAAGGCGTGCCGCGGCGGCGGCGGCGACCGACTCCGTCGCCAGCAGCGGCAGCGCCAGCTCCGCGGCCAGACTCGGGCTCCCACCCGCAAACTCTGGCACAGAAAGGGCGTAATCAGCGGATGCCAGCACGCACCAGGGCTCCGCTATCGGACAGGCGGCCAGGGCCCGAGTCCACCCTGCTTCATGCCAGAAGGGCGCGAGATTGCCCTCGCGGTGAACGAGCCGCAGCCGCGCCATCGCCTCCACCGCGTGGCACTGGGCTTCCTCACACCCGTCCACGCCCGCAAGAGCGCGACGCCAGGCCGTCCCCGCCGCCGCACGGTCCCCCATCCAAAAGGCCTCATCGCCCAGCGAGAGCACCTCGGCAGCCTCCACGCCATTCATCGGCGTACTTCCATCATTGTTCGTACCCAAGGGCCTTGAGCTGCGCCCGCATGTCGTCGGAGAGTGAAACCGTGGGAGGCAAGGCGGTGGCGCGTGCTGCGGGCCCGCTCACGGTGGCATCGGGGGGGAACAGCGCGAAGGGACCGGAGCCTTCCCATGCATGATCGCGGAAGGCGCCTACGGCGAAGATCCATCCGGGGCTGATCACCGACCCTGAGGCGACCCAGCGTTCTCCCACCGCCGCCCAGGCCTTCGAGACGAGCGTCGATTCCATGCCAGGAAGAGCAGAGTCTTCCCCGGGATCCCGCACCTCGTCGTACCAGGCCTGGGTGCCATGAGCAAAATCCAGATCGACCCGCGCATCCCCTGTGAGCAGGCCGAGCCGCGCGCTCTTGAAGCGACTGGTGTCAAACACCTGGTCCCGCTTGGGCGGAACCACCCCTAAAACGTTCACCCCGGCGCTTTCGAAGGCCACGCCCCCCAGCGCGGCCACGGTGGCAGGCACATCCAAAACCCCGACCCGGTCGTCGCGAACGGAAGGCGTCGGCACGCCTGCCCCCGAGATCAAGAGCGGCACGCGCATGACCTCGGGGAACAACGTGTGGGCGTGCCCCCAGCCCCCGTGCTCGCCAAGCTCCTCGCCGTGGTCCGCGGTCACGATCCAGGTCGCCGCACGGGCTCCCCAAGCCGAATGGAGTCGCTTGAGCTGGTCGTCCGCGTAAGCGAGGCTCTCGTCGTATTGAGCACTCAGGTGGGCCCAACGCTCCGGCTTGATGCGGGTCTGCAACGAGCGTTCGTAGGAGTGGTAGCGCATGGACTTGCGCGTACCGGCGCGGTCGTACCGGAGATTCCAGGGCTCTGGTGGCAGGTACGGGTAGTGAACGTCATACAAATGCACAAACAGAAATATCGGCTTGTTCGGCTGAGTTTCAGCCCATGCGGTGGCGGCATCGACCAGCGTTTCGGCACGGACGGTGTGCTGAAGATTGGCCGCTTTCTGGATCCCAAAATCGTCAAATCGGTCAAAGCCGCGCGCAAAGCCGTAGGGTTCGGAGACGTAGATGGTCGAGACAAACCCAGCGGTGGCGTAGCCATGGGTGCGCATCGCTTCCTGGATCATCGGCAGGTCTTCGGGAATACGCCGATCATCCTCCACGACGCCATGGTCCAGGGGTGGCCGCCCGGAGAGCATCGTGACATGCGATGGCAGCGTCCACGGCGAGACCGTACGCGCCTCCGTAAACCGAACGCCCTCGGCGCCAAGCTGGTCAAGGAAGGGGCTGGCGCTGGGGGCCCGCTTGCTGCCGTAGCTGCCGAGGTGATCGGGCCGAAGGCTGTCGATCGAGACCAGGATGACATCGGGACGGGCGGGATCGCCGGGGGGGATGACGCTTCCCCCTGTACACCCCAAAAGGAGCGCGGCCCCTACCACCACGACCCCCAAGAACGCCACCCGGCCGGCAGGAAGCGGAGCATGACCACCACAAGCAAGCTGGTGACCACCACCGCCCCCCACAGCCTGCGCTTATCCGCCATCAATGCTGAAAAGGAAGCGCGAGGCTCCGCCAAAAAGCCAGCCGCGAAGACCATCCAGAGCGGCTCCAGGGGAACGCGGTACCGCGACAGGCCTGCCAAACAGGCGATCGCGGCGATGTGATAGCCGACAATCAGGGTTGCCCCCACGACATACCAGCCGCGACCGCGTGCAAACGCGCCGATGGTGCCGCCCACCAGCACCACAAACGAGAGTGCGGCGACCGCGACGATGAGCGCCTCGTCCACCGCTTGGGGCATGCCCTTCCACCGGCCTGTCCTTAGGTTTCGAGTGAGCAGGCTGTGGGGCGTGAGCATCTGCGACACCCGCACGGGCACACGCGCCAAAAACTCAGCTGGATGGGACCGAACCCAGGCCACGCCCGCGTCCATCTCGCAGGCGTCCTGGCGCGTCGGCTCCAGTTCGAAGGGGCAATGCTCCCGACCCGTGGCGGTGACCCGGTCGAACTCGCGGTCGTCGACAATACCGTTGCCATAGTCGAACGTGATCGGCGGGAAGTCGTTGTTGCCGAGCCACATCATTTGGCCGAGCGTGCGATCCGAGAGCACGAAGCCACCAAACTTCTTGGTTGCGTAGGCGCTGTACGGCGCGACAACCAAGGCGGCGGCAGCCGTGGTCGCGAGCACCGACTTCCACGCCGCCGCCTGAGCGTACCGACCCCAAAGCAGCGTGACCGCCACGCACGGCAGCAAGTAGGTGGCCACGCCTCGATACAGCACGCACGCGCCCAAAAGCAGGCCGACCCCCAGCCCCCGCGACCAATGGGGCGGGCTCGAACCCCCTTCGGAACCTGGGGATTCTCCGCGTGCCCAACCGAGTACACTCACCATGCCGAACAAGAGCGCCGTGTAGAAACACTCGCTCCACAAGCTGGAGGCGTAGAAGATGTGAGTGGGGTTGACCGCGAGCAGCATCGCGGCGATGAACGCGGCGCGTGCCCCAAAGTGCGCCCGCGTGAAGCGCCACACCAGCCAGATGGTGAGACAAGCGATCGCCACCTGGGTGTACTTCACATCCTTCATGTGCCCGAACACCTTGACGTGCGCCGCGATGGTCGACGGGTAGCCAGGCGCCCAAAGCCAGCCGCGCGTTCCCACCATGCCCTGGCCGCGCCACAGGCTGGACGCAAGGTCCCCGTAGGTACACTCGTCCCGCACGCAGGGGCGCCGCGACCATTCCTCGATCGGCAGGATGCGGAGAATCGCCCCGAGCGCGAGCGAAACGGCGAGGCCTTTGTCGAGACGGGGCACCGCATTGTCTAACCAGAAACGGGGGAAAGGGCTCGCCGCCCTCTCCCCCTACCGCACCATTCCCTCCGGCGTTCGGCGCGTGAGTAACGCGCCGAACGTGGTGCTCTCCCCCACACCGCAGTCACCCATTGCGCCGGGACGTTTCATGGACTTGGGAGGCGCGGCACGCGCCATGGGTGACTATCAAGAAACCGCGCTTACGATCGCGGGACGATGTTGCTGCGCACCCTTGTCGTTGCCGTTTCGCTCGCGTTCGCCGCCCCGCGTGCGGAGGCCGCCCCGGAATGGCGGCCCGCCCCCGAAAGCGCGATTCGCCCGACTGTAGCTGCGCCTGAAGAAGGTTGGTCCAGCGCGCACGGGCTGTACGCCGAGGTTCACGGCGACTGGTCCGACCGGGCCACCGTGACCCGGCTGGCAAACCGTGCGGCAGAGAGCGTGCCGGCGCTCGCCAAGCGGATGGGCGTGCGGCCCGGCGGCACCATCGACGTGTACGTCATGCCCTCCGAGGCCGACTTCCACGCCCTGCAACCGGGACGAACGCCCGACTGGGCCGACGGAACGGCCTGGCCGCGCTGGGACCTGGTTTTCCTGAAATCGCCGGCCATCCGCCCCGGCACCGCCACCCCGCTTGAAACCGTGCTCGACCACGAACTGGTGCATGTCCTGCTCGGTCACGCGTTCGGGGACCGACCCGTTCCCCGCTGGCTGCAAGAAGGAATGGCCCAGTTCTACAGCGGTGAATCAGGCTGGGAAACATCCATTGCCC
>CAMBIK010000158.1 GCA_945867435.1 Klebsiella pneumoniae
GTGCCGACGTGAACGACTGCGATGGCGACGGGCACGACCGCAGCCACGACTGCCTGGACGATGTGCAGGACGCCGCCTTCGCCAATCCCGCCGGCCTCCCCCCCGCTTCCGTGTACCCCGGTGCAGAAGATGCCTGGTACGACGGCACCGATGCCGATTGCGAGGGCAACGACGACTACGACCAGGATGCCGACGGCGACTCGAGCGCCGACCACACCGGCACGGACTGCATCGACACCAACCCGAGGGTGAACCCCGGCATGGACGAGCGGTGGAACGACTTCGACGACGACTGCGATGGCGCGGTGGATGCCATGACGCCCGCCGAGACCACCATGAAGGCCGGCGGCGATTCCGGCGCCAACGAGGATGCCTTCGGTTCGACCCTCGTCTGGCTACCCGACCTGAACGGCGACGGCCGCGATGACCTCGCGGTGGGCGTTCCCTACACCAATGATTACGCCGGACTCGTCTACATTCTCCCTACGGAGGATGGCATCGTCACCCCGCGACGGGAAGCCCTTGCCGCGTTGTCTGGGTCGGGGGGCACAGGCTGGGGAATGGCAGCGACCTCCGTGACCGGGGCCGACACCCTGGCCGTGGGGTCCCCGTGGGGGGAATCGGGCGGGGCGGTTCACTTCTACCTGCCGAACGCGGTGGGAGACGGGATGCATGTGGCGAGCATCGAACACGACGGAGCGGGGGGGCGCGTGGCCAACCTCGCAGACGGCACGCTCCTGGTGGGCTGTGCCACGGGGGCGACCACCCTTGCGGTCACCACTTGGTCGAGTGTGACCGGCGCCCAGTCCTTCGACGACGCCGCGTTCTCCGTGCTGTCAGAGGACGACGCCTGCGCAGACTCCGCGGGCATCGGGGATCTCGATGGCGATGGACTGGCAGAAATCGTGGTCACTGGCTTCGATGGCGATGCGAACCTCCGGGTCTACGTCGCCCCATCTTCCCTGCGCTCGACGGAGAGTGCGGTCAACCTGAGCGAGCTCGACAACTTTGGCGGCGGCAGCGCCGACACCCGATACGGCTCGCTCCCCGACATCACGGGGGATGGCTACGACGAGGCCATGATCAGCATCCCGACCCAGAACGCGCTTTCGAGCGGTGACGGCCGGATCTGGATCATCAATGGACCCGACTGGGTGGCTGCATGGTCCGACGCGGCCATGGCGACGATCTCAGGCGGCACGGCGGGTGCGGCCATTCGGCCCGGAACGATGGGCGACCCGGACGACGACGGGGCGACCGACCTGCTCATCGGCACGCCGGGTCAGGGATCCGTTACCTGGGTCCCAGTGACGAACCTGGCCGCTGGCGGGGATGTGATCCCCGCCGCAACGACCCCCAGCTTCCACGACGACACGGGCACGGAGCTTTTCGGTACGCAAGCCTGGACCAACGACGTGGATAACGACGGCGATGACGACATGCTCGTTCTCCTGGGAATGTCCCCAGGAGAACTACATCTCTACACGCACGACGACTGAAGTCGACCTACTCGGCGACCGCCAGAGGCTCGGTGACCAGCTCGATGATGGCCATCGAGGCGTTGTCGCCCGCGCGCTTCCCGAGCTTCAGGATGCGGGTGTAGCCGCCGGGACGCGTGGCGTACCGGTCGCTGTACTCGGTGAAGATACGATGCAGCACGTCGCGATCGGCCACATAGCGGCGAGCGAGACGAATGGCATGGACCCGGCGCGCCTTGGCTTCCGCCAACGCCGCGCCTTCGAGCCCGGCCAGCTCGGCATTGGGAACCTTCTTGGAGAACGAGATCACCCGGTCGGCGATCTTGCGCAGCTCCTTGGCCTTCTGCACGGTCGTCTGGATACGGCCGTGCTCCATCAGCGAGGTGACCATGTTCTTGAACATGGCCTTGCGATGGGCGGAGTCGATACCGAACTGACGGCCGGTGGACTGGTGACGCATATTGGACTCCTTCGACCGCGCTTACGCGCGGCCCTTCGGGAAGTTGTTGAGCTTCATGCCCAACGAGAGCCCGAGCTCGCTGAGGAGCTCCTTGATCTCGTTGAGCGACTTGCGGCCGAAGTTCTTGGTCTTGAGCATCTCGGCCTCGGAGCGCTCGACCAGCTGCCAGATGTACTCGATCCCGGCGTTCTGCAAGCAGTTCGCGGACCGGACCGACAGGTCAAGCTCATCCACGCGCTTAAACAGTGATTCGTTGAACTGCTCCTGCGCCTTCGGCTCGTCTCCGCTCGACGGCTCATCTTCTTCCGTGAAGTTGATGAAGACCTGGAGCTGCTCCTTGAGCACCTTAGCGGCGAACGCCACCGAGTCCTCGGGGGTAACGGACCCGTTGGTCCAAACCTCGAGGGTGAGCTTGTCGAAGTCGGTGCGCTGCCCAACGCGAGCGTTGGTGACCGTGAACTTCACGCGGCGCACCGGCATGTGGAGGGCATCCACGGGGATGGTGCCGAGCGGCAGGTCGCGGCTCGCGGCGCGATTCGCCGCGATGTAACCCTTGCCCATCGCAACGGTCATCTCGGCGTGGAAGCGCCCGCTGCCCGTGATGGTGCAGATGGGATGCTCGGGGTTGAGCACGTCTGCCGCGGCATCGAAACGGATGTCCTTCACTCGGACCACGCGGATTTCGCCAGCCGTGCCTTCGACATCGATCACGGCGTGGATGGGCTCCATCCGGTCCGTCTTGATGAGGATGCCCTTCACGTTCAGGATGATGTCCGTGACATCTTCGATGATGCCCGGGATCGAGGAGAACTCATGGAGCACCCCTTCGATCTTGATGTTGGTAACGGCCGCGCCCTGAAGGCTGGAGAGAAGCACGCGCCGAAGCGAGTTGCCAAGGGTGATGCCGAAGCCGCGCTCAAGAGGACGCACGACGAACTTGCCGTAGGTGCCATCCGAGCGACCATCCTGCTCGATGCGACGAGGCTTGATGAGGGCGCGCCAATTGCTGACGATGTATTCGTTGCTCATGTGAACTCCAAAGCGGGCTTCTTGTTCGACCGGCCTTTGTCGAACTCATCGCCCGCTTGGGAAAGCCGTTCACCCCGAAAGGGCGAACGGTGCTGGCCAGGCGTAAAATCGAGGCAACCGCAACGCGGCCGCCCCAGGAAACTCAGACGCGGCGGCGCTTGGGAGGGCGGCAACCGTTGTGGGGGATCGCGGTCTGATCGACGATCGACGTGACGCTAAGCCCTGCCGCGGCGATCGCCCGGAGCGCCGACTCGCGGCCCGAACCCGGGCCTCGGATCACCACACCAGCGGTCTTCATGCCGTTCTCGACAGCCTTGCGTGTGGCATCTTCCGCGACGAGCTGCGCCGCGAACGGGGTGCTCTTCCTTGAGCCCTTGAACCCCTTCACTCCCGCACTTGACCACGCGACGGTGTTGCCCGTCATGTCCGTGATCGTGACGATCGTGTTGTTGAACGTGCTCTGGATGTGGACCACGCCCACGGGCACGTTCTTCTTGACGCGCTTGACCTTCTTGTTGTCCTGCTTTGCCATTGTCGTACGCTCCTACTTGCTCGCGACTTTTTTGCCGGCGATGGTACGACGCGGGCCCTTACGGGTACGCGCATTGGTGTGGGTGCGCTGACCGCGCGTGGGGAGACCCTTCTTGTGGCGGGCGCCACGGTAGGACCCCAAGTCGATGAGTCGCTTGATGTTCATGGCAACTTCCTTACGGAGTTCGCCCTCGACTCGGTACTCGCGTTGCACCACTTCGCGGATGCGGGCGACATCGGAATCGGTGAGGTCCTGGGTGCGAACCGCACCATCGACCTGAGCACGTTCCAAGATCACCTTCGCGTTCGCGCGACCGATGCCGTAGATGTAGCCGAGCGCAATATCGATGCGCTTGTTGCGGGGGAGATCGACGCCTTCAATACGTGCCATGTGTCCCTCCTAGCCCTGACGCTGTTTGTGCTTGGCGGTTTCACAAATGACACGAACGATGCCGCGACGCTTGATGACGCGGCACTTGTCGCAAATGACCTTGACTGAGGCCTTGACCTTCACTGGAACTCCTCGCCGGCGTACTGCCGGTTCAACGGAACGGGATGAAGCGGGTTTCCCCGCCTTGTTACTTCGATCTTCCTTCGTTTCAATACAGCCGGGTCAGGATTTCTGGTCCGGCTGGGGTGATGGCGACGGTGTGCTCGAAGTGGGCCGAGCGACTATTGTCTTTCGTGACCACTGTCCACTGGTCACCTAGGATTTTCGTGTCGTCGCCGCCCAGGGTAATCATGGGCTCGATGGCGAGTACCATGCCCGCTTTCAACAGATCCCCCGTGCCGCGCTTCCCGTAGTTCGGCACGCTGGGCGACTCATGCAGCTTGCGGCCGATCCCATGCCCGACCATCTGCGTGACCACCCCGAAGCCCTTCGCACGCACGAATGTCTCGATGGCGTGGCCGATGTCTCCCACCCGTCCGCCGACCCTGGCTTGTTCGATGCCCAACGCCAAGGCAGCCTCGGTGGCCGCGACCAATCGCGCGGAGGCCTCGTCGCCACCGCCCAAGGCCACGGAAAACGCGGTATCCGCGTAATAACCACCGTATATCAAACCAAAATCCAAGGAGACAAGATCCCCGCTCTGGAGCCGACGCTTCGATGGGATGCCATGAACCACGGCCTCGTTGATCGACACGCAGATGGTCGCTGGGAACGTAGCCTTTCCGACCTTGTAGCCCTTGAAGGCGGGCTTCGCGCCAGCAGCCAGGATAGCAGCTTCGGTCATCCGGTCAATGTCGAGGGTGGTCATGTCCACGACCACCCGCTCGCGCAGACCCGCCACGACCTCCGCAAGCAACTTGCCCGCCGTGCGCATGACGTTCAGCTCCCACGGCTCCTTCAAGAGGATCACCGGTACGCCTACAGGCCAAGCGCGGCGAAGATGCGCTTGCCGACTTCGTCGATTCCGCCAGTTCCATCAACGCTCTTGATGGGTGTCCGTTCTGCGAGCTCGCCGAGACAGGGAAAAGTCTGGCTTGCGTAGGCCACGAGCCGGTCGCGCACGACCGCCTCCGTGTCGTCCTTGCGCTGCACCACAGCCGCGCCACAGCGGGAACACGCGCCATCCGCCCCAGGAGGCGCGCTGACCACATGGTAGGTTGCCCCGCAGTTCGTGCAGGTCCGGCGGCCCGTGACTCGCGCCAGAATCAGCTCATCCGCCACTTGAAGGTTCACCACAGAAGCCAGCTGCCGACCCGAGGCACCCAGGTGGCCGATCAGCCAGTACAACTGCGGCACCGAACGAGGGAATCCGTCGAACAGCACGCCACCGCGTGCATCCGCCTCGGCGAGGCGGCTACCCACCAGGTCGCAGGTCAGGAGGTCGGGCACCAGCTGCCCGCGGTCCATGTAGCCCCGCGCCAGCGTGCCCAGGGCGGTGCCTTCACGCAGGTGCTTCCTGAAGATATCCCCCGTCGCGACGTGTGGCACGCCGAGCCGAGCCGCCAGCGCCGACGCCTGCGTTCCCTTTCCAGATCCCGGGGGACCGAAGAGCAAGACAAACATGAAACCCCCGCTCGGAGTTAGACAGGGCCGGACAGAATCCGCCGGCGACCACCTGAGGTGCCTGGCGCCTGCGGCCCCTTGATGCCATCGTAGTGCTGCGTAAGCATCTGAGCCTCAATCTGGGCCACCGTGTCCAGAGACACGTTCACGACGATGAGCAGCCCCGTACCGCCGAAGGCGAACGGGACCCCGTACGCGCTCGTGACGATGACCGGCAAGATGCACACACCGGCCATGTAGAGCGCGCCCACCCCAGTCAGTCGGGTGAGGATGTGATCGATGTACTCGGCGGTCTGCTTTCCTGGCCGGATGCCGGGAATGTACCCGCCGTGCTTCTTCAGGTTGTCCGCCACATCGACCGGGTTGAAGACCATGGCCGTGTAAAAATAGGCGAAGAAGATGATCAGTCCGGCTTCGGTGTAGTTGTACAACCAAGCGCCAGGCTGCAAAGCTGCAGCGACCGCCCCGACCATGGGTGAGTCGGTGAACGTGAGCACAGTCGCGGGTGCCATCAGCACGCTAGACGCGAAGATGGGAGGAATCACACCTGCCGTATTGATCTTCAGGGGCAGGTGGCTGGACTGGGCTCCGTTGTACACCTTGCGGCCCACCACGCGCTTGGCGTACTGAATCGGAATGCGCCGCTGGGCGCGTTCGATCCACACGATCAGGCCGATAACCAGCACCATGGCCAACACCACGATCGTCAGCTCCAACAGGTTGTTTTCCCCGTTCTTGAGCTTGAGGATGCTGTTCTGGACGGCACTGGGCAGCCGCGACACGATGCCCGCTGTAATGATGAGCGAGCTGCCGTTGCCGATCCCGCGCTCCGAGATCTGCTCCCCAATCCACATCACGAAGCAACTGCCCGCCGTGAGGGTGATCGATGTGATGATTCGGAACGTCCAGCCTGGATCGAGGACAATCCCGGCGCCCGTGTCGGACTTCATCGCTTCCAGAGGAATAGCCACCATCAGCACGCCCTGCACTAGCGCAATCCCGATGGTCGCGTAGCGGGTGTACTGGGTGATCCTACCCTTGCCCTGCTGCCCCTCCTTCGAAATGCGTTCCAGGGAAGGAATCGCCACGGTGAGAATCTGAATGATGATGCTCGCCGTGATGTAGGGCATGATCCCCAGCACGAAGATGCTGAAGTTTGCCAGCGCACCACCGCTGAACATGTTGTAGAGCCCGAACATCGTGTCGCTGTTCTGCTCGATCGTTCGCGCCAGCGCCTCTCGGTCCACACCGGGGGCAGGAATGTGTACCCCCAACCGGAAAATGGCCAACATTCCCAACGCGAACAGCACCCGGCTGCGCAGGTCCGGCATGTTCCAGATCGTCGTAATCCAGCGGGTCATGCCATCCTCTGGCGGGAAGGGCTAAGCGCGGCCAGCCCAAAGGCAAGCACGCGAAGCCGCAGGTTCAGTCTCCGCCTTCAACCGTGCCGCCGGCGGCCTCAATCTTGGCCCGAGCACTCGCAGAGATCTTGGCGACGCGAACGGTCAGCTTGACGCTTACCTCGCCAACGCCGAGCACCTTGACGCCATCACGACCAATGCGCGAGATGATGCCGGCCGCCTTCAGCGAATCCGCGTCTACCACCGCTCCATCGGCCAACGATGCCAACTTTCCGAGGTTTACACACTCGAAATCTTTCTCGTTGAAATTGCGAAACCCCACCTTCGGAAGGCGACGTTGCAGCGGCATCTGGCCGCCTTCAAAGCCCCAACGGCGTGTGTAGCCCCCGCGAGCCTGCTGACCCTTGGTGCCACGACCGGAGGTCTTGCCGAGACCGGAGCCCTGGCCACGGCCGACGCGCGTGCGCTTCGTCTGCGAGCCCTTGACGGGCTTCAGGCGACTAAGTTCATCCGCCACTGGACACCTCCGCCACCTCGAGGAGGTGGATCACCGACTTCACCATTCCGCGAACACTGGGAGTGTTTTCCAGCACGCGCGAACCACCAATCTTCCGCAACCCGAGGCCATGGAGGGTGGCGCGCTGCCGTTCGCTGCAACCGATCTGGGACCGCAGCAAGGTCACCTTCAAGTGGTTCATGCGTTCTCCTTCGAGCCGGCAGACTTCGACCACACGCGGTGGGCGAGATCGTAGTTGCCGATGATGTGTTCCACTGGCTTGCCGCGGCGGGCCGCAACCATGTCGGGGGACTCGACCAGCTTCAACGCCACAACAGTCGCCTTTGCAACATTGTAAGGGTTGGAGCTGCCGAGGCTCTTCGTAAGCACGTTGTGGTAGCCCGCGGCATCCAGAAGGGCACGCACCACAGGACCGGCGATGACGCCCGTACCCGGGTTGGCAGGCCGCAGAAGCACCTTTCCTGCGCCGAAACGGCCTTCGATCACATGAGGCACGGTGCCGTCGACTACAGGCACGTCGAACATGCTGCGACGAGCGCGCTCGGTCGCCTTGCGAACGGCCTCAGGAACCTCATTCGCCTTTCCTTGGCCGATACCGATTCGGCCATCGCCGTTCCCCACCACCACCAGCGCAGCAAACGAGAAGCGACGACCGCCCTTCACTACCTTCGCCACGCGGTTGACGTAAATGTTCTTTTCGATGAGCTGGGCGTCGTCCGAAACCTTGCGGGGCGGACCACTCTTCTTACGATCTGGCATGGACATGGGAGCTCCGCAGCGCCCAGGGGCGCCGACGTGAAGGGTCTAGAAGTCGAGGCCCGCTTCGCGAGCGCCGTCGGCCAGGGCCTTCACGCGCCCGTGGTAGAGGAAACCGTTGCGATCGAACACGACCTTGGAGATGTTCGCTGCGATGGCCTTGGACGCCACCAGACCGCCGACAGCCTTGGCGGCATCGGCGTTACCGCCGTAGCCACCGCGAGCCTTCAGCTCCGGCGAGAGCGTAGACGCCGCCGCGAGGGTGACCCCCGCATCGTCGTCCACAAGTTGGGCATAGATGTGCTTGTCGGTGCGGTACACCGACATGCGCGGACGTGCCGCCGTACCGTGTACGCGGCCACGAATGCGAGCCTTGCGGCGACCGCGAGCAAGGAGCTGATCTTCACGAATGGTCATGAGCGACTCCTACTTCTTGGCCGTCTTGCCGGCCTTCAACTTAATCTTCTCGCCTTCGTTGCGGATTCCCTTGCCCTTGTAGGCATCAGGAGCACGCAGCGCGCGAAGCTTTGCAGCGGTCTCACCGACCACCTGCCTGTCGGCCCCCTTGATGATCAAGGTGGTGCCCTTTTCAACTTCCAGGGTGACACCTGTGGGGAAGCCCACTTCAATCGGGTGCGAATATCCGAGGGCGAGCACCAGGCTCTTTCCCTTGATCTCACCCTTGAAGCCGACGCCCGTGATGGTCATCCGCCGTTCGTAGCCCTTGGAGACTCCCATCACCATGTTCGCCAGCAGAGCGCGGGCGAGACCGTGGTTGGAGTAGGCCTGCCGGTCCTCTGCGACGCGCACAACCGAAGCCGAACCTGAGTCCTGCTCGATCTTCACGCCGGAAGGCAGCTTCTGGGTGAGCTCGCCTTTCGGGCCCTTGACCTTCATCTCTGAATCGCCTGCCGACACGGTTACCCCCGCGGGAACG
>CAMBIK010000159.1 GCA_945867435.1 Klebsiella pneumoniae
GAGGAATACGCGGCCGAAGTGGTCGGGCTGGACCAGGGCAGCGACGTGGCGCTGCTAAAGATCAAGGCGAACAAGGCCCTTCCGTGGCTTCGCCTCGGCTCCAGCGAACGGGCGATGGTGGGCGATTGGGTGGTCGCCGTGGGCAACCCGCTCGGCCTGGGGCACACCGTGACGGCCGGCATCATCTCGGCCAAGGGGCGCGAGGTGCCCGATCTCGAATCCCTTGAGGAGTTCATTCAGACCGATGCCAGCATCAACCCTGGGAACTCGGGGGGGCCGCTGATCGGGCTCGACGGCACCGTGGTCGGCATGAACACCGCCATCGTGAGCGGCGCGAACAGCGTGGCCTTCTCCATTCCCAGCGATCACCTTGCCTTGATACTGCCCCAGCTGCGCGAGAAAGGCACGGTCGCTCGGGGTTGGTTGGGGGTCGGCACCGCAGCGCTGAACAGCCGCGGCCGGACCGAGTTCAAGGTGGGGAACGGCGTGCTGGTCACGCAGGTCTCTGACGGCAGCCCGGCGGCCTTGCTCGGTCTCGCCCCTGGCGATGTCATTGTTGCCATCGCGGCCAAGGCGATCAACGACCCCTCCGACCTGTACCGTGCGGTGGCCTCGAAGTGGCCCGGCGACGAGGTGGTGCTGAAGTACCTCCACGCCGGCGTTACGAAGGAAGCCAAGCTCAAGCTCGGAACGAGGCCGGTGCAGTAGCGGCGGTCAGTTCCGGCGCAGGCGCATCAGCAGCGACAGGAGGTTCCAGAACAAGACGAGCACGCCGATCGTGACCGTGTAGGCGCCCTCGATGTGCTGGTCAGTCGAGAAGTTGTGGATGACCTCGTTCACCTGGTAGAGCAGGCCGGCAGCCGAGATCCCTACGAACACGAAGCCCATCACGAGGCCGAGCGTGCCGCCGAAGAGGCCCGGCATGGCGAAGCTGACCGCCATCAGGATCAACATGGGGATGGACATCGCCGCCAAACCGGCGCGGATGAGGGAGAAGTCCCGCGGCGAAGTCCACACATAGGCGGCCATACCGACGCCGGCAAAGCCCGTAAGCGCCAGCGCGACGCCAATGAGCGTAAACCGATTTTCGCCCTGCACCTCCGACACCATCATCGCCGCCAGCAAGATGAAGCCCATCGCCGCACCTTGCGCGACCGTGCCGAGCAGGAAGCCCGGCCACTTCAGTTCGCCAAAAACCATGGGCCTCGCCACGAAGTTGGTGACCGCCCAGCAGCCGAGGATGATGATCATCGGGACATACCCAACCAGCAGTGTGTCGGCCATCGTCGCCAGGAATGCCGCGCTGGCCAGGCCGGTCAGGCCCGACACAAGCAAGCCAAGAACCGTGATGCCAAGCACGCTGCGAAGGTAGGCCAAGCGAGCATCCGCGGGGGCGCGAACGACGGAGTAGCTGGAAGGGAAGGACATGGGTGAACCTCGTCCGGAAGCATAACCACCGCAACCGGTACGTCACGTTCGGCGCACGGCCGCAAGGGTTACTCGACACCGATGCTCCTACTCGCCCTCGCCCTCGCCAGCCCGCCTTTCCCCCTCGACCTTCCGGGGGACAACGTCGGCGCTCTCTCCGGGGCGGAGGTGTACCTGAGCCAGTGCCACGGTTGGATCTGGTACGACTCGCTCGACGGATTTTCGACACAGCGCGGCACCTGGTACGAGACCGTCGAGGACTTCCACAACCCAGAGGCCGCGAACCAGGCCCTGGCACCCTTCCTGCACAACGCGGGTGCCGACGTTTGGATGGTGAAGGAGCGGGACATCCATGCCACTTCGGCCTTCGCCGACAACGACGGCGAAGGCTACTCGGAGTCCGGCGCAGGCATTACGCAGGGGAGCCCTGGGTTTGCGGAGCAGGCCACATGGGCCTACGGCGAAAACCCTTTCGAAGGAGGCACGACCCGACTCCTTCCAGAGGGCGCGAGCGCCACGTTCTCGCTCGCCGCACCCGCACAGGGGTGGACCGCACTTTATGTGGCGTACGACGCGGCGGAAACACGCTCGACAGCGGCTGCGTACCAGGTGACCGCTCGCGGCGTTCAGGTGGACCACACGGTGAACCAGCGCACCCACGGCTCTACCTGGCGCTACCTGGACACCCTTTGGCTTGAGCCCGGGGACCCGGTCACCGTGCGTGTCTCCTCGACCTCGGGGGCGGTCAGCGCCGACGCCGTACGCCTCGGAGGCGGCGAGGGGGCCATCGAACGGAACGGCGAAACGACCGGTCGGCCTCGCTGGGAAGAGGGGGCCATTCTCGCCACCCAGTTCAACGGTGCCCCCGAGTCCGTGTACGACCCCTACAACGATGGAAATGGAAGCGACCCGACCTCACGTTCGTTGTGGGCCGCGTGGGAACACCCCGATGAAGCCGATGCTGTCTATGTCTCGTGGCATTCAAACGCTTGCGATGGTTGCGATGCGCGGGGCACCAGCGTGTATGTCTACGACGGCGGTTGCAGCGGCGGCGAGCCCATCGCGGGCAGCGAAGACCTCGCGGGGCTCATCCAGGAAGAGTTGATGGCGGTGGGCGAGGCGTGGGATCCGGAATGGCAGGATCGGGGCGTTGAGGCCGCCTGCTTTGGCGAGGTGAACCCCAGCAGCAACGACGAGATGCCCGGCGTGCTCATCGAGATCGCCTTTCACGACACCGAGGCCGACATTGAGATTCTGAAGGAGCCCGCCTTCCGGATCGACGCTTCTCGAGCCATTTATCGTGGAATCGCCCGCTACCTGGAAGGCGATGGCGTCGCGTTTCTTCCCGAACCCCCGCAGGCGCTCTCGTTGCGGAACACCGACAGCGGGCTTGCGCTAAGCTGGACACCCGGCTGGCAGGGGGACCTCTGGGGCGACCCCGCCGACGACTACCTTGTGCAGACCTCGGTCGATGGGCGTGCGTGGGCCGACCATTCCGCGGTGAGCCAACTCAGCGCCTCGATCGCGGCGAACGGGGGCGATCTGGTCTTCGCTCGCGTGGTCGCAAGGAACGAGGGGGGAGTGTCGTTTCCATCGGCGGTGGTGGCGGCGCGTCGCGGGCAGGATGCTCCCATCCTGCTCGTAAACGCCTTTGACCGTCTCGACTCGGGGCAGCTTGACCTTCAGGACCTCGGCGGTGCGCTTGGCGAAGTGGCTCGCATGGACCTCGCCAGGATCAATGCGGGCGACATCCTGGTCCCGCACGCTCTGGCCATCGCCGCGGCTGGCTGGCCCTTCGACAGCGCGGAGGATGACGCACTCGGGAGCCTGGACCCGTACTCGCTCGTCGTGTGGGCCACGGCGGAGGAGAGCACCCTCGACGCCAGCTTCGACGACGCCCAGCAGGCCGCAATCCGCGCCTTTGTGGGGGAAGGCGGCGCGCTCTGGGCAACGGGCGCAGAGATCCTGTGGGACCTGGATGAACGAGGCGATGACGACGACCGCGCCTTCGCGCTCGAGGTGCTCGGCGCAGGCCTCGCCGCCGACACCTGCAACTGCGACCGTGCCGAGGGGGATGGCGCCCTGGCGGGGCTCACCCTGGCGTTCGGCGAGCCCTACCCGGTGGAGTGGGCGGACGAGCTGGCTTCCGAGGGCGAGGTGCTGGCGCGCTACCCGGACGGCGCTGTGGCGGCGGCGATGACCGGACGCGTGGCGCTGTTCGGCTTCCCCTTCGACGCCCTGAACGCGGCCGAGGTGCGGGCCGAAGTGGCCGCACGACTCCTGCCTCTGCTGGTTCCCGACTGGGTGCCGGCCGACACCGGCGAAGGCGGCGGTGCCGGTTCCCGCCGCCCGGGGAAGCCGGTCGCGATGGCTGAGGGCTGCGGGTGTGCCGCCGGGGGGCCCTGGGCCACGCCGCTGCTGGTAGCCGCCGGAGTCGGGCTCTTGCGGCGCCGAACACCACGTTCAGCCTGACAAGCCCTTCCCTGTCAGTGCTCCACGTAGCCGAGCCGCTCAAGCAGCTCGCCCGGCGTGGCCCGGAGCGCGGGGTGGGACGGCTCTTGGCGCCGCTGGAAAGGGGCCATCGAGGCAAGGGCGTCGGTGTACGCCTTCCACGCCAGCCCATCGTCGGGGCCACAGGCGCCGCGAAGCTCGGCTGGGTCGACGACGAGGTCGTAGGTACAGGCGGACCCATCCAGCTCACGGATGCGCTTGGTGGTCGTGGTGCGCTCGGCGAACCGGGCGCCAGGCTCTCCGGGGAGCAGGGGCATCCAGGGGTCGGTGCGCGCCCAATGCCGCTCGGCGCCCCCCCCGAGCCCGCGCAGCACGCCGACGCGCGACACGCCCTGGAACGGGGCCGTGGCCCCCCACCCCGCCAGATCGACCAGTGTGGGCAGCAGGTCCACAAGGCCCACCATCCCCCGCACCGCCTGCGGTTTCAGTCCGGGTGCCTTCACATACAGGGGCACATGAAGCACATCGTCCCAGAGCACCGCACGATGATTGAACAGGTAGTCGTGGGCGAAGGACTCGCCGTGGTCGGCGGTGACGATCACGATCTCATCTCCCTTCAGGTGGCTGAACAGCCCGGCGAGCTGCGCATCCAACTCGGCGATCTCCGCGTCGTACAACGCGACGGCATGCGCGAGATCCTGGCCGGAAGGCTTCGCCCTCCCATCTCGATAGGGCGTGAGGGAGCCTTCCGTGCCCTCCATCGTGCCGACGTAGTCCGGGTCGAAGCGGGTGGGGGCCGTGGGAACATAGGGCGTGTGGGCGTCGAACAAGTGAACAAAGGCGAACCACGGTCCCGGCTGCGCGTCGATCCAACTCCCGGCTGCACGGATGACCTTCGCCGCCGGCACCTCCATGGCTCCCGGCCCGAGCATGTCGTCGTTGTAGACATCGAAGCCGCGGCCAAGGCCGCACGCCGCATCGAGCAGCGTGAGACCCCCGATAAAGGCGCCCGTGGCGTACCCACGCGCCTTGGCCAGCTCCGCCAACGTGGGCCCGGCGTAGCGGCTGGCCCCCATCCCCGCGACGTTGCCATGCACCTCGGGGAGCACCCCCGACATCATCGACCAATGCGAGAGCGCCGTTTCCGGGAAGTGGGAAAACGCCTGCTCCACGCGCACCGCACCCAGGGCGTCGAGCACGGGCATCGGGACCCGGCCGCCATAGGAGGCGAGATGGCCCGCGGACACGGTGTCCAGGGTGACCAGCAGGATCTTCGGTCCCCCGGTTCCGCCGGCATTGAAGGTCGCGGGGTCGGCGTGCCGAGGCGGGGGGGCCAACGCCTTGGTTTTGGCCTCCGGCGGTTGAGCGGGGGGGGCGTCGGAGCAACCCAGGGCGAGCAACCAAATCCACATGCGGCCAGGTTAGTCCCTCAAGGCTCGCCGCGCCTCCCCGAACGGGGAGGATGCCCTGCACTTTCCCCCGTTTCTGGTTAGAATGCTGACGATGCGCTTCCTCCCGATGCTGTTCTTCGTCGCGGGATGTGACGAGGCCCGGACAGCAGCCGCGCCCCGTCCGGACCCGCCGCGTCCCGGTGTTCACGAGCCGCCCCCGCTTGCCATCCCCGTGAACGACCCGCTGTGGGCGAACCTGCGCGGGCTCCAGACAACGGCTCGGGCCTACGGTGAAGCGAACTGGGACGATGTTCGCATGCGCGTCGTCGGGCACCTCGCGGTGCTCGGGCGAGACCGCGCGCGCGCCGCCGCTCTCGCCGACGACTGGGCCGGATGCGCCGCCCGGTACGAGGAGAGCGCCGCGAGCCTCCTCGCCGTAAAGGTGAGCGGGCCAACCGGTCCGCGCATCCGCGCCGCCCTCGCCGCAGCGGCCACGCGGGATGCCGCACTCTGCCGCTCCCTATCGGACCGTACCCCCCCGCCCCCCGCCACAGGCACCCTCGCGCCGCTCCGCAGCCGCTGGGTCGCGCTAGTGGTACGGGCCGAAGGCGGAGAGAACGTTCGTGCCGAAGCGGCCGCGCTCGCCGCCACCGCACGGGCCGTGGTGCCCCCCCCCGACCTGAGCCTCGACGGGTTCGCCAGCTTCGAAGAACGCCATGCCCTTCGGGTGCGGCTCGTGGAAGCCTGGGCAGATGCCGTTTCCCCCTTCTCCCCCACGGAGCCCTTCGACTATTGGACGGCCGCCGAGGTGCCCCGGCAGGCCGCTGGGATCGCTGCCGCCGCCGAGAAAGTCGCCGCTGGCGCACCCGCGCTGCCGCGTGCCCCCGACCAGCTTCCGCCGCCCCCCCACGTTCCGTACACGGCCACCGAGCTCGGCGCTCTCGTCACCGGGGATTCGCTCGTCGACACCCTCGGCTTCGCCGGCCCCCGCGCCATCGGCACCCTGTCCCGCCTGGGAACGGATGACCCCGAGCACCTGCCCTGGCTCACGGAGGTCGCTGCGGCCCTGGAAGCCGAGCCCCCCGGAGGCGTTCCTGCCCTGGTCGCCCTTCGCGCCGCGGAGTTGGACAGGTTCAACGGAGGAATCCGCTACTACGCGATCAAGCAGCTCCGAAACACCGCGATGCGCCACCTGGCCCGCGACGGGCGGCACGAAGAAGCGCTCGCGATCCTCGCCGCCAACCGGCCGCTCCACAATCAGGACTGGGCCTGCCCCGATCGCGAGGCGATCCTCACCGCGATTGAGGCCCGTCTAAGGTTGCTCGCGGGCGATTCCAGCGCCGCCGCAACCGCCGAGCGCGGCGTGGCAGAAGTGGCCGCCTTCCTCGCCCATGTGGCGATGCAGGAGCGGAACCCGACGCCGAAACGGTAGACAGTTGCGCCAACCTTGGGTAGAAACCCGCCATGCGCGCTCTCCCCCTGTTGCTGCTCCTCGCCTGCCCCGTCGAAACCGACCCCTCCTCCCCGGACAGCGAAGGGAAAGAAACCGGGGTTGAGGACACCGATACGGGCGATACGGCCGTGGTCACGAACACCGCGCCCTCGGCCCCCACGGTCGCGATCTCGCCGGCCAGCCCCAGCGAAAGCGCCACCCTGCGAGCGTTGATCGAGGTCGATTCGGTCGACCTGGAAGGCGAACCGGTCGCCTACCGCTACGAGTGGTCCCAGAACGGGGTGATCCAGGCCGATCTCACGTCGGACTATGTGGATTCCGAGCTCACCCTCGACGCCGATGTGTGGACACTCAACGTGTTCGCTTCGGATGGCAAGCTGGAAGGGCTCCCCGGCACATCCACCGTCACCATCGGCAACGTGGCCCCCACGGCTCCCGTGATCCACTTCGACCCGGCCGCGCCGGTCGGCGGCGACGACCTTACGCTCGTATTCGACACGCCAGCCGACGATGCGAACAGGGATGTGCTCTCGCAAAGCATCGAATGGTGGGTGAACGGCACCCGGAACACAAGCTGGGACGGGGACACGACCATCGCCGGCATGTACGTCGACGGCGGGGAAACGTACCGCGTGGTGGTCACGGTCTCCGATGGAAACGGGGACCCGGTGGCCGTGGAAGCCTCCGTCACCATCATCAACACGGCGCCCGTCATCGCCTCGGTCACCATCTCGCCCACCGACCCCAGCGACGACGAGGATCTCACCTGTGTCTCACGGTCCTCGGATGCCGATGGCAGCACACCGACCACGACCTACACCTGGTTCCGCGATGGGTTGGAGAGCACCGAGGTCGGGAACAACAGCATCGTCGATGCCGCTCTCACGACGATCGGAGAATCCTGGGAGTGCATGGTGGAGGTAAGCGATGGCGTGGAGGCGATCACCGCGACCTCCGCCGCGGTCGAGATCCTGGCCCCCACCGGCTACCGGATCACCGCCACGATGGAGCTGACCATCACGGAAGACACCGCCGGCAACGCCACCGCAACGGGCAGCACCGAGTGGGACATCATGAGCGGTGGCGGCTCCTACAGCACCAACGATTGCGACATGGTGTGGGCGCTCACCGCGACGGAAAACACCACATGCCGTGGGTGTACCTACTCCTTCGGCGCAGAGTACATCTACGATGCTTCCGCCTCGTCCACCGTTTCGGGGTGTGCCGCCATGCCCTTCGACAGCAGCGGCGACATCCAGTTCGACGACCGTTCCTACAAGTTCGTCGGCACGCTCGATACCCCCTACTACTCCCTGTACACCTGGTACTCGGGGACGGAGCTGCGCCTGCAGGAGTACGGCTCCGGGGGCTATGTGTCCAGCTACTACGGCTACACCCGCGGGCACTACTATTCGGTCGTTGAGACGGCCGACGCGTACGGAAACACCGTTTTGTCGGCCTATAGCACTCGGTACACGTACTACTAAGCGAGCAGCCCGCGCCCCGCGGCAGCCAAGCCCTCGCGCACCGCAGGATCGACCCGCGCCATCGCCTGCACGCAGACGCCGGGCAGCAGCTCAGCGAGCGCCGCAGCGTTCTCGGCCGTGGAGGCATCCTCCTCCATCGGTGGGGTCAGCACGACGCCCGCCAGCTCCAACCCCCGGGCCCGGACCGCGTGGACGGTGAGCAGCGTGTGGTTGATCACCCCCAAACGGTTCCTCGCCACCACCAGCACCGGCGCCCCCCAGGCCACAGCCCACGAAGCGACGGAAAATCCAGTAAGCAGCGGCACCTCCCAGCCGCCGACCCCTTCTACGAGCGTGACCTCGCCGGACTCCGCCTGCACAAACGCGGCCAGGCATTCGGGATCGATCTGAACCCCCTCACGCCGAGCGGCGAGATGGGGCGAAATCGGCGCGGCCAACGTGTAGGCGCTTCGCGGCGTGTGCCCGGCGGCAAAGCCCAGAAGCGCCGCATCCTCCCCCGGCGTGCCGGCCTCGACACCGCTCGCGATGGGCTTGAGCGCCCTGACCCGCACGCCCGCCTCCGCCAACGCCGCGGCCAACGCCGCGGTCACCACGGTCTTCCCCACCCCGGTGTCGGTCCCCGTGATGAACAACCGCGCCCCAACCCTCATGCAGCCGCCCAGCGGTCGTCGGCAAGCGGGCGCACCCGGCCGGCGGCTTCCAGCCAGGCGAGGTGGGTGCGGACCTGGCTGGCCGCAAGCGCGAGGTTCGCGCCAGGAACGCTGGCATACACCTCGGCGG
>CAMBIK010000160.1 GCA_945867435.1 Klebsiella pneumoniae
GCGGCGAATCTCCAGCAGGTCGAGATCACGCTGCCCTACATCGAGCCGAACCCGGGCACCCCGGAACCGCCCTGGTGCTTCCTGGAGGAGATCGCGGAGGGCAAAGCGCAGGGCGTCGAAACCGAGGGCTGGCGGCAGGGTGAGCACCAGAAGCCCACCGGCCGCGCAGCGAAGCTGCAGCGGGGAAGGGGAAACGGTGCGCAGCAGAGCGGGTTCGGACATGACGATGTGGGCCGGAAGGGGCGAAGGGGGGCCCCGAGGAGGGGCGGTGCAGACGGGAATGTCCGCGGAGGGTAGCGTGAGAGTACCACGTTGCATCAATGTGATGCAAGGGCCGTGTTGACATGGCAAGAGATTTTTTCGATCGGGTCCGTCCGCCATGGTGCCCGCCGCGCCTCCCAAGTCCATGAAACGTCCTGGCGTCGACCTGCGGCATCTCCAGATCGCACACGACGAGTCCGTACTCGCCCCGGGTGGAAGCCAGGGTGTCGATCGCCTGGGTCGCACCCTCGCACAGCGGTCGTCATCGACGATCATGACCTTCATGCGGACTCCGCGCTGAGCGCATCGACGGCATGCAATGCGGCGGCTTCGGTCGCTTCTGATGCGGAGTCCAGCGACTCCATACACCGCACGAGATCCTCGGCGGGACACTCCTCCCGGTGCAGCGTGGAGCCGATGGCGACGAGGTCGCGGGCGCCCACGGCGGCCGAGCTGGAGCGGAGCTTGTGGCCGATTCGCTAGATTTCGGACCCGCTCGGGTCAGCGGCGCGCAGCGCGGCGATCAAGTCGCGACTGGTCCGAAGGTAAACGCTGAGGATGTGGTGCAACGTGGGTGGATCGTCGCCGACCAGGCCCTTGAGGATGGCCATATCGATCGGGGCGTCGTGAGCGGGATAGCTGCGAGGCACGTCGGATGGGCCCTTAGCTCGTCAGGCGTAGATGGCGTTGTACAAAGCGACATGGTGCACTGCGGCGGCAACGACCACGGCAACGTGGAAGATCTCGTGGTGGCCAAACGTGCTCGGCCAGGGGTTTGGCCACCGCATGGCCCAGCAAGCACCGCCGACCACATAGATCGCGCCTCCGGCGATCAAGAGGCCCAGCGTCACCGCCCCGCCCCTGTCCAGGAGCTCAGGCAGCACTAGCAGGGCTGCGCAGCCGAGGCCCACATAGAGGGGGAAGCCGAGCCACCGCGGCGCGCGGGGCCACACCAGCTTCAAGGCTACTCCCATGAGTGCTCCGCCCCACACCAGCGCGAGCAGATTGGCCGCTGTCGAACGATCCAGCAGCAGCAGGCTGAACGCCGTCGTGCATCCGGCGATGAACACGAAGATCATCGCGTGGTCCAAGCGCTTCATCCGGAGGTAGGCGACGGGATTCCAGGTGACGCGGTGAAAGAGGCTGCTGATCGTGAACAACCCGACCAGACATACTGCGTAGACCACGCAACCGAGCAGGGGCCGCCAGCCCTCACGCCCCGCCGCTACCACGCAGAGGGGGATGACCGCCGCGGCGGCGCCCATGGCCGCCCAGGTGTGGATTTTGCCCCGCATGCGAGGGCGCTTGGCGGTGGGTGGGTGGGTGTCGAGGGTCACGAGGCCCACGGTAGCCGCGTTCCAGCGAGACCGCAGCACTCCGTCCGCGGCATGTCGCCGCCTCCACTTCCTTTTCACGATAGCCGGCGGCATGGATTCGGATGATCCGTTTGGCAGGCGGGAGTCGGCGCGGGCTCTCGTCGCTGAGATCCGCCGCCTTATAGGCGCTCCCTCGGCCAAAGTGGAACTTGAAGCCAGTGGATCCGGCCTCCGCGCCGTTGTGCGCGAGGGCGAAGCCGTGCTGAGCCTCGGTCTCGCGCCCGGGGCGGGATCAACCTGGCAGGCGGGACCGATCTCGCTGAGCGTGGCGCGCGAGTTCGCGGGCCAGCGTGCGGGGGCCCACGCGAACGCGGAGGCGTGGCTGCGCACCCTGTCGAGCTATTTCCGCACCGCCCCTTCCGAAGATCTCGCCAGCCTGGGGGCCACGCTGGTTGTTTTGGTCGCGGCCTGGCGGCCCCCCGGCGAATTCGTGATGCCTACGGCTGTCGAGGGGGATTTTCGCCTGCAGCAGCTCCTCTCCCGCGGCAGCGTGAATTTGGGACGCGAGGTTGGCACCGAGCGCCTCATGCTCATGCTCACCCGGAGCTGCGAGCTGAGGTGTGGGTACTGCTTTGTCAGCAAGACAGAAACGGGCCCGGAGATGCAGCCGGCGACCGCTCGGCGGGCGGTGGACCTCCTGATGGGCTCGACCCTGCCCCGGTTGGAGGTGCAGTTCTTCGGGGGAGAGCCCACGCGGCGATGGGAGGTGCTCGCCGCGACTCTCGACTACGCGATGCGACACCCGGGGCGCGATGGGCGTTCGCTCAGCTTCATCCTGACGTCAAACGGCCTCGGGCTGGACCCGGAACGGTTGCGCGTGCTCGGTCAGTACCCGGTGAAGATCCTCTTCAGCTGCGATGGGAATGAGGAGAACCATCGCCGGTTCCGCGGCGGACATCTAGTCGACGACGCAACCGCTCACGCCACGATCCTCGGCGCCCTCGACCGCCTGCTGCGGAGTGATCTCGACTGGTTCATGCACACGGTTTTTCCGCCCGCTGCCGCCGCAGGGGTCGAGGCCCGCTACCGGTGGGCTCGCGCCCAGGGAATCCCGCGGCTTCAGATGGCCTACGCGATTGGCAGTGCCTGGCCGGAGTCCCACATGGAGACCTACGCCGCGGGAATCGTGGCTTCTCTCCGAGACCATCACGCCAATCCCGTCGGTCTGGACCTGTTCAACTGGCGCAACGGCTGCGAGCCGCTGATCCTGTCGGACGATGTGACGGTAGACGTGGACGGCACGGTTCTGCACGACGGCGCAATATTTCTGGAACGAGGCTTCCCGGCGCTGAGAAAAGCCTATCGTCGGGGCCACATCGATGCGTTGACTCGCTTTGACCCGGTGCGGTGGACCCTGCGCGAGCTGCACGACGCGATCCTGACGGCCTACCCGGAAGGCACGCCCGAGCGGCCGGTCATCGCCCAGAACCTGAGGATGGGCGCAACGATGGATTTGACCGTCGCACGCCTCGCGGCTTCGCTTAACCACGACACCGCGAGGGGCTGAGTCGCGCCCTTGCCGAATTCGTGCGCTTGAGATATTGGACTCGGACCAACCCACGGTCGAGGGAAGCCGGTGAAAACCCGGCGCTGGCCCGCAACCGTGATCGGTCGATGTCCTGCCGACACACCACTGGGGAAACCTGGGAAGGTGGCAGGAATAATGGCCGTAAGCCGGGAGACCGGACCGTGGGATGGACGCTAGGGGTTTTATCGCCCCATCCCCGGAGCCGGGATCATGCGTCCGCTCAGGGCCGTGCGCGGCTCCGGGCGAACGTGTCCGGCTGCTCTCACGGAGCGCCGTGTTCTTCGTCCTTCCCTTTCCCGCCGCCTACGCCGAGGAACCCGCTCCCCCGGGTGAGGATGTCGTCGTGGTCGCAGAGCGGCTGCCGGCAGGCCCCAACCCTTCGGCGACGAGCGCCTCGGTCACGGTGATTGTCCCAGACGCGCGTACCGCCGCCACCGCGGATGTGGCGAGCCTCGTGGACGGGGCAGCGGGCACCAACGTCTTGCGACTCGGTGGGCTCGGGGACTTCGCTGCCGTCAGCATCCGCGGGGCCAGCCTTCGGCAGGTGGAGGTGTTCGTTGATGGGGTTCCGCTCAACCCGGATGGCGCGGATGTGGTGAACCTGAGCGAGCTGCCTGTCGGTGCGTTCTCGCGGATCGAGGTGTGGCGGGGCAACGCTCCGGTCAACTTCGGGGCTTCCCCGATCGGCGGCGTCGTGAACCTCGTGACGCGGGAGGGGGCCGGCGGTCGCGGCGGCGTGGCCTTCGGGAGCTGGGACACCCAGCGCGGCGACCTGTACGGCGCGGGGGAGGGGAAGGGCACCTGGAGCGGGGCGTCGGGACAAGTGTTCGTAGATGCGCTTCATACGCGGGACGACTTTTCATACTTCGCCGATAATAATACGACGTACAACCTGCTGGACGATCACGTTGTTTCGCGGGCCAACAACGACAAGGTGCAGATCTCCGGATTCGCCCGTGGGCGGCTGGTGCTGGGCGATTGGCGGGTCTCGATCGCGGAAGTGCCGTTGTTCCGCGACGAGGGGCTCCCGGGAGGCGCGAATCTCCCGGCGAACGCAGCCAGGCTCACGACGGCGCGAAACCTCGCGGTGGCGCAGCTTGAAGGCGCGGGTTCGGCGTGGTCGGGGGCGGCCACGGCGTGGCACTTGTGGCGGGCGGAGGAGCTGCTTGATCGGGAAGGGGAGATGGATGGCGCGCGCCGCCACGAGCTGGACGAGCTGGGTACGGGTGGCCTGCGAGTCCATGGCAGGTGGGCCCCCCTCGGCTGGTTGCAAGCTCAGGCGACCGTTGGACTGCGATCGGAGTCCATCCTCGTGACCGATGAGCTCGCTCGGGTCGAGTCCCAGCCTGCGCGGGGCCGACTCGCCGGAAACGTGGCGTTGTCCACCGATCTGCGCTTTTTGCGGGACCGCCTCACCTTGTCGCCCGTTCTCAGCCTGGAGGGCATCGACAACCGCGAGCTGGGCGAATCCGCGGACACTCAGGCTCCGGGGGATCCCAACGATACGCCGTTCGTGGGCGCCATCAACCCCCGCCTCGGCGTGCTGGTTCACCCGACCCCTTGGTTGTCCTTGAAGGCCAACGGAGGGCGCTATTTCCGACCTCCCGACCTCGTGGAGATGTTCGGGAACCACGGAACGCAGGAAGGCAACGCGGAGCTTCGCCCGGAATCGGGCTGGCAGGCCGATGTCGGGCTGCGCGCTGTCTCGCCGTCGACCTGGGCGGTGACCGGTAGCTTCGACGCCGCCGCGTTCTGGCTGGTCAGCGAGGACCGCATCGTCTGGGTGCAGAACAGCCAGCGATCGTTCACGCCCGTCAACTTCGGATCGACCTGGGTGCAGGGGATGGAAGGGGCGTTGAACCTTTCTGCTCTCGACATGGTGGACAGCGAGACGAACGTGACCTGGCAGTTCTCCCGCAACCTTACGGAAGGTTCGAGCTTTGCGAACAACGAACTGCCTCGCACGCCTCCCCTCGCCGTGTGGCAAAGCACCTCGGTCCATTGGCAGGAACGGCTGCGTATCGGCCACACCTTCAGCTACACCGCCCCGAACTACTGGGATGCCGGGAACCTTTATCAGAGCGCCCCCCGCGCACTTCACGGCCTCTTCGTCCGCACCCGCCCGACCCCCAAGTGGCCGAGCCTTGAGCTGAACGTCCTTAACCTCGAAGACCGGATCACCGAGGTCGTGCCTCGTAATCCGGCCGATCCCACCGACCCCTCGCGGGCCGTGACGGCGATCACGGACTTCTCCGCCTACCCCCTTCCCGGCCGCACGCTGATGTTCAGCGCGCGCTGGGAGATCTGACCGCAACCCACAAACAAGGAATGAACTGCCATGCTCATCTCCCTCCTCCTCGCCTGCCCCCCCGTGATCGAAGACGATTCGGGTGCCCCCTCCGACACCGCGGAAGACACCGCTGCCGAAACCGGCGGCGAAACGGGCGACACCGCCGAAGACAGCGGCTGGGTCGGTCCCGACTACTCCACGGCCGTGTTGACCACGGTGAGCGATGACTACGCCAGCGGGGTTCTCGCCACGGTGAACCTGGATACATGGGCGATCACCGACAACATCGTCACCACCCCGACCGACAACGGCGTGGTCGCGGAAGATGGCAAGGTGTACATCCTCGGGCGCTACGGCTACGACTATGTGCGGGTCTACGACCAGGGATCCTATGCCGCGCCGATCGCCGAGTTTTCGGTTGGCGACTACGCCAACCCCGCGGACGTGGCGCTGTGCGGCGGCAAGCTCTACGTTTCCTTGTACGGGTCCAGTTCGCTGAACACCTACGACCCGAGCACCTATTTGCTCAATGGCGCGGTGGACTTGAGCGGCTACGCCGATGCAGACGGCATCCCCGAAGTGTACGGGATGGTGGAACGCGGCAACACGCTGTACGTTGCCCTTCAGCAGCTCGACTCGACTACCTACCCCTGGATGCCCGCGGGCGGCATGGTGGCGGCGATCGACTGCGCCACCGGCACCGTGAACCAGACCTGGAACGGCCTCGCGAACGTGTCGCTCCACGAGTGGCCCGGCCACGACGCCATGCTGGCGCGGACCGGGGTCTACTTCAATGCCGATTACAGCGTGGCTCTCGACGGCGGCGTGCAAGTGCTCGACCCCGCTACCGGGCTCGGCAACGCCCTGCTCTCCGAGTCCGTGCTCGGCGAGAACATCGCGGACCTGGTGATGGTGGACGATGTACACGGCTTCGTTCTGACCGTGGATGCCGCTTCGACCTACACGGCCTGGTGCTGGAACGTCGAAACCAGCGAGACGGTCGAGCTGTACTCGACCACCAGCTACCTTCAGGGCGTGGATGCCGATGACAAGGGCAATGCCTGGGTCGTTGCGCGCCAAAGCTGGGCCGATCCCGCAAGCCAGGGTGGCATCGTGACCGTGGATGCGGTCGCGTGTACCCCCGGCACGGAGACCTGGCACCAGGACTTCACCTTCGCCCCCTACGCCCTGGCCTTCTTCTAGTGGTCTGGTTCCTCGTCGGCTGCGCCGCGGCGCCCGACCCGTGTACCCTCATGTGCGAAGCGGCTGCCGACCTGTACGGCGGTTGCCTTCGCGACTGGGGGGCGGGCTGGGAGGCTGCGGCGTACGCCGACGAGGACGACTTCCTGGATGCCTGCGGAACCTGGGCGTGGGAGACTCGCCAGTTGGAGGTCGAGGCGGGGGAGTCCGGCGCGACCGACGCCGCCTGCGAATCTCGGGAGGCGCTGTTTGCCGCCGAGGACGCAACGTGCGACGACTACACCACGATGGATTGGAACACGCCGCCGTGGGCGGAGAGCCCCTCGTGATCCTCGCGCTTTGGCTCGGGTGTGCGCCTGAGGTTGCGCAGGTCGAGGGTATTCGCTTCGTGCGAGGCGGCGTGCTCACGGCATCGCCTGAGGGCCACCGTCTTGGGGCCTGGTCCTTCCAGCCGCGCGACTGGGCGGCCGGAGAGACCGTGACGGTTGGGCAGGAATCCGCCGTGGCACCGAAGCTGGCTGAGTGTGTGGCTTTTGGGCAGGTCACGCTGGGCGACATGTCGCGCATGGTGATCGCAGGCGCCCCGGCGCCCGACACGGACCTCGCCTTTTCTCCTGATGGGGCGCACCTCGCGATCGGCAGCTTTGATGGGGAGGTTGTGGTCGTGAACGTGGCGACGGCAACCGTGACCGTGCGTCGCCGGCTCGCGGAGGCGATGATCCGCCGCGTGGCCTGGTCGCCCGATGGCACGGTGCTCTACGCAGCGGAACAATCCCCGGACGCGACGCTTCATGCGCTCGACCCCGCCACCCTGGACGATCTCTGGTCGGTCAACCTTGCCGACCGCGTGGGGCGGTCCTCGCTCCCGGCCGGCGAGGACCTGTACGGGGTGTACACCTTGCCTGGCTGCTACGGCCTCGACGTGCTTCCAGGAGGCGACTTGCTGGTAGCCGCCGCCCACGGCTGGACAGATGCCACGGGGAACCGGGTGAATCGCTCCCAGATCGTTCGGTTTACTCCCGCTGGCGCTGCGGTTGCCGCGTGGCCCGCGGAGCCAGCGGATGTGGTCATCCTGCATCCAGAGGTGGATGTGGCTGGCAACCGGATTGCGATCCCGGTGACCCGCAGCGCGGTGGGGGAAGACCCCCCTGGATTGCCCATTGGCGGCCTGCAGTTGTTGACTCTCGATACGCTCGCGCCGGTCTCCACGCTGGCGGTGCCGCCGCTGGCTCCGTGGTTCACCAACACCTACGTTTGGCAGGCCCACGACGTGAGCGCGGCGGCGGACACCGTGATGCTCGGGCTGGGCGATGGCCGGGTGGTCCTGGGCGGGCTCGATGGGAGCGTTCGCACCACGCTCTCCGGGGGTTCGCCGGTCCTCGCCGGGGATGTGCCCATCGCCGCCAGCGTGGGTCATGGATTCCTCCGTGGAGATGAGGCGATCTACCTCACTTCCGGCACGAACATCCCCTGGGGCGCAGCCGCTCCGGACCTCCGCCCGCCCGCGGCGCACCCCAACGAAAACGGCCTGTGGGCGGTTGGCCTGGATGGCAGCCCCCGCTGGAACTTTCACGGTCCCTGGGCCGTGCAGGGGTTGAGCCTCGCGCCCGACGACCGCACCCTGGTGGTGGGCGCGGGGGAACGCATGACCGACTCGCGACGGGATCTGTACGGGGCGCTGGTGTTCGATGTGGGCGGTGAGCCCCGGACCGGCGCGGAACGCTTGCTCGCCACTTGCGCCACCGAGGGTCCGGTTTTCTTCCGCCAGGCCATCTCTGTCCACGGGGTGATCGCGGTCGCGGAGGTGCCCTACCCGACCGGAGATGGTGGAGTAGCTGGCGAATATCGTGTGGATTTGTTTCGGTGACGCTCCTAATCCTCGGGTTGCTGGCTTGCGCTGAGGTGCCGCTGAAGGCCACGGCCACGGTGGATGGTCCGACGGTCACGGTCTGGGCTTCGCGGCCCGGTTTTGCCGTTGAGGTGACCGATGGCGCGGGTGTCCCGCTCGCGAGGGGCACGGCGGCAGCGGACACCACCACCCTCGCGCTCCCCCCCGGCACCACCGGCAGCGTCCGCGTCGTGGTGAGAGAGGGTGGCGACATGCGCGAGCTTGGGCTCGACGTGGGCGACCCCGCTACCGCAGTGGAGATCGCCGTGCCGCTCGGTGCCACGTTTCACGTTGTGAAACCTGGAGAAACGCTCCATGTGGAGTTGATCGAGGGCACGAACGCCTGGGGGTCGCTGCGTGCGGCCGGCGCGGT
>CAMBIK010000161.1 GCA_945867435.1 Klebsiella pneumoniae
TTCATTCGTCCCGAGGTAGGGATCTCCGATCTGGGAGGCATGGGCAACCTGAAGGAATGGCTCGCCCACCGGCAATCCGCTTTTTCCGACCGGGCCCGGGCCTTCGGGTTGCCCGAGCCGAAGGGTCTCTTTCTTTTGGGTGTTCAAGGCTGCGGAAAGTCGCTTTCGGCCAAGGCCGTGGCGGACCTGTGGCGTGTGCCCCTGCTACGGCTTGATGTGGCTGCCCTGTTCTCGGGTCGGGCCGAGGAGGGACTGCGGGACACGATCCGCGTCGCCGAATCGCTGGCGCCCGTGGTGCTTTGGATCGATGAGATTGAGAAGGCCTTTCTCCAGGACCAGGGGGGCGGCCGGGTTTTCGGGGCGTTCCTTACTTGGATGCAGGAAAAGTCGAAGCCGGTGTTCGTGGTGTCCACCGCCAACGAGGTTCGCGGCCTCCCCCCCGAACTGCTGAGAAAGGGTCGATTTGACGAGATTTTTTTCGTCGACCTCCCCAATGTCCACGAGCGGCTGGAGATCCTGGAGATCCATGTGAAGCGCCGCGGGCGCAGCCCTGAGGCCTTCGATCTGCTCGCGCTCGCGGAAGAGACCGACAAGTTTTCGGGTGCGGAGATCGAACAGCTCATCGTGGCGGCGATGTTCATGGCGTTCGCCAAGGACCGTGAGCTGTTGCAGGAGGATCTGATGCGCGCTGCCAGGGACAGCATTCCGCTCGCGGTCACCATGGATGAACGCTTGAAAGAGCTTCGGGAATGGGCCCGCCCCCGGGCAAGGCCCGCCTCGATCGACACGCGGCGGGTGAACTTTTTTGAGGAGTGGGAAGCCCGATGAACGTGGCCGTGGTCGGAGCGGGTTCGTGGGGGACGGCGCTTGCCATCCAAGTGGGGCGGAACGGCCATCGAACGCGCCTGTGGGAGCGGCACGAGGCTCGGGCCCACCAGATGCAGATGGATAGGCGAAACCCTCGTTATCTGTCGGAGGTGGAACTGCCTGGGGCCGTGGAGGTGAGCAACGACTTGGCGTGGGTGCTCGACCAGGCTGACGTGTGTATCGAGGCCGTACCCAGCGTTGCCCTTCGGCAGGTGCTCCCTGCGCTTGCGGCTCATCTTCCCGCCCATGCGGTGGTGGTGTGCGCCACCAAGGGGATCGAGGTGGACTCGCTCCTGACGATGGACGAGATCCTTGCCCAGGGTCTGCCGGTGGGTCAGCCGCTGGCCGTCCTGGGGGGCCCTTCCTTCGCGAAAGAGGTCGCGATGGGGATGCCCACGGCGGTGGTGGTTGGCAGTCGCGATCCCGCGGCCAGTTCCCGTGCTGCCGAGGCCCTCCACGGAGGCTTTTTTCGGGTGTACGACACCGACGATGTCGTCGGCGTGGAGCTCGGGGCCGCGCTGAAGAACGTGATCGCGGTGGCGTGTGGCGTGTCGGATGGCGCCGGCCTGGGCACCAATGCTCGCGCTGCGCTCATCACGCGGGGGCTCTCCGAGATGTCCCGCCTTGCCTCGGCTCGGGGCGCAAATCCGCTGACCATGATGGGGCTCGCGGGGTTGGGGGATCTGGTGCTCACTTGCACGGGGGACTTGAGCCGCAACCGGCGGGTCGGGTTGGGCCTGGGCCGTGGGCAGACCCTCGCCCAGGTGCTCGAAGAGCTTGGGCAGGTCGCAGAGGGCGTCGTGACTGCCCGCAGCGCATGGCAGTTGGCGCAGCGCGAAGGCGTGGACATGCCGATCACCGAGCAGGTCTACCGCATGTTGTACGACGACAAGCCGGTGGGGGAGGTGCTGCGGGATCTCGCGGGTCGCGGTCGCCGCAGCGAGCGGGGATAGGTTAGCTCCGGCGCCACAAGGGGTTCGCCATGGCCATCCGTGTCGGCATCAACGGTTTCGGACGCATCGGTCGCTGCGTATTTCGCATCGCTGCTGGCGATCCCGAGGTCGAGATCGTCCACATCAACGACTTGACGAGCCCGATGCAGCTCGCTCACCTGCTCGCGCACGACAGCGTGCACGGAAACTGGAGCGTTCCCGTCGCGGTTACGGAAGGCGGCCTTCTGGTGGGCGGCAAGGTCATCCCGGTCAGCGCCGAGAAGGACCCGGCCAAGCTCCCCTGGAAGGCACTTGGGGTCGATGTGGTGCTGGAATGCACCGGCGCGTTCACCCAGCGGGAAAAGGCCCAGTTGCACCTCGATGCTGGGGCCGGGCGGGTGATCATCTCTGCACCCGCGGAAGGCGAAGACTTCACGGTGTGCCTCGGTGTGAACGACGACAAGCTCGACTTGAGTCGCCACCGGATCATCAGCAACGCCAGCTGCACTACGAACTGCTTGTCTCCTTTCGCCAAGGTGATCAACGATAACTTCGGCATCACCTACGGCCTGATGACCACGATCCACTCCTACACGATGGATCAGAACCTGCTCGACGCCCCGCACAAGAAAGGGGACATGCGCCGGGCTCGCGCCGCCTCGCTGTCTATGGTGCCCACCAGCACGGGCGCCGCGAAGGCGGTCGGTCTGGTGCTCCCCGAGTTGAAGGGCAAGCTCAACGGCCTGGCCGTCCGCGTGCCCACGCCCAACGTGAGCGTGGTGGATCTGGTGTTCAACACCGAACGTCCGATCACGCGTGAGGCCATCAACGATGCCCTGATCGCTGCCGCCAACGGTCCGATGAAGGGCATCCTCGCCGCCGTCAGCGCGCCGCTCGTCAGCCTCGACCTCAACGGGAACCCTCATTCCAGCATCGTGGATCTGGACCTCACCCAGGTGATCGGCAGCCACATGGGCAAGGTGATGAGCTGGTACGATAACGAGTGGGGTTTTTCCAGCCGAATGGTCGATCTATGTCGCAGAATGGCGAGGTCCTGAGCGATGAGCAAGGTCCCTTCACTTGCCGATCTCGATGTCGACAACCGGCGCGTGCTGGTTCGGGTCGACTTCAATGTTCCGATGGAGAACGGCAAGATTACCGACGATAATCGAATCGCCGCCGCGCTCCCGACCATCAAGTACCTGCGAGAACGCGGCTGCCGCGTGATCCTCGCAAGCCACCTTGGTCGCCCCAATGGCGTTGACCTCTCGTTGTCGCTGGAACCGACCGCGGCCCGCCTGTGCGAGCTGCTGAACGACGATGTGCTGTTTGCGCACGACATCGTCGGCGAAGACGTGGAAGCGATGACCAAAGAGCTGCTTCCGGGCGGCGTGATGATGCTTGAAAATCTGCGCTTCCATCCCGGTGAGAAGGGCGGAGACGAGGCTTTCGCCAAGCAGCTTGCGAGGCTCGCAGACGTGTATGTGAACGATGCCTTCGGGGCGATGCATCGCGCCGAGACCTCCACCTCCGCGGTGGTCAGCCACTTTGAGCAGGCCGGCGTGGGGCTGCTCGTGGGGAAAGAGCTCGACGCCCTCGGTCGGTGCGTTCAAGGGGCCACGCGTCCCTACGTCGCCATCCTCGGCGGCTCGAAGGTGAGCGACAAGATCGCCGTGATCGAGGCGCTGCTGAGTCGAATCGACGCGCTCCTTGTGGGCGGGGCCATGGCCTACACGTTCCTCAAAGCTCGCGGCCAGGAGGTGGGAAAATCACGCGTAGAGGCGGATAAGCTCGTGCTCGCCACGCGGATCATGGAGCGATGCGCCGAACGTGGCGTCGCGATTCACTTGCCGATGGACCATGTCGTGAACACCGGGTTCGACTCGGCCACGGTGCCCGAAGTCGTCGTCGAGATCGGCCCCGAACAGATGGGGTTGGATATCGGTCCGGCCACCGTGGCTGCGTTCGCCAAGGTGATCGAAAGTGCCCAGACTGTTTTCTGGAATGGGCCGATGGGCGTGTTTGAACGCGAGGAGTACGCGGGGGGCACCCGGGGCGTGGCCGAGGCGGTCGCGGCCAACACCGGGTACACCGTGATCGGGGGGGGCGATAGCGCTGCGGCGGCTGCAAAGTTCGGCCTCGCCGACCGCTTCACCCATGTGAGCACGGGGGGAGGGGCCAGCCTGGAGTTCATCGAGGGAAAGGAGCTGCCGGGCGTGAAAGCGATCCGCAACCGGGGAAGGTAAGCACAGGATGCGACTTCTGATCTTCGCTGTGTCGGGGTGCGGCATGCTGCCCGATGTCTACACCGCCGATGGCGAAAGGGCGTGCGATCCCCGCAGTGCTTTCTACGAGGATGTGGATGCCGACGGGTACGGCAACCCGCGTTCGGTCTACATCGGCTGCTCGGCACCGGTCGGTTTCGTCGCCAACGCCGATGACTGCGATGACCTCGAGCCCGACTTTTCGTGGCAGTGTGACGATGGCGATAGTGGAGCCTAATCCACGATGAGCGCGCTGGTCGCGACGCCCCACTCCTCGGCGATGCTCCCCGTTCAGGGGCCGCTGTATTGGCTCAGCGGGCTGGTGTGGTTCATGCGGAGGCTGCGCCTTGAGGATCACAGCGCCGAGCGAATCCGGCGGGCGGCTGAACGCGGCCCCATCGTGTATGCGCTCCACACGCGCTCGCATGTGGACTGGCTGGCGCTGAAGAGCGTTTTAAGCGAGCGTCGGCTGCCGCTCCCCGCCTTCACCGCTGGCTTTGATGCACGGCGTTGGTTTCCCTTTCGTCTTCTTGGGCGCCTGTTCCGGTCTGCCGACCCCAGCGGAGCCGACCAACTCGCGGTCGTCGCTGCCTTGGGCCAGGCCAGCTGCGTTTTCCTGAGTCAGCCGTGGGACATTCGGGAGTTGGTCGGTTTGGCTCCCCCCGTGGTAGACATCGTCCCCCACCTCGTCGCCGCCCAGGCGTCGAGCTCTCGCCCGATTCAAGTCCTGCCCGTGGTGGTGATCTGGGACCGCTCTCCCGAGCCCGCTCGCACGGAGGTCGGGCGCTTCTTGCTCGGTACCGAGGATTCGCCGGGGCCCATCGGGAAGCTGCTCGCCCTCGCCAACGGCCAGGGGAACGGGCTGGTTCAGGTGGGCGAACCCGTGGTCCTCTCCGAGTGGATCGACCGCTTCTCCGAGGATCCGCCTGCTAAACGCGATCGGAGATTGCGCTTGCTGTTGCGCCGGTTTCTGTACCGCGAGTCCAGGGTCGTTCGCGGCCCGCGGGCGCGCCCGCGTGGCTTCGTACGCCGGCAAGTCCTGGAGAGCCACGCCGTACGCGCGCTCATCGCCCGCGAGGCCCTGGCCACATCTCGGACCCAGGCGGAGATCCTGGAGAAGGTGGCATCCACCTTCGATCAGATCGCGGCGCAGTTCTCGTTTCCGTTCGTGCGCGTCGTCGGGTGGATCTGTTTGCAGATCTGGAACCGGATTTACAGCGGTATCGATGTGCGTGAGGCCGACCTGGAGCGTATTCGCAGCGCGCTCCGCGACGGAACGCCCGTGCTCGTCCCCTGCCATCGCAGCCACCTCGATTACCTGCTGATCTCTTCGCTGCTCCTCTCCCGCGACATCGTGATCCCGCACATCGTCGCCGGCGACAACCTGTCGTTCTTCCCGGCTGGTGCGGTGATCCGGCGCTGCGGCGGCTTTTTCATCAAGCGCAGCTTTCATGGCGACCGCATTTTTCCGGTCGTGTTCGAACGCTACCTCCGCGAGCTGGTTCGCATGGAGGTGCCCATCGAGTTCTTCATCGAGGGGGGGCGTTCGCGAACGGGGAAGCTCTTGCCGCCGAAGACCGGCGTTCTGGGCATGATCATGGATGCGGCGGCCGAGGCGCGGGACGGCAGAGCGGTCACGTTCCTCCCAATCTATGTGGGCTACGAACAGATCGCGGAAGAACGCGCCTATGCCCGTGAACTGGCGGGTGCTCGCAAGGAGAAGGAAAGTGTGGGGCAGATTGCCAAGGCTACGTCGGTGCTTCGGGAGCGCTACGGCAAGGTGTACCTCCGCGTAGGGGAGCCCATTCGCGCGGACTCGGTTTGCGACGCAGTCGAGTGGAAGGAGCTTTCACCTGGGAAACGCGCCGAAGCCCTGCTCGGCCTCGGCGAGCGCATCCTGCACCGCATCAACGGAGAGGCGGTCCTCTTGCCGACTGCGCTCGTCGCGCTCGCCGTGCTCGCCCACCCCCGGAGGGGCGTTCGCCGCGACGAACTTCGCGCACGGGTGGAGCGGCTCCGAGCCTTCCTCAAGGTGGCCGGGGTGAACGAGGGCGGCGGGGTGGAGCATGTGGATGGCATCCTGGACGAGGCCATCGCCCGCTTCGTGTCGGGTCGGTTGCTCCGCGAAGTGAAGGAGGGCGCCGAGCAGGTGTACATCGTGACGCCAGAGAAGCGAATCACGATGGAATACTACAAGAATGCGGTGCTTCACGCATTCGTCCCCGCTGCGTATTTTGCCGCGGCGGTGCGCGCGCTTGGTCGCGATGAGATCGATCGGGCGGAGGTCACCCGATTGTTCGCGACTCAGCAGTTCCTCCTCCGCTACGAGTTCATTCTTGACCCCGACGCCGATGCGGTGGAACTGGAGCGCCGCGCGGTGGAGGCTCTCGTCGCGTACGGGGCCGTCGAGGTACGCAATGAGCGGGTCATCGTGACCGACCCGATGCGGGTGGCCGAGATCGGAAGTCTCACGGCGAACTTCCTGGAGTCCTACCTGCTTCTGCTCCTGACAGCGAGTGCCGGTCGCTCCACGCTCAAGACCCTTGCGGTGGATGCCCTTTCCCGCGGTCGCACCATGCTCGCTGCTGACGAGTTACTGCGGCCCGAGGCGTTGAATACCGTGAATCTCGAGAACGCGGCCAAGGCACTGCGCGAGGATGGCCTGCTCCTCACGGGTGCCGACGGTGTGGTGCGCCTCGAGGAGGCCGCCGCGCCGCACTACCGAACCGATCTGCTTTTGCTGCTGAGCCGGAGAGCGTAAGTGGCGGTCGATGATCTGTTCGGTGGCGACCCCGTTTCGTCGCGTCCCAGTCCGATGGCCAGCCTGAATCGTTGGTTGGTGGTAGCCCTCCTGCTGGTGGTTGCGGGTCCCTGTTGCTGTACGGGCCCCATCGGTGCGTTCCTTTCGCTCTGGATCTGGTCGCGGGCAGGTGACGATCTGCGTCGGGTTGAGCTTGGGTTGTACAATGAGTTTCTTCAACTACCGATTTTGACCGCGAGAAATCAGGCGTTCTTGCTTATGGTGGTGTCTAGCGTAAGCCTGTGTTTGCAGGCGTGGAAGTTCCACTGGTACGAGGCCGTGGCCGTTTTTGTAATGGAGTTCGTGGCGACGTGGATGGGTGGAGGCTGACCACGGCATCGGGCCGGCGGGCACCGCATGCGTCCGACAGGTTATCTCCTGCCTATGGATTCGGTGCCGGTGCTTGTTGGCGTGGAAGGGATGCTCGCGGGGCGCAGCTTCGAGGTCACCGCCAACGGCCTGCGTTTGGGGCGGGAGCCCGGCAACGAGGTGTGGCTGGACGATTCGGGGGTGAGTCGGCAGCACGCCAGGGTGATCCTTCACAATGGGGCCGTCTGGGTTCAAGATGCGGGCTCCCGCAACGGGGTCTTTGTGAACGGTGAACGGGTGGCCGATCACCGCACCCTCGGGCCCGGAGATCGTGTCGTGGTCGGCGCGCATGCCTTTGAATTGCGCATGGGGGGGCCCGGTGGGCGCGTGCCCAACTCGCCTACCGTGCCGCTTCGTCGTGCCGACGGCCGGGCCACCTATGTCTCCGGGGCCGAACGCGCGCCCCGTTGGAAGGCGTTGCCGTTCGCCATCGCCGGGGTGCTCACGCTGGGCTGCATCGGCAGTCTCACGGCGTACGGCTCGTGCAAGGGTAAATCTGAGCCCCTTGTATCCGCGGCGTCTGCTCCGGCCTGGTCGCTTAGCACCGTCGTTCAGGACGAAGGCGCGGCCGCCCCGGCGGCAGCCCCGCCCGCCGTTAGCGTCGCGGATGCGCTGGCCGTCGCAGCCGGCGCGGATGCGGATGCCCAACGCGCAAAGCTCCCCGATGCCCCCCCCGGGTCCACCGTGGCCGAGCTCACTGAACGAGCCAGCGTTTTGTACGAAACGGGCCGACTCAACGACGCCAGGACCACCTACCAGATGGCGTTGAAGCTGGACTCAACCTGCCCCATCTGCCAGTTTCGCATCGATCGACTGAACGGAGAGATCACCAACAAGGCGCAGGCGCAGCTCGATACGGGGTTGCGCTACTGGGACAGCATGCAGAAGCAACAGGCGGTGGTCGCGTGGGAAAACGTGCTCCTCCTCGTTCCCGATCCGGGCGACTCGCTCCACCAGCGTGCGGCGGAATCGCTGGCCAAGGCGCGGGCCCCCCAGTGAGCCGAGCGTGAGTCACGTTGAGCTTCACATCCTCCGTTCTGGAGAAGGGGCGCGCAAGCTCATCCTGAGTCCTGGCGTCGTCAATGTGGGGCGCGCAGAGGATAACGAGGTCGTACTGGCGGACGTGAGTGTGTCCCGTCGGCACGCGCGCATCGAGGTGATCGCGGGCGGCGGGCTGGTGATTGAGGATTTGGGGAGCGGGAACGGGATCTGGTTCGCGGGTCGCCAAGTGGTGCGTCAGGTGCTCGGCCATGGGGAACAGGTCACGATCGATCCGTTCACGCTGCGCTTTGAGGTCCGGGCGGGACTCGACACGCCAGACATCACGGAAGGTCGCGACGAGACCGTGCGGCTGCCTCCCTCCAACTTCAGTGCCAGTTTGACCGTCGTCTCGGCCCACAAGATGCCACGGTTGGAGTACCAGCTCGACGCTTCAGGCGTTCTCAGCATCGGGCGCTCCGACAAGAACGGCATTGTGCTCCCCGAGCCCGCCTCGTCGCGGGTACACGCGGAGGTCGTCGGCGACGGAACGGGGTGGCTGCTCCGAGACTTCGGCTCCAGCAACGGTACGTTTGTGAACGCGAGGCGCGTGAAAGAACGCCCGCTGGAAGATGGCGATCGCATTCGAATCGGCACGGTGGAGCTTCTCTTTTCGTTGACG
>CAMBIK010000162.1 GCA_945867435.1 Klebsiella pneumoniae
TGCCGGCGTTGACGGCCCGACTTCCGCTTCTGCTTGAGTGTGCTCTTGATTTCCATGTCTGCTGTCTCGCATGCCTCTCAGGAAGTGTCCACGAAAGCGGATCAAAATCAGCTTACCAACGCCAGCTGGGCAGTCAATTCGGTATGCCACACGCGGGAATTTGGCCGGCAGAGCCACGACACCGGAGACCACTCTCAGGATGTGCCTTGGCTCGGGGCCGTCACGCTCGGGGAGGCGTGGCACAACAGTCACCACCGCTATCCGAAAAGCGCCTGGCACAGCCTCGGCCGCGGCGCCGACCTGTCGTGGTGGGCGATCCGTGGGCTCGTCGCCGTCCGTCTGGCGTCGGATCCGTGGTTGCCCCGCGAGGTTCGGCGCTGACGCTGCGGCTGCACCCCGCTAACCTACGCGGCGGCGCCGACTCGCGAGCATTCCGCCGGCAGCGAGCAGCGCGAACGCGGGCGCTGCGCCGGCGCCGCTTCCGCAGCCACAATCCCCGCCGCCTCCGCCTGAGCCAGTGTCCGCCAGATCGCAGCCCTCGTCGGCCGTGCCGTTGCAGTCGTTGTCGTGGCCGTCGCAAAGCTCGTCCATGCCGGGGCGCACCCAGCCATCGCTGTCGTCACAGTCGCCCTCGGCCGTCGTGACTCCGTCCTGGTCGAGGTCGGCTACGCCATCGTCAACAACGCCGTCGCAGTCGTTGTCGAGGCCATCCTCGACCTCGCCGCCCGGGTGCACGCTGGCGTCTGCGTCGTTGCAGTCGCCCGCCTCCTCGCTGTACCCGTCGCCGTCGTCGTCCGACGAGTCCGTGCCCTCGTCCACCGCGTGATCACAGTCGTTGTCAACGCCATCCACGGTTTCCGCGGCGCCACTGTACACCGCGTCATTGGTGTCGTCGCAGTCCCCCTCGGCTTCTGCAAAGCCGTCGCCGTCGTCGTCGGATGCGGTCGTTCCCTCGTCCACCACGCCGTCGCAGTTGTTGTCGATGCCGTCCGCCACCTCGGCGGCACCCGGGTAGCTCGTCGCGTCGTTCGGCTCGCAATCGGTCTCCGGCGAGTAGCCATCGCCGTCCGAATCGGAGGCTCCGCCGTCCACGCCGCCGTCGCAGTCGTCATCCACGCCGTTGTCAGCGATCTCGGTCAGTCCCGGCGAGGCGCCCCGGTCCCCATCGTTACAGTCGCCTTCGATCTCGGAGTACCCGTCGCCGTCATCGTCGTACGCGTCGGTTCCTTCATCGATGACGCCATCACAATCCTCGTCGACGCCGTCGGCAGACTCCGCGACGACTGGAGAAATTCCAGATGTTGTGTCGTCGCAATCCCCGCCTGACTCGGCGTAGCCGTCGTCGTCGTCGTCGTACGCCGTCGTGCCTTCATCCACGGTTCCATCGCAGTCCTGGTCGGTACCGTCGGCCGTCTCAATGGCGCCGGAGTTCACGCTGCTGTCACCGTCGGCGCAGTCCGTGCCGCCCGCGGCAACGGCGTCTTCCCCGTCGCCGTCTACGTCCGTCAGGTCGGCGCCGTCGCAGTCCTGATCGATGCCATCGTAGGGCACCTCGACGTCGCCCGGACTGACGGTGGCGTCCGCATCGTCGCAGTCGTCGGCGTTGGAGACGTAGCCGGCCGCCGGCGCGCAGGTGTAGTCGGAGGTGGCCGCGTCGCCGTACCCGTCGCCGTCCGCGTCTGCGTACCAGTACGCGACGCTGACGCCCTCGTCGATCGCTCCGTCGCAGTCGTCGTCCGCGCTGTTGCATTGTTCGGTCGCCCCGGGATGCACGTTGTTGTCCGTGTCATCGCAGTCCGTCGCGTCAGCAACATACCCGGCGGGGGCGCTGCACGAGCTGGTCGTGGTCGACACATCCCCGTACCCGTCGCCGTCCGCGTCGTCGTACCACGTTGTCGCCAGGCCCTCGTCTACCGCGCCGTCGCAATCATCATCTTTGCTATTGCACTTCTCCGTGGCGCCGGGATGAACGTTCTTGTCGCTGTCGTCGCAGTCCGTTGAGTTGGACACATACCCGGCGGGGGCGCTGCATGAGCTGGTCGTGGTGGCGGAATCGCCGTAGCTGTCGCCGTCGGCATCTTGGTACCACGTGGAGGACAGCCCCTCGTCCACCGAGCCGTCGCAGTCGTCGTCTACGGAATTGCACGTCTCCGTCGCGCCGGGGTTGACGGTGCTGTCCCCATCGTCACAATCGGTGCCACCGCAAGCCGTGTCGTCGTAGCCGTCGCCGTCCACGTCGCAGCTGCACACTGGATCGCCGGAGCAGTCGGTGTCGTCGCAGTCGATGTCGCCATCGAGGTCGTTGTCGAGGCCGTCGTCACAATCCTCGGGGCAACCTGTGCCGGCGGAAACGTCGGACGACGATTGCGATGGCGCCGTCGACAGCGGCACCGGTGCATGGAGCGACACCTTCGACGACAACGACATCGCCTATGCCTCTGCGACCGAGAGTTGCGGGTTTCACTTCCTCCAGGGCCAGGACATCTTCCTGGTACGCGGCACCAACGAAGAGACCACCGTGGGCACCGTGAGCTACGACCCCGCGGTCTTCTACGACGTGCGGGCCGAACTGAGCCCCGAGAACGTGGATCTGTACTTCGACGGTACGCTCGTGTATTCGGGTGACGCGGGCTGCGACGACTTCTACCGCACCGGCGAAATCGGACTGCAAGTGCACCAGGACCAGATCGCCTACTTCGATGCCGTTTGCGTGGAGTGGTGATCGGGGCTCGTGGTACAATCTAACCATGCGCTTTCCCCTCCTCGCTCTCTCGTTCCTCTCCGTTGTGGCCTGCCCAGTCGAGGGCGCCCGCCTTGAAAAAGGCGTGGACACGGGCAATGGCCTCACCGACCGCGATGGCGATGGGTTCACCACGGAGGAAGGCGACTGCGACGACACCAACGACCAGGTCAGCCCGACCGCCCTGGAGCTATGCGACAACGTCGACAACGACTGCGATGGGGAGCTGGATGAAGGGCTGGGGAGCCTCTGGTACCCCGATGTGGATGGCGATGGCTTCGGTGACCTGACCCTCGGCCTCGCGTCGTGTGAGCCCCCCAACGCAACCTACATTGCCGACGGTACCGATTGCGACGACGCTCGGCCCGACGTGTACCCGGGGGCGGAAGAGCTCTGTTACAACGCGGACAACGACTGCGATTCGCTGGTCGATGAGGAGGGGACCACCGCCTACTACGCGGATGCCGATGCGGACGGGCATGGCGACCCCGACACCGGGTTTGTCACCTGCAAGGATGTCGGTGCCGGCTACGTTATCGACAACACGGACTGCGACGACACGACCGATAGCGTGTACCCAGGCCATGCCGAGGAGTGCGACGCCCTCGACAATGACTGCGATGGGTCTGTGGACGAAGGGGTGACCACAACCTACTACGTGGACCTCGACGAAGACGAATACGGTGACGACGGGCTCGCCATCGAGGCGTGCTCCACACCGACCGGGTACGCCCAGGCCGGGGGGGACTGCGACGATGCGGACCCGGCGTTCAACCCGGGTGCAGCCGAGTCTTGCGACGAGGATGTGGACTACAACTGCGACGGTTCGGTTGCCTACGCGGATGCGGATGGCGATGGCTGGGCCGCGTGCCAGGACTGCGACGACACCGCGGCCGAGGTGAACCCGGCGACGTGGACCCCACCACCGGGTCGGTGTGGTACGCCGACGCGGACAGCGACCGCTACGGCAACGCCGCTTCGGCGACCTGGGCCTGTGTCGCCCCCGCCGGGACCACTGCGGACAACACGGATTGCGACGACTCGGACCGCGCCGTGAACCCCGCCGCCACCGAAGTGTGCAACGGCATCGACGACGATTGCGATGGCGACCTCGACGACGCGGACACCACGCTCGACGCTTCCACCACCACGACCGAATCCCCCGACGACGACAACGATGGCTACGGCGACCCCTCCGGCACGCTCACGGCCTGCGACCTGCCCGCCGGCTATGTCACGGACAACGGGGATTGCGACGATACGGCCGCAGCGGTGAACCCCGCCGCCACTGAAGTGTGCAACGACATCGACGACGATTGCGATGGCGCCATCGACGACGCCGACCCGAGCCTCGACAGCACCACGGGTTCGGCCTGGTACAGCGATGGGGACAGCGATGGCTACGGAGCGACCGCGACGACGAGCACCGCGTGCGATGCGCCCGTTGGCTTTGTGGGGCCCGGCGGCGACTGCGACGACGCAGACAGCGACTACTACCCAGGCGCACCCGAGGAATGCAGCGACCCCGAGGACTTCAACTGCGATGGGTCGGTCGCCTTCGCCGACGCGGATGGGGACGGCTGGGCCGCCTGCGAAGACTGCGACGACACGGAGCCCGGCGTGAACCCCGACGCCCGCGAGCTGTGCAACGGCGCAGACGACGACTGCGATGGTGCCATCGACAGCGGCACCGGCATCTGGAGCGACGATTTCGACGACAATGACATCTCCGATTGGACGATCCTGGACGGGTCCTGGTCGGTGTCTTCCGGCATCGTTTCGGGCAGTTCTGTCGCCCACGTCGTGCCCAATCTCGTTCACGCCACCGGGATGACCGCCTCGACCGATGCGTACACCGTGTACATGACCGGGGCGGGCGTGCACGGCTTTGGCCTCGTGGTCGCCTATGCTTCGGCGGCGAACCACTGCGGGTTCCACTTCTGGAACGGCAACACGCTCTACCGAACCAACAGCGCCTCGGCGGAAACCAATGTCGGCTCCCTCTCCTACACGAGCGGCACGTACTACGACATCGTGGCGGAGGTGACCCCCGGAAACGTAGGCCTCACCTTCGGAGGTTCGCTGGTGTATTCAAGCGATATCGGGTGCGACAACTTCACCCGCACCGGGGAGATCGGGCTGCAGGTGCATGTGGGGGTCACCGCCTACTTCGACTCCATCTGCGTGGAGTACTGACCGTGCTCGCGCGCCTGCTCCTCCTGCCGCTGGCCGCCTGCGCGGCCCCCTTGACGGGGGGCGACAAGGAGCCCGTGGACACCGGTAAGACGGTTGAGTCGGTGCCCGACGACATCTTCGATTCTGCCGATCGTCGCGACTCAGGTGATGACAGCGCGGCGCAGCAATGCGTGGACACCGGTTGGGATTCGACCACCGACAGCGACGCGGATGGTATCACCGACCTGGACGAGGGCCGCGACGACGCAGGCAGCCGCGACACCGACAATGACGGCGTGCCGGACTACCTCGACGAGGATTCCGATGGCGATGGCCTGCTCGACCTGGGCGAAGCCATCCCCCGGGGCGGCGAGGGCGGCCTCGCCGACACCGATGGGGACGGCGTTCCCGACACCCTGGACCGCGATTCCGACGGCGACTCCATCCCCGATACGGTGGAAGGCGCGACCGGCGTGCCCGACACCGACGGGGATGGCACCCCCGACTTCCGCGACACCGACAGCGACGACGATGGGCTCCTCGACGAGGTCGAAGGCACGGACGACTGGGATGGCGATGGCATCGACAACTGGCGGGATGCCACCAACGACAACAACCTCGGCCCCCTGGTCTTCACCGCCATCACCACGGAATTCAACAGCCCCATCGGCATCGACTTCGCGGAGGTCGCCCGCACGGTCGTCGTGTCGGTGAACTACTCCGGTGGCAATCCCAACGCCCTCGAAACCATCCTTCCCGACGGCTCCCACCTTCAGTTTTCCTCGTTGAGCGGGGTGACCGATGAAGTGAAGATCGCCACCGTGCGGTCGGGGGGGATGGGCGGCTTCGGCACCGGAGAGCTGTTCGTCGGGAACGGGGTCGATGGCCAGATTGTCCGGATCAGCGCCGATGGCAGCACGGTCACCAACCCCTGGGTTGACTTGCCAGGAACGAGCAACGGGCTGATGCGCGGGTCCTTGTATGTCGACCGCACGGGGGTCTGGGGCGGCGAGCTCATCGTCGCCACGACCGATGGCGAGGTCTGGCGGGTGGACAACGCCGGAGTCGCCATGTCCATCGCCGACCTTGCCGGGGTTCACCTGGAGGGGCTCGTGACGGTCCCCGACGCTCCCGCGCGCTTCGGCCCGTTGGCCGGCACCATCCTGGCGGGCGCGGAAAGCGAAGGACTGTTGTACTCTATCGCCACCGATGGCACGGTCACCTCCTACAACGTGGGGGTGGCGATCGAAGACATCGACATCGTGATGCCCAACGAAAATTTCTTCGGCGTGAACTACGGCACCAGCCGCCTCGTGGGGGTGCTCTCCGACAGCTTCTTGCCCATCGCCGGGGACATTCTCCTCACCCAGGAAAGCGTGACGAGCGTGGGGTTGTTCCGGCTCTATTGGGACGGCGTGGACCTGCTCACCGACGAACTGGAGGCTGCAGCGGGCAGCGCCACGATCGCCCAGTGGGAACACACCACTTTTGCCGACGCGGGGATTGTCGAGGTTCCGGACTGAGCTTGGCTACTCCTCGTCGTCGTCGAGGTCGTCGTCATCCAAGTCGTCTTCCTCGTCCTCATCGCCTCCGATCGGCGGGCCGTAGCGGCGGAACTCCTTCAAGAAGGCGAGCGAGCCCACTTCGGCGCGGTCCACATACAGCACGCCATCGAGGTGGTCGCACTCGTGCTGCACGACGCGGGCGGCCCAGCCGTGGGCCTCAAACGCCGTTGTTTCGCCGGAGCGGTCCAGGCCGGTCACGCGAATGTCCAGCCAGCGTTCCACCCGGCCGCGCATCTCGGGCACGCTCAGGCAGCCTTCGTAGCCAAAGGCCTTGTCGGCGCCGAGGGGTGTGATCGTGGGATTGATGAGGAACATGGGTTCTTCCTCCCGATCGATCTGGAACACCACCACGCGCTGGCTGCGGTAGACCTGCGGCGCGGCAAGCCCGATGCCCTCCTGGTCCAGCATCGACTCGTAGAGGTCGTCGCAAAAACGCTGGAAGTCGTCGGTGAGGATGTCGGCGGCGCTGACGGGCTCGGCGACGATGCGGAGAACGGGGTTGCCCATGCGGGCGACCTGAAGGATGGCCATGCGTTCTCGTAGCCGGGTCCACCTTGCGGTGGGAGCGGGACGGGCTACAGCCCCACAACTCGGAGGTTCACGTGGCAGATTGGAAGAATCGTTGGGAAGACAACAGCGGCGGAACGGCGACCGTGAGCGGCAAGAAGGTTGGCTTCTATGTGGACAAGGAATGCATCCTCTGTTCCGTGTGCTCCGATGCGGCCCCCAACAACTTCCGCATGTCCGACGCGGAAGATCACGACATCTGCTTCAAGCAGCCCGACAGCGACGACGAGCTTTCCCAGTGCCGGGAAGCGATGGAGAACTGCCCGGTCGAAGCCATCGGCGAGGACGGTAACTAGCCTCACCTTCCGTGGGCGACCTTTCCCCAGTACGCCGACTTCACGAAGTCGGGTGAGTTGTCGCGGGTGTGGCAGGCCACGCAGTCTGCGATTTGCAGGTCGATTCCGTAGCTCCGATCGGGCGATGCGGCGTGCGCCCCGCCCGGGCCGTGGCAAGCCTCGCAACCGACATCGTCCAGGTCAGGCGTAGCCGACCCGGTCCATCCGCCAGGTACACGGAACCCGGTCGTGTGGCAGGCGAGGCATTCGGGGTCGGCACCGTGTAGGGCGGCGTTTAGCGTGGAGTGGGCCGACGCATGCGCCGACGCGGTCCAGACCGCCAGCGCGGCGGGATGGCAGAGGCCGCAGGTCGGCGTGCCGACGTACGCGGGCGGGGGCACCAACTGCGGCGCGCTTCGCGGCGGGATGCAGCCGAGCAGCAGCAGGACGACCGCTATGATTTTGAGGCCAGCGAGCGAAGAACCGCCTGGGCGATGGCCGATTCCACCAGCGGCGAGGGCCGCATGGGCTGCGAGGTCACGCGGGCCATGCGCAGGTCCGAGCGCGGCGCGATGCCGGAGGGGGAGGGGTTCGCGCACCCCGAACAGCCGCCGCAGGCTTCTGGCAGGTCGGCGTGGGGGTGGTCGGCCTTGGCGACGGCGCTGGGGGGCCCGCCGTAGCGCTTCAGCCCCATGGACCGCAGGTGCGCCGCTTCGCGGGGGTCGAGCTCTTTGGCGCCGCCCAGGTCGCGCGCGGTCTTGGTGATCAACGCCGTGTGTTCCACGATTTCGAGCCGACAGAACGCTTCGAGGACACTCGTTCCCAGCGCGACGACCCCGTGAGTGTCCATCAAGATGGCGTCGTGATCCCGCACATAGGGTCGAATCGAATCCGCAAGCTTGCGTGTGCCGGTCGTTTCGTAAGGAACGGTCGGCACGGTTCCGAGCGTAAGCACCACCTCGGGGAGCACGCATCGCGCCATGCTCACGTTTGCGATGGTGAACGCGATGGCGAAGGGAGGGTGGGCGTGGATGACCGCCTGGCAGTCGGGGCGTTCCTCGTAGCAGGCGAGGTGCATGGCCATCTCGCTGGTTGGCACGCCGGCGCCGCGCAGCTTGCGCCCCGCGAGGTCGATCACCACGAGGTCCTCATCCACGAGGAACCCCTTGTGGCATCCTGCCCGCGTACACAGGATTGCTCCGTCCGAAAGTCGGGCGGACAAGTTCCCATCCATCGCAACCAACAGATTTCGCTCGTAACAGAGACGACCAAATCGGATCAGCTCGTCGCGCAATCGTCGTTCAGGAACCATCGGAGCGTGTGTATCCTCGCGGTACGAGGTCGCACGTGGCCGAAACGCCTCAGAGTCGATGGACCGCCATCCTGAAGCAAGTCACTGCTGATCCGGGACTACGGCGCGAAGCGGGGCCGATCCTTGCCCAGGCCCGAGCGGTGCTCGCGAGCACCGTGGGCGAGGCCAACGTTTGGCTGGCGGACCCGCGCCAGGCGACCGCCCCTCCGGAAACGGCGCGCTGGTTCGAGGCGCGTGCGG
>CAMBIK010000163.1 GCA_945867435.1 Klebsiella pneumoniae
CGACCGTGACCGTGATGGAGCTTCGCGGCCATGGAAACTCCGGCGGGCGTCGCAGCCATGTCGACCGCTGGTCCGAGTATGTGGACGACGTTTCCGCGGTATCGAGTCAGCTGCGCGAAGGGTGGACCCTCCTGGCGCACAGCATGGGGGGCCTTGTGGCGCTCGATGCCGTTCGCGGGGGCACCCGCCCGGCTCGGGTGGCGCTTTCCAACCCGCTGTGCGGGGTGAAAATGAAGGTTCCCGCTTGGAAGGCGGGCCTCGGTCGCGGCCTGAGCCGGATTTGGCCGACGCTCGCGCTCACCAACGAGCTGGATCCCGGGCACCTTAGCCGCGACCCGGCCGTAGGTCGCGGCTACAGCGAAGACCCGAACGTGTACAAGAAGGTCACGGCCCGTTGGTTCACGGAGATGACCGCCGCGCAGGCCCGTGTCGCGGCGATGACCGCGTGCGCCGTGCCCCTGAAGTTCTTCCTCTCGGACAGCGATCCGATCACCGATGCTGCGGTAGCGAAGCGATTGGCCGCGCAGCTGTCGGCTGAAGTCCAAGATTATCCTGGAATGCTCCACGAGTTGGTGAACGAACTGGGCAAGGAAACGGTCGTGGCAGACCTGGGAGACTGGCTCCTCGGCTAGTTCCCCGTGCCGCCAACGCGATAGATAGCGGACAATGCGCACCCGCCTCGTTGAGTTGCTTCGGGAGAAGTCCTATCGACGGATGCGGGTGGTTTTGGCCTCCGGTCGAGAATCCGACTTCTATGTGGATGCTCGCCAGACCACCCTTAACGCCGAGGGCAGCTGGATCCTTGGCACGCTCATCCATCAGGCGCTGGATCCCTCCGTTGTTGGTGTGGGCGGGTTGACCATGGGTGCCGACCCGATGGCCGCGGCCGTCGCGACCGTGTCATGGGCGGCGGGTCGGCCGGTGCATGCGTTCATCGTTCGCAAGGAGCCCAAGGGCCACGGCACGCAGACCTGGGTGGAGGGTCGCGCCAACCTGCCTTCCGGCTCGCGGGTTGCCATGGTGGAAGACACCACGACAACAGGCGGTTCCCTGTTGAAGGCCATCGACCGCGTGGAATCGGAAGGCCTACGGGTGGTGCAGTGCTTCACGCTCGTTGACCGAGAGGAAGGCGCAACGGAGGCGCTGGCCGCCCGCGGCTTCACTCTCCACGTTCTGGTCCGCCGCAGCGAGCTTGAAACCGGATGATCCCCGTGTTCCTTGTGCTGCTGCCCACGGTCCTCGCGTCTCCTCGCGATGCCGCTGCGTTCGCGGCCCAGGTCGCGGCCGAAACCGCGGAGGTTCGCATCTACGATGGCTGGTACACCGCACTCCTCTTGCGAGGCACACGGCTGACCGCCGAGCTCCGCGCCGTGCAGGCAGCGCGGGTCGGGGAGCTCACGGGTGGCGTCGGCACCGCTCCCGAGGGCGAGGGGATCGAGATCGTGCTTTCCGCGAGCACCCAATTTGGCAAGGAACTGCGCTTCTCCGGAACGGGGGAAACCCCATGGACCGTGCTGCTCTCGGCGGCGGGGAAGGCGTGCGCGCCGCCGCTCACGGTGCTTGCCGAGAAGAAGGTGAGCAGCTCCGAACGCGTGCTATTTCCCCATATAACGGATTGGGATAAGGTTTTTCGTCTTCGCTACGACGAGAACGCCTGCGGCGGTGCCCAGCCAGACGCGTTGCGCGTCGTCGGGGCTCGCGGGGAAGGTACGCTCCGATGGCCGTAGCTGGCGCCGCGTTTGGGTCACGACGATCCGATCTCGCTTCGGTGGTCGGCGCGCCGATCTTGCTGGGGAACAACGGTGCCAGGGTACGAAACCTGCCCATCAACCCGCTTCCCTTTCGCGCCGACAGCACCTTCCTGTACTACACGGGCTGTACGGAACCGGGGGCGCTTGCGTTGCTTATCGAGGGTCATTGTACCCTTTTCCTTCACCCCCTTGAGCCCGGCGATGAGCTGTGGCACGGGGAGGTCCCCTCGCTTGAGGCGCGGAGGATTCGGCACGGGGTTGATGCCGTGCGTCCTCTGGCCGAACTGGAGGCGGCGTGCGCGCCACACCTCGGCCGGCTGCTCTCGATCGCTGTTCCCGATGTCGCGGTAACGGCCCGCCTGGCCCGGCTCACTGGCTGCACCCTGGCCTACCCCGCTTCGCCCGGGCCCGACGTTTTGGTCGAAGCGGTGATTCAACAGCGGCGAACGCGCGACCCCTGGGAGCTCGGTGAAATGCGCGCTGCGGCGGATCACGCGGAGGCTGGGCATCGCGCCGCGATGGCGGCGACGCGGGTGGGAGGGCACGAGCGGGAAGTGGCGGCCCTGTTCGATGCGGTGCTGGCTGCCCGCGGGGCCACCAACAGTTACCGCTCGATTGTGACTGTTCGTGGCGAGATTCTTCACAATCCCGACTATGCGAACTCGCTTGCGGATGGCGATCTGCTGCTGCTCGATGGCGGCGCTGAGACCCCCTCGGGCTACGCCAGCGATGTCACGCGGACCTTTCCTGTGAACGGCAGGTTCAACGCGAGGCAGCGCGACATGTACGCGTTGGTTTTGCACGCCAACGAGGTCGGCATCGCGATGTGCCAGGAAGGCGTCCGCTACGGGGATATCCATTGGGCCGCCACACGAGAGTTGGCCATCGGGCTTCGAGATGCGGGACTTTTGCGAGGCTCGGTGGATGCCCTCGTGGAGTCGGGTGCCGTGGGGGCGTTCTTCCCGCACGGGGTGGGGCACCTGATCGGCCTGGATGTCCATGACCTTGAGAACTTCGGTGACCGCCCTTCCTTCGCTCCCGGCCGCAGCCGGCCGACCCAGTTCGGCGCCAGGTTCCTGAGGATGGACCTTGACCTTGAGGCTGACATGGTCGTCACCATCGAGCCGGGCTTCTATGTGGTCCCCGCCATCCTCCACGACCGTGAGATCCGGCGTGACTTTGCCGATCTTGTCAACTTTGAGGCGGCGGAAGGGTGGATCGGCTTCGGCGGCATCCGCGTGGAAGACGACGTGCGGGTGCGTCCCGGCGGCGCCCCTGAAGTGCTCTCCTCTGCAATTCCCAAATCTGTCGAGGACCTCGAGGCGCTGGTTGGCCGGGGTCCCTCGGTGCGAGAGAGGTTGTTCGCATGATGCTCGTTCTTTTGGCCTCGGCCTCGGCACTCACGCTCGAAGAGGCTGTTATTCGTGCTGAATCGGTGAATCCGGCCGCCCTCGTCGCGGCCCTTGAGGCGCAGAGGGCCCGGCTGGATGCCGCGGAGGCCTACGCGTCCTTGGGCTTGACACCCCAGTTGGCTGTGTCGCGTTCCTGGAGCGGAGGCGCCTCCGTGACATCGTCTTCGTTCGGAGTGAACGTCGGGGCGTTGGATGCCTCCGCCTGGCTCAACGGCGCTCAGCGGTCCGCCGAAGCCGCCGCTGCCAAGTTCGCGGCCGAGGGAACGGCCTTGGACGCTCAATATTCCGCCGCATTCCTGTTCGTGAGCGCGGTGGTGGGCGAACGCGCCGTGGCGGCGCGGGGGGCGACCGTGGCTGCGGCAGAGGGCACCGCGGAGGCCGTTGCCGTCCGGGTTCAGGCTGGGCTGGACAGCGAGCTGCTCGGCCGCCGCGCCGAGGCCGCGGTTTTGGTGGCCAGGGCCGAGCGACTTCGGGCCGTTGCGGAAGCTCGCATCGCCCGGATTCGCCTGCAGCGCGCCTTGGAACTGGGTGAACTGGGGGAGTTGGTGGCCCCCGCCCCCCTCTCCCTGCCGCAAGGTGCCGAAGGCTCCCCCTGGCTTCGCGTCGCGAATCAGAATGTGCGGGCGGCGGAGATGAACCATCTGGAGGATCTTGCTGGGCTCCTTCCGACCGGGGGCTTGGCTGCGACCACCCCGCTCGATGGCCTGGCGTGGTCGGTGAACCTTTCTGCGACGTGGCAGTTGTCAGGCGTCGCTGGTCCCTTTCTTCAGGAGCGCCGCAGCGCCCTGGCCACTCGCATCGCGCGCACCCAACTCGATGCCTTGAAGAAGGATCTCGATGCCGAACTGGAGGCGTCGGTGCAGTCCGCCCGAGTCGCTCGCGAGGTGCGTTCCGCCCACGAGGCGCGGGAGGCCCTGGCCGTCGAGGCCCTTTCCATCGGGTCGGTGCGGCTCGCTGCGGGGCTTGACTCTTCCTTGGAGGTGCTGCTGCTCCAGGACGAGCTGGCCTCGGCACGAGCGGCCAGCGTGGCGGCCGAACTGGAGGAATACTCTGCTATTCTGGAGTCGAGGCGCGTCGCGGGCCTCGCCTGGTAAGGGTTCACCACCGACGGGTGAGTACCGTGTCGGTCGCCGTTCCCGAATCCAGCTCGGGGTGGTCCAGGGTGTAGTGCAGCCCTCGGCTCTCCTTCCGCTGAAGTGCGCTTTCTACGACAAGTTGCGCCACATCCGACAGGTTTCGAAGCTCAACCAGCGGGGCCGTGAGCCGGAAGTCCCAATAGTAGTCGAGGATCTCGTTCTTCACGAGCTGCACCCTTGCCTGGGCGCGCAGCAATCGCTTGGTCGTGCGAACGATGCCGACATAGTTCCACATGAAGTTACGGATCTCATCCCACGTGTGCGTGATGACCACCTGTTCGTCGCTGTCCACTGCGCGGCCGTGGTCCCAGTCCGGGATGTCGGTGGGCGCGGTGGCTTCGGCCAGTCGCGCGCCAAGGAGCCTGGAGGCGTGGTCTGCGAAAACGACAGCTTCGAGCAGCGAGTTCGAGGCGAGGCGGTTGGCCCCATGGAGTCCGGTCGATGCGCATTCGCCGAGGGCGAAGAGGTTCTGAATGCTGGATTCGCCCTCCAGGTCGGTGCGCACGCCCCCGCAGAAGTAGTGCGCAGCAGGAACGACGGGAATCGGCGTGGCGGCCATGTCGATGCCGAGTTCCTGGCAGCGCTTGTCGATGTTGGGGAAGCGCTGCGCGAGCGTGTCCCGGTCCAGGTGCGTCATGTCCAGGTAGGCGCAGTCGTCGCCACGACGCTTCAACTCCGCGTCGATCGCACGCGCCACGATGTCTCGCGGGGCCAGCTCGGCGCGGGGGTCGTAGCGGAGCATGAACGCTTCGCCGTTCGCGAGTCGGAGCACGCCGCCTTCCCCTCGGAGCGCCTCGGAGATGAGGAAGCTCTTGGCGTGCGGATGGTAGAGCACCGTCGGGTGGAATTGCACGAACTCCATGTTGCTGATCGTCGCGCCCGCCCGCCATGCCATCGCGATGCCGTCACCGCTGGCGATGTCGGGATTCGATGTGTACAAATAGACCTTGCCGGCCCCACCCGTGCAAAGCGCGACCACGCGGGCCGCCTCGACCGACACGCGCCCCGTGCTCACGTCGAGCAGGTAGGCCCCCAGCACCCGGTCTGGGACCGTTGGGGCCAGCCCGCGCCTTCGTGCGATGGTGTTCTCGGTGATGAGGTCCACCGCGATCAGGCCTTCCACCAGTTCGATATTGGGCTCCTCGGCGATGGCCGCCAGGAGCGCGCGGACCAACTCGGCCCCAGTCAGGTCATCCGCGTGCAGGATGCGCCGTGCGCTGTGGCCACCCTCGCGGTGCAGGCTGTAGTTTCCCTCACGCTGGGAGAAGTGCACCCCGAGCTCGATGAGCTCGCGAATGCGGTCAGGACCCTCCCGCACCGTCTGTTCCACGGCCTCGCTTTGGCACAGACCGGCACCTGCGACAAGGGTGTCCCGAATGTGCGCCTCGGCGGAGTCGTCGGGGTCCCACACGGCCGCGATTCCCCCTTGGGCGTAGGCGGTATTTGACTCGGTCCGAACGGTCTTGCTAACGAGTCGTACCGACCCGTGGCGTGCTGCGCGCAAGGCGTAGAAAAGTCCGGCTAATCCGGTGCCGAGAACGAGAACGTCGGCCATCGCGCCCCGCCTAACCCAGCCGTCGCCGAGGGCGCTGAGCGGAGGTGTGGTGGCGGACACCGGATTTTTGTCCGCCGACCCCCGTTCCGCGATATTGTCCGACGTTGGGGAGTCTGCCCATGGACAGTCGCCGTGAGTTCTTGAGGTTTGCCGTGTTCGGTGCTGCGCTGGCCGCGGCACCGATGTCGGCCTTTGCGGCGGGTGCGTTGCATCCCGCGTTCTTGTTCCACCCGCTCGGCCCCGGTGCGGATCTTGGGCTCGGATGGCGGTTGGAACGGGTATTTCCGCCGTTTGAGGGCGCGATCACGCTCAACCTGGTGCACACCGATGGCTCGGTGGCGCGAGTGGATGTTTGCTTGCGGGAGGGCGCCGCTCGCGGCCCCGCGCACACGAACCTCCTCGACTTCATCGTCATGGATGGGGGGGATGGCCGCTCGCCGATGAAGGAATCGCTGGGGCGAGTGGCTCGGCGCCTTGCCGCCGTCGCGGCGGAAAACGAAAGCGTGGATGTGGATCAGTTGGCCAAGCTCGCGCCGCACGCCGAGCGCGTGTGGACTCACGCGGCTTCGATGTCCGCCGCCTCCGCCCGCTTGTCCCCGGGAGCACCGGCCGCATGAACGAGAACGCGCTTTCCGCCGAGGTGGACGACCGTCGCGTCCGTTTCGAGGTCGATGAATCGATCTACGGGCTCGATGTGATCATGGGGGCGAGCTACCTTTTCCTGGACCGCTGCTACGTTTTCCTGGATCGGGTGGGGGATGCGCGGGTTCAAGTCGTGCTCCGCACTCGGGCTGCCACCACCGAAGATGAACTGCTGGCCTTGATCGGCTACTTTTCAAGTGAATTGCTGAATCAGGCGCTTCGGAAGCAGGTCGGAGAATCCAACGGCCGCCTGCGTGAGCTCATCATGGCGAAGGCGCTGTTTGCAGCCGATGGCCCTTCCACCATCGACCGGCTGCTCGCGGAGCTCGACGCGGAAGAGATGGCCAGCGATGACCTCGACATTCCCGTGCCATGGGAAACCCCCTGACATGGGTGGACCGCTCGAGTTGCGCTTCCACAAGTCGCTCTACGATGGGGCCGCGGTCGCGCGTGCGGTCGAACGCTTCGCAGCGCTCGGTACGATCCAAGTTGCCGAATCGGATTCCGATTGGCTCGTGACTGCCCATCCCACTCGCGAGAGCATTCGGGAACGTCTGGGCGATGAGTTGGCGAATCACGCGCTGTTCGAGACCATTTTGTCGCGCAAAGGAATGAACGAATGATGAACACCGACCTCGTGGTGGATCCTCGGGCGTTCGATGCATCGAAGGTCGGGTATTTCCGCTACGGCGTGGTGGATGGCCGCGTGCTGCTCACCAACGATGTCGGCGAACACCAGTTCCTTTCTCCCGACGACTTCCGGCGGTTCTTGTCGGGTCAGATCGGCCGGGAAGATCCGCTCTACGAGCCTTTGCGAAAGCGGTACTTCTTTAAGGATGATCTGGACATTGAGGGACTCGCCGCGAAGGTGCGTCGCAAGAAGGCCTTCCTGGAACACGGTCCGCACCTGCATGCGGTGGTCACGACGCTGCGCTGCAACCATGCGTGCCGCTACTGCCACGCCAGCCGCACCGACATGGACCGTGTGGATACGGACATGTCGCTGGAAACCGCCCAGAAGGTGGTGGATTTCGTGTTCCGCTCCCCCACCCCGGTGTTGAGCTTCGAGTTCCAGGGTGGCGAGCCCACGGCGAACTTCCCGGTGATCCGCTTCGTGTGCGACTACGCGCTGGAAAAGAACCGCTACGAGAAGAAGGAACTTCTCCTCTCTCTCGTCAGCAACCTCACGCTGATGGACGACGAGAAGATGAACTATCTCCTCGATAAGGGCGTGATGATCTGCACGTCCTTGGATGGCCCGGCCGACCTTCACGACCACAACCGGGGTTGGACCGGAAAAACCAGCTCCTACGCCAGTGTGACCGGCTGGATGGACAAGATCAACGCGGAATGGGTGCGTCGCGGCTTCGACCCGGACTTGTTCCACGTGGATGCGTTGATGACCACGACGCGAGCCTCGCTCACCCGTGGAAAGGACATCGTCGACGAATACGTGGGGCGCGGCATTCGCAGCGTTCACATCCGTCCTTTGAATCCCTTCGGCTTCGCGGTGAACACCTGGAAGCAGATCGGCTACACGATGGAAGAGTTTCTCGCCTTCTATCGGTCCACCCTTGATTATGTGATCCAGCTAAACCGGCAGGGCACGTTTGTTCAGGAGCGACTCGCAGCGTTGTTCCTGACCAAGATGCTGACCCCCGACGACCCGAATTACAGCGACTGCCGGTCGCCGTGCGGTTCGGGCAGCGCGCAGTTGGCCTACAATTTCGATGGGGCCATCTACACCGACGATGAGGGCCGCATGGCCGCCCACATGGGGAACGACTTCTTCAAGCTCGGCCATGTGGATTCGTCCAGCTTCCAGGAGGTGCTTCGGCACCCGACCGTGAAGGCGCTGGCGGTGGCTTCGATTCAGGACGCGCTTCCTGCATGCCATAGTTGCGTGTACAAGGCGACTTGCGGCGTGCAACCGCTGCACAACTACATGTTCGACGGGGACATCTTCGGGCAGCGCCCGCTGTCGCGGAAGTGCCAGGAATTTTATGGTGTGCAGAAGTACCTTTACGAGCTGCTGGCCAACGATGCCGATGGCAGCATCGAACGAATCTTCCGTCGGTGGACCATTCAGCGCTCGCGCCCGGGAACCACCCCGTACGCGGCCGCCAACGAGGTGAGCTCATGAGCAAGGATACGCCCAAGACAACCGGCTTCCCCGGCAAGAAGGATGGTGCGGATTTCACCAAGGGCGCGGAGGAACTGGAATTCCCGGTGCTCAAGCGCCAGGCTTTCCATCAGCTGCAAGCTGGCGAAGCGTCGGCCGCGAATCAAAAGGGGGATGCCGTGGCGCAGTCCCTGCTCTTGTTGCAGGCTACGGCTGGCGAAATGGAACTCGATCCAGGATTC
>CAMBIK010000164.1 GCA_945867435.1 Klebsiella pneumoniae
CGACCCGGCGAAGCGGGCGCGTGGGGCGAACTGGTGTACTGGTGGGTGCCGTTGAAATCCAACTTCGGCTGGTGCTTCACCTGGCTACTCCTTGGATTGGTGTTCCTTCGCAACGTTCTGCGCAGCCGGCACGGCCGCACCTTCGCCGCGGTCAGGGACAATGAGATCGCGACGCGCTCGCTCGGGATCAACACGACCCAGGTGAAGGTCGCCGCGTTCGTGATCGGAGCGTTCCTGGCCGGCGTGAGCGGTGCTTTGCTTGCTTTCAATATGGGAAGCGTATACCCAGGACAGTTTGAGACAAAAGCCAGCATCGAACTGCTGGCCATGGTGGTGCTGGGAGGCATCGGCAGCCTGAGCGGCCCCGTGCTCTCGGCCTCGGTGCTCATGCTACTCCCCGAAGTCCTGCGCGGGTTCGCCGCCTACCGAATGATGCTCTACGCCTTGCTGCTCATCGGAATGATGATTCTGCGGCCGAAGGGCTTGCTTGGAGGGCGGGAGCTATCGGATGTGATCGTGGCCGCCTACCGAAAGTTACGGCCAGCAACGCCACGGATACCGTAGGCCCGGCTACTCCATGTACCCGGCCGCCTTCAGGGCCTCGATCACGCTGTCTTCGCCCTTTCCGTCGAGCAGTCGGTGGTCGTTGAGCGTGGGGAGCAGCGCAGCGAAGGCGGCATCGGCCTCCCCGGGCAGGGACAGGCTCTCCGAAGGATCCTCACGCAGGTCGAAGCGAGAATAGACCCCGTCCATCCACATCTGCTTGGTCCAACCTGACCAATGGGCCACGGATGTGGAGGCAAAGGCCAAGCCGCTCGAGTGGAGGCGGCGGCGCACATGCGGCCACGCGAACTGCTCCACGGCGGGCAGGGAGGCAGGCAGCGCCCCATCCCGCACCAGCCAGAACGCCGCGGTGGCTGAGAGGGGCTCCGGAAGTGCTACTCCTTCGATTCCCAACGTGAGCAGGAAAACGTTGGCATTCTCTTCCCAAGAATAGAAGCCATGGTCGATCAAGCCGTGCTCGCCGAGGAACTCCCCGTGGTCCGAGGTGATCACCACCCGGCACCGCTCGCGGCACCAGCCAGATTCGCGCACCGCCGCCAGCACCCTGCGCACCCCGGTGTCCGCGCGCTCGACTCCGTAGTCGTAGACATCCGTGACGTGATTGAGAAAGGCCTCCTTCCGGCGCTCAGACATGCGTCCTTCCAGGAATGACCGCCACTTTCCGTCGTGGTCCTCGTTGTTGAACTGCAGCCGCGAGCGGGGGGGGATGAACGGATGATCGGCGGGCACCGCGACCCAAGGCCGATGAGCATCCGCGAGGTTCACCGTAAGAAAAAGCGGACCACCCGCGGGATTGAGCTGCTCCCGCAACAGCGTCCGAAGCTTCCCGTCCAGGGTCTCCGCGTCCAGGTCCCCGAACTTCTTCGCCGTCCGCACATGCTGGTAGCCCTGCCCCAAGCCCATCTTTCGACTCACGACGGGATTGCCGGCCATCAGCACCGTCTGGTACCCCCGTTGGGCCATGGTCTCCGCCAGCGTTTCCGTCTCGGGGGGCAGCAACTTGGCGAGAATACCCGTGCCGGCCGGGTCTTCCACGGTTCCGTCGTACTCGTGGGCGCCATGCTCGATCACCGACAGACCGGTGAAGAACGAGGCGTGGCTGGGGAGAGTCCAGCTGCCCGGAGCGTAGGCGCGACAGGTGTGATGGGCACCCGGCGCCACAGACAACGCCGACAAAGTGGGGGTGGTGGGTCGGTCGTAGCCGCAGAGACCCGTGTGATCGGCGCGCACATTGTCGGTCACGATGAAGATCACGCCGTCCCTCCCGATGGGGAGCGGCGGCAGGTACCCACGAACGTAGGCGGCGTTGTAGGCAGCCCACACCCCGGCAGCCGTCGCGGCGAACGCCACACAAACGATTCCCGCGCGGACCCAGGAGCGCATGGGCCGCCCGGTAGCCCGGTCGGTGCCGGTCGTCATGATACAAGGCACCGATGCTCTTGCAGTTGGAGAAGGCGGGGATCCGCTTCGGAGGCCTACGCGCCGTGGCCGACCTGGACCTGTCAATTCCCGAGGGTGCGCTGGTGGGCCTCATCGGCCCCAACGGAGCCGGAAAAACCACGGTTTTCAACCTGATCACCGGCATCTACCCGCCTACGGAAGGCGATATCCGACTCTCCGGCACATCGATCGTGGGTGCGGGTCCGGTGCGGGTCGCGGAAGCGGGCATCGCGCGCACCTTTCAGAACATCCGGCTGTTCGCGGGCTTGACCGTGCTGGAGAACGTGAAGGTGGCCATGTCGCGTCATCAGCGAACCACGATCCTCGAGTCCGCGCTGCGAATGCCGCGGCACCTCAGGGAAGAGGCCGCGTGTACCCAGGCCGCTCTCGAGCTGCTCGACACATTCGGCCTCCTGGCCAGCGCGGGTTTAGGCGCGGAGGACCTTCCCTACGGCCAGCGCAGGCGGCTGGAGATCGCCCGGGCGCTCGCCACGCGCCCCAAGCTGCTGCTGCTGGATGAACCCGCCGCCGGGATGAACCCTTCCGAGGCGGATGATCTCATGCACCTCATCCGATGGACCCGGGACACCTTCGGCGTCACCATCCTCTTGATCGAACACCACATGCCCGTTGTCATGGGCATCTGCGAACGCATTACGGTGCTGGACCACGGTGCCAAGATCGCGGAGGGGACACCAAGCGAAATCCGGAGCGACAAGCTGGTGATCGAAGCCTACCTGGGCGCGGAGGCCGAGGCATGAGCGCAACGTTGGTGATCCGAGACCTGAACGTGTTCTATGGGCAGATTCACGCCCTCCGAGGCGTAAGCCTGCGGGCGGAACGTGGGCAGGTGACCACCCTCCTCGGCGCCAACGGTGCCGGCAAGACCACCCTTTTGCGGACCATCAGCGGCCTGCTGAAGCCGACGAGCGGGACCATTGAACTGGATGGGCAACCGATCGCCCGGATGGAGCCGCACCTCATCGTCCGGGCGGGCATCAGTCAGTCCCCCGAAGGCCGCCAGGTTTTCCCGCAGCTCACGGTGCGCGAAAACCTCAATCTCGGCGCGTTCAGCCGCTCAGATACGGCGGCGATAAAGGCCGATTTTGATCATGTGCTCCACCTATGGCCTCGCCTGGGAGAACGCCTCGGGCAGCGGGCAGGCACCCTTTCCGGCGGGGAGCAGCAAATGCTGGCCATCGCTCGCGCAATGATGGCGCGGCCGCGGGTGCTGCTGCTCGATGAGCCTTCGCTGGGGCTGGCCCCGGTGATCGTAGCCGGGATCTTTGAGACAATCCGGGCGATCAACGCTGAAGGTACAACCGTGCTGCTGGTGGAGCAGAACGCTCACCTCGCGCTCAAGGTCGCCCATCATGGCTATGTCCTGGAGACCGGCACCATCCTGAAGCACGCGCCCGCGGCCGAACTCCTCGCGGATCCATCCATCCGCGAAGCCTACCTCGGAGGTTGATATGCTGGGTTTGGTGTTGAGCCTCACTGGGCTCTCGGCTTGCTATGCGACCGACTCGACCGCAGAAGTTCCTGACGACGAGACGGCGGAGCCGGAGAGCGCGGAGCCGAGCACCGACGACTGCACGCTGGAAGCAGTCACCGTCACCGGATCTGCGGTTCCGGGGGGCGTTCTCACCATCACAGCCACCGTGGTCGGCACGCCCGAGGCCACGACGATCACGGTGCAAGGCCCCGAGGGCGACCTCGGTGCCGCCAACGAGGATGGCACCTTCACCATCCCCACCACCGTGGCCGTACTTCAAGCCGAAGAGATCGAGATCAGCGTAAGCACTTGCGACCGCGTGGACGTCAGTGTGGTCGCCGTAGACTGGCCCGAAGGGGACCGCGTCGTGGTGGTCTACAACCCCGAGGCCGAGGGTTCGGAAGCGGTCGCCCGCGCCTACTCCGAGCTCCGCAGCGTCCCGGAGGACCGCCTGTGTCCCGTATCCTCCACCACCGACTCCACCCTGGCGGGCGCGGACTACCCAGCCTTTGTGGCCAGTGTCTTCGCGTGTGCCGCCCCCTGGACCGAGTACATCGTGCCCGTTTGGGGGGTTCCGTACAAGGTGTCCGACCGCGTGGCCGACCTGGCCTCGGGCGGTGCCGCCACGATCAGCCTCGATGCCCTGCTCTTCGGCGGTCTCGCCAGTGTCAACATCACCGAAATTACCGAGAACCCTGCCTATATCCAGGGTGATAGCGTGGATGGTGTCTACAAGGACTACAAGGACATTGGCCGGATGCGCGGCCGCATGGATGTCTGGCTGGTCGCCCGCATCGACGGCGCATCGGCCGACGCCGCGATCGCCCTCATCGAACGCACCCGCCTCGCCGAGGTTGCCGCGGCCGCGGGAACGCTCGATGGCATCGTGTATGTAGACGGCAATCGAGGGGACACGCCGCCGGCGGCCTACACCCCTTTCGGCTCCTACGAATGGGGCGAATGGAACATGTGGGGAACGCGCAACGTGTTCGAGGAAGTCGGCCTCTACGACGTGGTCTGGGATGGCAACGGCGAAGAGTTTGGCACTGCGCCGGCCCCCACCGAGTGTCCAGACGCCCTGTATTACGCCGGCTGGTACAGCTATTACAACTACAACGACTGTTTTACCTGGACTACGGGTGCCATCGGCGCCCACCTCGACTCCTGCTCCGCCTGCGACATCCGGAATCCCGGCACATGGTCAGGTTCCGCACTGCTGGATGGCATCACCGCCACCTTCGGTGCCGTGAACGAGCCCTATGTGGCAGGCATGCCCGAGTACGACCAGTTCTACCGAAATCTGCTCCAAGGAGCCAATTTCGGAGAAGCAGCGTACGAAAGCACGGTCATCGCCTATTGGATGATGGTCTGGGTGGGCGACCCTCTGTACCGACCCTACCGAAACAACCCGCCGATCGAACGCGCTATTTAATCACCAGCTCCACGCGGCGGTTCTTCGCCTTGCCGACCGTGGTCTGGTTGGTGTCGAGCGGTCGGCCTTCACCGAAGCCGACAGCGGTCAACCGTGCGCGATCCACGCCCTTGCCGGCCAGGTAAACGGCCACCGCTTCCGCGCGGCCTTGAGAGAGGACCAGGTTCTTCTTGTCGTCCCCGTCGGAATCCGTGTGCCCGCCGACCTCGATCAGCTTGATCTGGGGGTTCTTCAGGATGACCGTTGCAATCTCATCAAGCAGACCGTAGCTCTGCTTCTGGATCGACGTTTTCCCCGTATCGAAGAAGATGGTCTCGTTCAGTTCGATGCGCTGCGCCGTGACAATCACGCGGTGCGGACAGCCGTCGGAACGCGCAGGATCTTCTCTGGGGTCCCGCGGTTCGGTCGGACATTTGTCCTTCACGTCGATCACCAGATCTTGATCCTGGTCGGGGCAACCTGAGCTCTTGGCCGGGCCGGCCACAGTGGGACACATGTCGTCGCGGTCCGCCACGCGGTCCGCATCCTTGTCCGGGCAACCGACGGTTGCTTCCGGGCCGAACTCGGTCGGGCAGTTGTCTTCGCCATCGGCGAGCCCGTCCTTGTCGTTGTCGGTCTCGGGACAGCCGTCGCGGTCCTCGAAGCCATCGGTGTCTTCCGGGGTCTCGGTACACTTGTCGGATTCATCGAGGATCCCATCCCCGTCGTTGTCGGGGTCGGGACAGCCATCGGCATCCTTGTAGTTATCGATGTCTTCCGGGCGCTCTTTACATGCGTCCAGCTTGTCTTCCACGCCGTCTTTGTCCTTGTCCGGAGGCGCACCCTTGCGGTAGCCCGCTGCGAGCACAAGCCTGACGTCGGGAGCGCCGACCCCGGCCACGAGCCCCGTGCCGAAACCCAACGTGCCCAGCACCCCGGACTCGTGGGAATAGGTGCCGTAGACATCCAGCTCGACCGGGTTCTTGTTGTAGGCCCCTTCCCCCTCCGCCAACCCGAAGTCGCCGTTGATCTCCGCGCCGAAACGCAGCTGCTCGGTGTAGAGATAGCCGAGGCCAAGGCCGAGATTGAAGGTGCTGCCAAAATCGTAGGCACCCAGGGTACTGGCGGGCGCCAGCGTGGTACCGAGGTTGGCGCTGGCAACCAGGTTGTCGCCCAGCTTCCGTTCTGCGATGGCGAGCACGCCAGCGGAGAATCCACCCGCCCCGACCAAACCTTCCTCGGATGCCGTGGGAAGCGCGAAGAAAGGCTTGAACGAGAGCCCCACCGGGGAATCCTCCTCTCGGAGCACTGGAAGAAGGCCGCCGATCCGAATGTCACCGAACGCGCCGCCCTCGTAGTTCGCGCCGGGAGCCGCGATCACCGGGTACATCGGAATGTCGATGTCGAAGCGAACCCAGCGCCCCAACGTGTAGCCGCCGCCCAGGCGAAGGCCAAACTGGTCGCTTACGAAGCTCTCCATGTCGTCACCGCTGCCCACCACCACCGGATTGTGGGCATACACGATGTGCGCGCCCGCGTAGAAGGCTCCTGGCGTTCCGATCTTGGGAGACTCAACCTGCAAGCCCCCCTGTGCATCCAGGTTGGAGCCCGCCGGGTCATAGGGGTCGGCATCCACGGCAAACGCGACATGGGTGAGGAAAAACAGCATGGTTCGGATGCCTCGTCGTGGAGGGTTTACACGCAGATAACCTACGCTCCGCTAAGGTGGGGCCGCTTTATGCGTCTCGGGGGGGACAGGTTCGCCTTCCGCCGGCAGGTCCGGCTCTAGGTCATCTGGCGGCGCGGCATCAGGTTCCGCCGGTTCCTGGTTAAGCGGGGGAAGGCTCCATTCTGGCGAATCCACCATCGGCGTGAGGAAGGTGAAGCCTTCCAAGCCGGCGGGATCCGGGGGGGGGCGCTTGTCGATGAGGGCCACGCCCACATCCACCCGCTCCCGGCCATCGTCGGTCGTGACCGCGCTGCCACCGAGCCGCTGCCACCCCACCGAAATCACGGCGTCTCCCGGTCGGGTGTACTGCGGAACCGCGACCCTAAAGGTATCGTCGATAGACCATCCCGGCCGCCAATTCCACATCTTGACCACCCCCATCAGGGGCGTCCACAGCTCGCGGCCCATCCGGCCCTGTGCCACCATCTCAGCGACGAGTGTCCACGATTCCGTGAGCGGCTTCTCAGGGCGCCAACGGCACTTCACCCACACGGACTCCGCGGGGATGACATCGCCGTTTTCAACATCGCAACCCAACAAGGAGAGCACCCCTCCCCATGTCGCGATCGCAGGATCCGAGTCTGGTCGCTGGAAGGTCTCGATGACCTGCGCCCGACGGGCATCATACCGCCCACGCACCCTTCCGTACCATGCGCGAGTTTCGGTGGTCAGAGCCGTCCTCTCGTCGGCCGACATACGCTTGGGAGCCTTCTGGACGGGGTCGGCCACGGTGTCGTAGCGCTGCGCGGCCGGCTCCCCGTAATGGTCGATGAAGGCGTCAGAACCCTCCCGACGCGCAATGCATCTGTGCGCACGCCAGCAGGAGTGAAACAAGACCCGCCCTTCCGGTGCCGGCGCCAAGACGCTGGACCCCCGCGGCTGGCCTGAAGTGACCGGCGCGCCGACGAGGTCGAGCACCGTGGGCAATATATCGATCTGTTGGCGATTTCCCTCGATCAACCCCGTACGGCCCGCGAGCGGCTTGCCCCAGATAACGAAAGGGACTCGCAGCCCCTCGTCGTAGATCGTGAGGTCGTGCTGGTACCGGCCGTGTTCGCCAAATCCTTCGCCATGATCGCCGAGAATGACAAATACGGTGTTGTCGGCAAGGCCACGTTCTTCGTACGCCTTCACCAAACGACCCAGGAAGTCGTCCACATAGCGAACCGAGTTGAGGTACTTTTCCACCCGACCCGTGGCCGAGGGGAAGTCCAGGAGTTGCACGTGGGTAGGTACCGCGTAATTATGATGCGATGCCAGCGTGAGATAGGTGGCAAAGAAGGGTCGTCCCGGCTCTTCTTCCGACCAGGCCAACCCGGGGCTGAGCATGGAACGGTCGTCGATGCCGAAGTAGTTGTTCTTCTCCCAAATCGGCTGGGCAAGGGTGTCGCGATGCCGGAAGGTATCGAAGCCCATCTGGTGAACGAGGTCCACGCGATCTTCAAAGTCCTCGCGAGCGGGCTGGAAAAACCCCGTTCGGTATCCCTGGCCGGCAAGCAACTCCGGGAGGCACCGACCGGGAAGGCCACCTGGACGCGCCTCCCGCGCATCGCCCACCAGGTTCGGCCAGTCCCCGCAGAGCGTCGAGATGAGCGCCTTGGTGGTGTGCGTAACCACGGCGAACATGTGGTCTGCGCTCAGTCCTTCTTGTGACAGCCGGAGCAGATTTGGCGTTGTCTTCAGTTCGGGATCGGAGAGGGAGGTGCGATTCGCACCCACGCTCTCCAGCAAAACCAGCACCACGTTTACGGGCGTCTTGGCGGGGCCGACGGTCACCGCGACGAGGTCGGCAGGGTCCGGTGCAGTGAACACGTCCTGCCTTCGGTCCATCGCCTCCCAGAACAAGGCTTCCGCAAAGGTTTTTTGGAGTTGCTTCAACTCCTTGGAAGGCCGCACCCGACCCTGCGTTTCGTTGTAGATGGCCGGGATCAGTGCCAGCACGAACATCCGCGACCACCAGGCTTTCCCAGGGCGCTTGGGCCTCCAGAAGACGGGGATCAACGTGACCGCGATTCCGGCCGCAGCACCCAGGTAGTGCGAGGACCCGAGTTCGCTCGCCGCAACCGGCCAGACGCGAGCAAAGTCCGCCAGTCCGAACACCACGGTGTCGAGATCGGCCCTTCCACCGGTGATATCGAAGAAGGCGAGCTCCGCCACGGACACGCCGAGCACGACCACGATCAAGAG
>CAMBIK010000165.1 GCA_945867435.1 Klebsiella pneumoniae
TCGACCGACCAGGTGTCGCCGCGGGTGGTCGATGCCGCGTCCAGGGTGCTCGTCGTGGATGCGCCGCTCACGACGCCATCCAACGACCAGGTGTAGGTGGTTGTCAGCGGGTCGCCGTCGGGATCGACGGAGGGGACATCGAGGTTCACCCTCAGATCGTCGTCGGTGTCGGGATCGGCCGGCGTGATCGAGACCACGGGCGCGGTTGGCAACCCGTTCACCCTGAACGAACCGATCGCGATGGCGTAAAGACCATCCGTGTCGAGGACGGTGACCGTGAACGCGTGCGACCCCAGGGATAGGCCCGAGTCGAAGAACAGCGCCACCCCAGAACTGTCCGGCGGCCCTTCGTAGAACACACCGTCCACGTCGCTCTCCCACGTCAACCACAGGTTCGCGGCGCTGTCCTCGTTGTCGGCGACCGTGGCCGTGAACGTGAGGTTGTCGCCTTCGTTCACGACCTCGTCGATCGCAGGCGCGTCCAGGTCGATCGTGGGCGGAGAACCGACCGTGTACAGGATCTCGGCCGTGCAGGTGGCGCCGACCTCGTCAGCCACTTGCAGGGTCACGACATGGGTGTTGGTGGACAAGGCATCGTACGGAAAGGTGATGCTGCCGCCGCTGGTGGGCAGGCTGGTGCCGAGAACGCCGTCTTTGTCGCTCGTCCAGGTGGCCTGAAGCTGGTCGGAGGGGATGTCGGCGTCGGACACCGAGCCGCGGAAGATGACGGTCACGCCTTCGCCATCCGCCGTGCCATCCGCCGGGGCCGTGATCGCGCAATCCGGAGCCGAGTTTGGGGCACCGACATCGATGAGCACCGTCGCGATGCCCTCTCCCCCGGCCGAGTCCACCACGTGCAGCTCCAGCGCGTGAGCACCTTCGGAAAGCGTGCTGTAGCCGAGCACTTCTCCGCTCGCCGTGACCGTGCTGTCTACCAAGTCGAGGCGTGTGGCGCCATCTTCCCAGAAGGCCGTGAGCGTGGCGGGGCCATCTTCCGCATCCACCACCGCGCCGCGGAAGGTGATCAGCTGGTCCGAGTAGTACACGCCATCCGTAAGGGGGCTTTCGATGGTCGCGACCGGCGCGGCGTTGGTGATCACCGAGAGCGTGACCGTGTCGGTGGCGGCCTCTCCCTTGGGGTCCACCACCTCAAGGCGGATCACCACGGTATCGCCCTCGGGTACGGTCGCCTCGCACAGCGTGGTGCCATCCGCCGCCGGGGTGGCCGCCGCGCAGGCCTCGGCGTCGTTCACGAACCAGCGTGCCGACAGGTCGGAGGCCGCATCGTTGTCATCGCTGGCGGCGCCGCGGAGCGAGAGTACGGTGCCCGAGAGCACCGCCGCGCCATCGGCAGGGGAGGTGATCTCGGCTTTGGGCTCGGCGTTGTACACCGAGAGCTTGCTTTCCTGGGGGCAGCCGGCCAGCATCGTGAGCGAGAACGCGGGGAACAAGTAGGAGCGGACAGGCATGGGCGACCTCAAAGCAAAAAGCGAAACACAACGTCACGATAAGCAATGTAGCGGCCATCAGCAACGCTCAGCCGTTCGAAGCAAGACTGCGGAAGCTGCGGTAGCCTGTCCATCGCCCCCTCCGCGGCGACGCCCCTCAAGCCACCGCAAACCTGTCTTCGGCCCCCGTCGCCCCCGCCATCACCCGCACCCCGCGCTCGTTGATGGAAAGTCGCCACAGGAGGCTGTGCGCGGCCGTCACGGCGGCCGCCTCGGTCACCCCGATTCGGGCGAGCAGGTCCCCGACCGTTCCCGGTCCTTCGACCAGCGCGGCCAGCAAGCGTGGCTTGAGCGCCAGCACGGCCCCCGCCGCTTTCTTGCCGGCTTCCACGCCGGGCTGGTCGTAGGCGTTCACGTTCACCAGCTCCGCGAACAAGCCCACGGCGCGTTCGTAGAGGGCGATGCACGCGCCAAGCGTGCGGGCATCGAGTGTGTGGAGGGTGAGGGTGAGAGTCGGGTGGCCCGACTCCGCGAGGGCGCGGCGGGTTCCCAGGTACAAACCCTGCAAGGTATCGCCGGCATCGATGCCGGGGTCCACATCGCAGGCGCCGTACCAGCCATCGTCGAGCACCGCTACGAAGGTCACGAAGTGGTCGTCGGGCCCATCGCGCAGCTGCTGCACATAGGCGTGCTGGTCGGTGGAACCCTTGTTGCCGTACACGGTGAGCCCCACCCGAACCTCGGCCCCAGCCCGGTTCGTGCGCTTCCCGAGCGATTCCATCACCAGCTGTTGCAGGTACTTCGAGAATAAAACGAGCCGGTCCCGGTACGGCAACATCACCATCGCCCGGGTGTTGCGGCCGCCCCCCGACAGTGTGAACCAGGCCGCCGCGAGCCGGGCGGCGGGGTTCGCCGCCGGGTCGCTCAGCCGGGTCAGGGCATCCATGGCCGCCGCCCCGGCCAACAACCCGTCCACGTCGATGCCCTGGAGGAACGCGGGAAGCAGGCCCACCGCGGAGGTCACGCTGGTGCGGCCCCCCACCCAATCCCACATCGGGAGCCGGGCGCGCCATCCTGCAGCTTCGCTCCAAAGCTTGCTCCCTTCGCCCGAGATCGCGATGGCCTGGGGCGCGAAGGCGATCTCTGCCCGCTCGAACGCTGCCTTCGTTTCCAGCAATGCGTTGCGGGTCTCGGGCGTGGTGCCGCTCTTCGAGATGCAGAGCACGAGCGTTTCGCGCAGGTCCAGGCCGCCCAGGACGCGTGCGATCCCGTCGGGATCAGTGTTGTCGAGGAAGCGCACCGCCATTCGGTCGTCGGGTTCGCCGAGGGCGTCGGCCACCAGCTGCGGGCCGAGCGCGGACCCCCCGATGCCCAGCACCAGCAGCGTTCGCATCGCCCCTTCGGCATGGATCGCAGCGGCGAGGGCGCGGCAGGCCTCCCGCGCCGCGACGATCTCCGCCGCGTAGCCCCCCGGCGCGATCTCCGGGGTGCGCAGCCAGTAGTGGCCCACTTGGCGACCCTCGTCCGCGTTGGCGATGGCTCCCGCTTCCAGCGCGTTCATCGCAGCGAACGCGGCCGTGAAGTCGATGGGGGGTTGGGGCGGCGCATCCCCAAAGTCGAGCCAGATGCCGAGGTCAAGGTCGCGCCAGAGGTTCATCGAGGCTCCGGGGCTGGAGCGTAGCCCGCGGCGGGCACTGGGGATAGCGGCGCCTATGCTCACCCTCGTCCTTGCGCTTCTCGCCTGTCAATCCAACGCTTCGCCCATCCCAGGGGTGGACACCACGCGCCCGACCGTGGTGGCGGGCCTGATGGAACAGACCTCCCCTTCCGGAATTCACTACACCATCCTGCGTGCTGGGGCGGGACCCTCGCCTGCGCCGGGGCAGACCGTTGGCGTGCACTACACTGGGTGGCTTGAGAACGGCACCAAGTTCGACTCGTCGGTCGACCGCGGCAAGCTGTTCACGTTCCCGGTGGGCGCGGGCAAGGTGATCAAGGGGTGGGACGAATCCGTGCTGGCCATGAAGGTTGGAGAAAAGCGGCAGATCCGCGTTCCCCCTAACCTTGGCTACGGCGCGAAGGGCGCCGGAGGGGTCATCCCCCCTGGCGCTACGCTCATCTTCGACGTGGAGCTGGTCGAACTGCGGTAGGCCCCGGCTACTTCTTCTCGTCCTTCTTCTTCGGGGGCTTCTCTTCCTTCAGGCCCATCTTCGCCCGGTAGTCCTTGCGGAACACGTCAACGTCGACCACCTCGACCTTCAGCCCGAGCTTCTCGAACTGGGGCTGGATGACCGCCAACGGACCGACGGCGGTGACGACTTCGTGGCCGACACAGCGCTCAAGCAACGGCGGGAAGTCCTTCTGCTGTACGTTGCCGATGCGCTCGGCCACCTTGTCGAAGTACTCCATTCCCCAGCCCCGGTTGTGGATGCCGACGAGGCGCCCGAACATGGCGGAGGTGCTTACCTGGTTCAGCACATAGGCCTGGGCGTTGGCGAACTTCTGGGTGGCGACGATGCGGTCGTCGAGCTTGCCCGACTTGGCCCGTTCGCCTTGGTCGAGGAAGACCTTCACGGCGAAGGCGGTCTGGTCGTTCTGGACCTGAACGCCCTGACCGAAGAACCCGACCCCGCCCGGCTGGTAGGACACGAAGGGGTAGGCGCCGTACGAGGCGCCGGTCTGTTCGCGCAGGGCCAACCAGAGGCCGTCGCTCACCACGTCGGCCATGACCTGGGCAGACCATTCGTTTTCGGGGGTGATCGGCGCCAACTGACACAGGTAGGAAACGTCCGTCTGGGTGGCATTATCCTTGTTGAAGAGGAGAATCTGCCGTTCGGGCGGCGGAGGCGCCGGAGCGTATTCGCGCTTGGGAGCTTCCCAGCCCGCGGGCTCCTTGCCCCAACCTGTCCATTCGCCGAAATAGGTCTTGGCCGCGGCCCGTGCGTCGTCGATCGTGATGTTGCCGACGACGAAGATGGTGGTGTTCTTGGGGCGCAAGATGGTGGACAAGAAACTGGAGGCCTGAGACCCGCCCATCTTGTCCATCGCATCCCAGTCCTTGTGGTCGAGGAACTCAGCGAAGGGGTGACCGGGGAACAGCCGCTGCATCTGGATGGGGCCGGCGGCTTCCTCCGCCTTCTTCATCCACGCCAAGATGTCGCTCTTTCCACCCTTCACCCAGTCGATTCGACCGTTGGTGTCGACGATCAGATCGTCCATCCGGTAGCGGATCACATAGGCCGCATCGTTCACGTTGGCTGCGGAAGCTGCGACCGTGAACGAGGAGCCGAGGCTCCCGAAGGCGGCCACGTCGTAGCCTGCGATGGCCAAGGGATCGACTACGCCCGAGTGCGGCGTGCTCCACATCGACGTGCCGAAGGTCGATTCGAGCCGCGGCAGGTTCACGCTGTCGGGGCCGCCGTCGAACACGACGCCAACCTGAACCAGCGGGCCGTTGGTGTGCGGCATCATGATGAGCTTCACGCCGTTGGGAAGAGTTTCCTGGACGATCTTCTTGGTATCTGGCACCACGATGGTGTCCTTGATCTGCTGCGGGCCAACTTCCTCGGGCTTGAACAAGGTGACGATGCTCTGGTCACGGCTTTGGCCGCGGTAGGCGCTGTCGCTGCCATCGAGCGTAAGGTCGCCATCCTCATAGGGTTGGATCGCGACGGCCACGGCCCGCTCGCGCTTGAAGTACTTGCCGGCGAAGTCTCGGACTTGATCGATGGTGATCTTGCCGTTCCATTCCAGCTGCCGGGAGTAGTACATCGGGTCGCCGGTGAAGTGCACGAAGTCGGAGATCGCGGCGGTGCGGCCCGCGAACAGGTCGGTCACCTGGTCGACAGACTGGAAGATGCCCGCCAGGTTCGATTGGGTGGAGTAGTTGAAGACGTACTTCTGGAACGAGGCGTAATTGTCGCCCCGGTCGTAGAGCGTGTAGATCCCGTTGAGCGAGCGTTCGACCATCCGTGCGGGATCCTCGTCCCCGATCTCGACGAAGCAGATCGCGCTTGAGCCGTACCGGCCCGCGTCGTTGAAGCAGCCGATATCCGTATTTTCAGCGGCAGAGCTGCCTTCCTTCTGGTATTCCCAGTCGGGGTACAGCTCCCGGCGGATGGCGATGCCGAGCTGCTGCACGGCGGCGTTCGCGACCGCGTCTTGCTCGGTGTACGCCGAGGGGAGCGGCCAGCCGATGACGATGGTGGCCTTCTCGACTGCGCCGTTGTACACCTGCAAGTTCGTGACTTCGCCCTTCACCTCGATGGGCTGGCTGGGCAGTGGCGGTTCCTTCGGCGGCCCGCTGATGCGGACCCGCGCGGGCACGAGCTGCATGTTCTTGCCCGTGGGGTCGTCTGGCGCCGCGAGCTGGTCGATGGGGAAGGCGGCGTTCAGGTAATCCGAGGCCTTGGTGACATCGAAATCACCGGCGATGACCAACGTGGCTTCGCTGGGATTGTAGTAGTCATCCACATACTTCTGGATGTCAGCCAACGTGATCGCGTTCAGGGAGTCGTGGGTGCCGATCGTGAGGTGGTGGTAGGGGTGACCGACCGGCCAGAGCTTGTCGTAGAGGTACCCAAGCGCGGCGGAACCGCCGTTTTCGTAGCGAAGACGCAGCTCGTTCCGGACCACTTCGCGTTCCACGAGGACATCTTCGTTGGTGACCTTTCGCACCGCCTCGTCGAGCCGGAGCGATTCCAGGCGCAGCAGCGTGGGGAGGAGCCCCGAGCGGGCCACCGTGAGGTAGTTGGTGCGGTCCGGAGCGGTGGTCGCGTTGAACTGGGCGCCCATCTGCTTGATGAGGTCCATGATCTTCGGGGCGTCTTTCCCGTCCACGCCGGGCTGCACCGAGCGGAACCAGAGGTGTTCGATGAGATGCGCGATGCCTTCCCGGCCTTCCGGGTCGTCCTGGCTGCCGTGGTCGATCATCTGGGTGAGGGAGACCACGGGTTGGCCACGGTCCTCCTGAAAGATGATCCGGATGCCGCTGGGGAACGAGTAGTCCGATAGGTCGATCTGAACGTTTTTCAGCTTCAGCCTCATCGCCGCGCGGGCCGGGGCATCCGCCACGGCCTCCGTTGTGAGGGCGGCCCCACCGACAAGGAGAGCGGCAGCGAGGACGGGCCGAAGGATGCGCATGACAGAACCTCTGACGGAGAGCGGGCGGCCTATCGCGAGCGGGGCCCGGCTGCGATAAACTCGTGGGGTGCGCACTCTCCTCCTCACCGGACTCGGCCTGCTTGTAGCAGGGACGGCCGGGTATTTTTTCTGGCGCTCGTCTCACGAGGCCCCCCCCGCGCCCTCGTTGTCCCTGGATGAACGGCCCTACGACCAGACCACCACCGAGGAACGCGAGGGATGGATGCGGAAGCTTGGGTATGTGGATTGAGGCCCCGGCGGCGGTGGGCGTGACTCGTTAGCTCGCTCGGGTGGACTCCCTTCGCTTTTCCCTGCTCGTGGCTTGCTGTTTGTCGGTGCTGCTGGGCGTGCGGTTCGGCCTCGAAGGGATGCTGGGGGAACGCGCCGGTGAGGTTGAAGTCGCTACGGCGAGCGTCGAGTCTGGCCCGACCATGCAGATGCCTCCGAAGCCGGCCGGATTGGGGGAGCCCGGCAACGGCGAAGGGGAGGCCACGGCCCTGACCCCAGCACGATGTGCCGCGATGGCGGCTGAGATTCGCGACACCTGCACCCAGGCGCTGGCACGGCAGATCGCGAGCGCGGACCCCCAGGAGGCCCTTCGCCACTGCCTGGGGGTGGCGGAAGAGGCGATGCGCTTCGAGTGTCGGGCCGACGTGGCCGAGACCATCGCCGCAGCTCACCGTGACGATGCGCTGGCGATTTGCCGGGAGATCCCGAGCGTGAAGTGGCGCGGTCAATGCCACTTTGGCGTGGGGCTGGCACTGGCGGAGATCGACCCGGAGGGTGCCATCGCCCGTTGCGATGATGCAGAGGCCTTCCGCACCTTCTGCCGCCACGACGTGATTGGGGAGATGTCCCTCGTAAACCTGCCTGCGGCGGTCGCAATCTGCGCTCGAGAGGAAGGGGATGCCCTTACCCGCAAGACCTGTTGGCACGGCATCGGCAAGTACCTGGCACGTCGTGATGTTCGTGAGGCGGGCAGCGCGTGTTTGCAGGCCACTCCCTCCTGGCAGGGCCTGTGTTTTCACGGGGTCGGCTGGGGTGCCGCCGAGCGCGATGTGGACGCGGCGCTGCTCGGCTGCGGGGGTTTTTCCACCTTCGCCGACAACTGCCGCCACGGCGTCGCGAACGAACTGAAACGCACGGACCCGCAGCGGGAACAGGCTATCTGCGAATCGCTCCAGAACTCCGAAGCCCGGGCGAAGTGCCTGGCCTTCGTTACCCAGTAGGCCCTTCGATGCTCCGCTATCTCCTCGATGCTTTTTCGGGCCCGGCCGCGATGTTCATGTACGCGCTGCTCGGCATTCTGGCCTTCGCCTTGGCGGTGGTGGTCGAACGCACGATCACGTTGGTGCGCTGTCGGGTAAGCGCGACCGCGGTCCTGGAGCGGGTCAAAGTGGCCCTGGACTCCGGGGAGGCACCCACCCTCGGTGAAACCCCGCTGGAATGTGTCGTTGCGGCCGGTCTGGCCGTGTCGGATCCGGAGCTGGGCTGGGATGCGATGCAGGCTGCGGCGGTGGATGCCGAACAGCGCGTGCGCCGCCGCATTCCCTACCTCGCTGCGGTCGCATCCATCGCCACCATGGTCGGGCTTTTCGGAACGGTGTACGGCCTGATTCAGGCGTTTGGGGCGCTCGGTGATGTCGCGGCCGCCGAGCGCGCTGCGCGACTCTCCGAGGGGAGCAGCACGGCGATGGCCAGCACCGCCTTCGGGTTGTTCGTGGCCATTCCGGCCCTGGCGGCCCACTCGGCGCTGGATGCCCGGGCGAGGAGCCTGCTGGCCGCGATCGAGGCCACAGCGGGACGGGTGCATGTGCTCCGTCGTTCGCGCAGCAGGTAGCCGCCGATGAGGCTGTTTCGCCAGCGGGAAGCCGAGGAAGCGGATGTGCGCCCTACGCTTCTTGGCGTGGTCACGCTGCTGTTCCTGCTGTTGTTTTTCCTGCTGTCCACATCCTCCGGGCAGCGGCTTGGCGTCGTGGACTTGCGCCTGGCCGCTCCGGGGGAAGCCCCCCCCCTGCCGCACAGCGGGCTGGTGAAGGAGGTTCGCTTCGAGGTCGGCGCGAACGCGGTCGCGATCGAGTTCGACGTGGCCACGACCGACCTGGCGGCCGCCTCCACCACGACGGAGCTGCGCCGGATTCTCGTGCCCTCTCAGGCGAACGTGCTCGATCTCCCCGCCTTGAACGCTGCGGTCGAAAC
>CAMBIK010000166.1 GCA_945867435.1 Klebsiella pneumoniae
GAGCACGCCGCGGGCCTATCCGGAATCCGGACCCGCGGAGAGTGGCCCATGGCGCGTGCCGTGGTTGGGGCCCGCCGTGGTCGTCTCGGCGGCTGGGCGGCTGGGCGGGATGGGGAGAGCACCCCGCCCGGCGCGTACCTAACGCGCCGGGCGCCGTAAGCCGGAAACCGCAGGTTGCAGGCTGGAGGTCGGATACCCGAGTGGCCGGTGCGGTAGGGGAAGGGGCGGCGAGCCCCTTCCCCCTTTGCATGATATCCCCGGGCCCGATGTTCCGATTCTCTACAGAGCTGCGAGTCGGTGTCCTTACCCTGGTCATGCTCGGTGTGGTCGCCGCGGCCATCCTTCGGGCGGACGACAAGCCCGGAGAATCCGGGGACCCGTACATGGTGTTTGTGGACTTTCCGACCGCTGAAGGTGTTTTTACCACGACTCCCGTTCGTATCGCGGGCGTGATCGTGGGGCATGTCGAACGACTGGAGCTTGTCGGCGGCACCGCACACCTCACCTTGGCCATCCTCGACTCGGTGGAACTGCCCCAGGACAGCGTTGCCACGCTGAAGTCCGAAGGTCTGTTGGGCGACAAGAGCGTGCGCATCGTTCCGGGCGCCAGCGTCACGCTGCTTCATGGCGGCGATACCCTGCTTGTCGGCGATCTCGCGCCCGACATGGAACGGGTCACGCGCCAAGTGAATGACATCGCGGGGGACATCAAGGTCATCACTTCGAATGTCCGCGCCCTCACCGAGGATGAAACCACCAAGCAGGAGCTGCTGCTCACCATCCAGAACGTTCGTCTCCTGTCTGAACAGCTCAACGCGATCGCAGGCAACAACTCCGATAACATTGCGATAATTGCCCAGAATTTGCGGGATGTCTCCGAAATTCTGAAGGCTGTCGTGGAACGAAACGGAGACGACGTGGCTGCGGAGTTTGCGGCCATCCGTGCCGCCACCGAAAAGCTCGACGCCAGCCTCGCCCATGTGGAATCAATCACGGGCGGAATCGACCGCGGGGAGGGGACCCTCGGCAAGCTGTTGAAGGACTCGAGCACCATCGATTCGGTGAACGACACCCTGGACCAGGTGAACGGGCTCGTGAGCGATGTCTCGCGCATTCGCACCGAGGTGTTCTACAGGGGCGACGTCTATTTCGGCTCTCAGCCAACACTCGAAGGGCTCTCGGAGAATCCGGTAGCGGGCGGCTCTCGGAATGGCGTGGGCGTGCGGTTGTTGCCGAGCGAAGATCACTGGTACCTCTTCGAGCTCGCTGGGCATCCGCTTGGGGAAATCTCCTCAGAGACCCACATGTTTCCGGATTTTGGATCCAGCTACGAGGAAGTGGTGGTCAAGCCGGGATTCCGGATGAGCTTCCAGTTCGCCAAGCGCTGGCATGACGCGGTCCTGCGGTTCGGCATCAAGGACAACGCCGGGGGCGTGGGGCTGGACTACTACCTGGCCAACGACAAGCTCGTGCTTGGAGCCGACCTGTTCGACTTCACGCACGGTAGCTTTCCGGTGCTGGATGGCACGCCGAATCTGCAGCTGAACGCAAGGCTGCTTCCCTGGCGACACCTGTATTTTGAGGCCGGCTTGGACAGCGTTTTGATGGGTGCCAAGTACGGGTACGTCACCGGCTATGCCGGGGGTGGCTTTTACTTCGACGATGCGGACCTCAAGTTCATCCTCGCCGCCCTTCCGGTCAAACCCTGACCAGAAGCTGACCCAAGGCGAGCACGGGTGCATCGTCGTCGGTTACGTCGGTGCTCTCACCGCCCGAACGGAGCATCCGAATGTCGCGTAAGAACTCGAATGATCAGGGTTTCGGAGACCTTGAGGACGACTTCTTCAACTCTGAACCGACCGAATCGGAGTTGGAAGAGGGGAAGAAGGCAGCCGCAAAGGCTGAGGAAGACCTGAGGCTCCTCACGGAGCAGCTGGCGGCCACCCAGGCGAGGGCTGCGGAAGAAGCGCTGGCGGCCGATGCGCTGCGGACCGCTTCGGCGCAGGCGAAGACCGATGCCGAAGCTGCAAGGGCCGAGGAGAAGCGTCTCGCTGCCGAGGCGGCTGCCGCACAGGCCGAGGCCAAGCAGGAGGAACGCGCTCGCGTCGCGGCGGAAGCGAAGCTCCAGGAGGACCGCCGTGCTTCGGATGGCATGAGCGCGATCGCGGCTGGCAAGAAGGCCGAACGTGCTCGTGTCCTTGAGGAAGGGAAGCGGGCGGAGGAGGAAGCCAAGCGGCGTGAAGATGAAGCGAGGCAGGCCGAGCTTGAATTGGAGGCGCGTCGCGTCGCCCGCACGATGCAGGACCAGGCCACGCGGGTCTACAAGCGCAAGACGAAGGCTGAAATTATCGCGGAAGAAGATGCCGCGCAGGCGTTGGTCGATAGTCTCACTCCCGCCGTTGAAGCTGCCGTCGAAGCTGCCGCCGACCCCGCGCCTGTCCCCGTCACGCCGCCCGCGCCGCGCCGCGCCATGGCCTGGGTTGCCCCCCCGCCGCGAGTGGCGGTGGTGGAAGTGGACCTCCCGGCCGACGAACCCCCGCCTCCCGTCGTTTTTCCTCCGTCCGACGAGTTTCCTTCCGAGGAGGCCCAGCAAACGCTGCCGGTCCTGCAGATTTTGCCGGACTTTACCCTTGCGGATGCGATGGAAACCGAGGTCGTGTCGGCCGCCGTGGCCGAGGAAGCACCGATTGCGATTGCCGCTCTGCGTTCCAGTGCCGCAGCCTCAGTCATGCTGGCCTGGGCACCTCCCGCGGATGCGCGGGCCGCGTGGGCCGTAGCGGTAGCCGAGCTCGAAGCCGCATCTCAGGCGGCGACGGGTGTGACAAGCGCGCTCCTTTCCGGTGCAGCGGCCCATTTGGCGCGTACACGTTCGGTTGATCTCGTAACCGCCGCCCGCATCCTCTCGGGTTCGGGGTCCGCTCAGCCCGAGAGCGCGCAGTGGTGGCGTGAACGGGCCGCCGTCGCGTTGGCGGTATCGGATGGGGAGGCCGCCCGTCTCGCGTTTGAAGGCGTTGCCGCCCATTCGTCGGGCTCGTTGTGCGCTGAAGCCTCGGTGGTCGCTGCCCGCGTATTGCGGGATGAACTCGGTCAGGAATCGCAGGCGCGGGCGGAGCTGCTCCGCCTTCAGGACCGCTTCCCCAGCGATCCCGGGTTGCTCGTGGTGCTTCGGGAGATGGGCCGGGCCGACCAGGACGCCGCACTGGAGCTTCTGGCCATGGATGGCATGGTGGCCGCCCAGCCTGCCGTTGTCGCTTCGCTCACTCACCTGGAGCGGGCAGACCTGCTCGAACGGAAGCTCGCTCGCCCTGAAGACGCCATCGCTGCGACCGAGGCGGCACGAGCCACCGACCCCACCAGCAATGCTGCGTTCCTGGCCCTTGAAAGGCGCTATCGAGTCGCAGGTTCATGGGGGGCGCTCGCGGCCCTGTATGTGGCCGAGGCAGAACGCCTGCTTGCTGCGGGTCTGAACGAAGATGCGGCGTGGTGGTACGCCCGTTCAGGGCGTGTCCGGCGCGTTCAGCTGCTCGACGAAGCGGGGGCCGGCGCTTCGTTCCGCTCGGCCGTGCTCGCATCGCCTGCAGCACATGATCTTCGCCACGAATACCATGTTTGGTGCGCTGAAGCCGAGCATTGGCAAGCCCTGGGGGATTCCCTGGCGGAAGAGGTCGCGTTGGCAGGCCCCGAGGCCAGATCCTTCCTCCAGTATCGACTCGGAAACGTGTTGGAGGAACGGCTTGGCCGTCCGGCCGATGCGCTCGCGGCCTACCGTGTTGCGGCTGAGGATCCCGCTGCGGCCCCGGCGGCGGAAGCGGTCTTGCGCCTTCTCCAGCTCACTGGCGCCTGGTCCGACCTCGTCGCCTTCCTCGAGGTGCGGCTCGCGAGGCTCACCGATCCCGCGCTGATGGTCACCGTGCTGTACCGGATGGGCGAGACCTGCGAGGGGCCGCTGGCCGACCAGGCAGGTGCCCGCAAGCACTACGAGCGTGTGCTGGATTTTGCGCCTGGATACCTGCCGGCCCTCGAAGGGCTGGAACGGGTGTACAGTCGGGTCGAAGCGTGGGCCGAGCTTGCCGCCATCTACGAACAGCGAGCGTTGCTCGCAGACGATCCTGCGGCGATGGCTCTTCAGAACCACCGTGCTGGTGCCATCTACGAGTACCGTCTGCACGACCAGGCACGCGGATTTGAACAGTACCGCCTCGCGCTGAACTCCGTCCCTGATTTCGCCCCCAGCCTCGACGCGTATGCCCGCGCCATGGAAGCGAAGGGTGATTGGGTGGAATTGGCACGCGTGCTAGGAAGCGCGGCGACCGCCACGCGGGATTCCAACGAGGCGGTAAGCCTCTTTTACCGCGCCGGTCGCGTGATGGCCGACCGTACGGACCAACTTGTGGAGGCCATGAGCACCCTGCAAAAGTGCCTGGATGTGTCACCCGGCTTCCTCCCCGCCGTGCTGTTGCTCAAGGAACTGGCGGCCCGTCAGGGCGACTGGTCCCTCTGCTACCGCTTGGAGCGCGGTCAGGCCGACATGAGTGAAGACGTGGGCCGGCGTCACTGGCGCTTGTATGCGGCGGCGGAAGCAGCGCAGCGGCTGCCCGATGCCGATCCCGCCCAGCTTGTTCGCGAAGTTTTGCGAGACAACCCTGCGCACTTCGGGGCCGGTCAGCTTGCCCAGCGGATGGCCTGGTCCCACGGCGATGCCAGCGGCCTGGTCGACATTCTCGTGAAGCGTGCCGCGGCTACGAAGGATGAAGGCGAGCGCGTCAGGTGCTATGCCCGCGCCGCGGAGCTGGCGGCCGACGTGGGGAATTCCGAGGTTCTGCTTCGTGGACTCGCGGAGGTGCTCAGCGCCAGCTCCATCCCGGGGCGTCCGTTCGGCGCTTTGGCGCGGGTGGCGGAAACGGCAGGGTACCCAGAGGAAGCGCTGCGAGCGCTGCGCGAGGCGGGGTGGGCTAAAACGGTCGATGCAGCTCGTCTTCATCAGAACGCCCTTGGCGATGCCGAAGGGGCCGTTGCGGTCCTGACTGCCGCGTTGGATGCCGATGGCGATCTGGCGGCGGCAGCGATGCTGACCCGTACCTGCCGCGACCCGGCGGTGCGCGCCCGCGCCCATGGCGCGCTGAGCGATGCGGCTACGAACGTCGAGGTCAAGGCCTTGCACGCCACAGAGGCCGCCTTGTTGCGCGAAGCCGTCGGTGCTTCCGCGGAAGGGGAGGCGGATGGGGCTCTGGCCTGGTGGTGGACCGCCTTCCGTGCCGATCCCCGAGCCGGTCGCGCGTTCGATGGGCTGCGCGCCGCACTGGTGCGTGGTCAGGATGCCGAGGGCATCCGTTCCGCGTTCGCCATGCTCGATGTGGATGCACAGTCCGCGCTCGGCGATGCCTTGGAAGAAGCTGGCGATGTCGTGGGTGCGGTGGCAGCGTGGAGGGAGCAGCTCGCGGGTTCGGCGGTGTCGCTGCCCTGGAAGCTCCGCCTCGAGCGCGGGCTGGAAACGGCCGGCGATTGGCGAGGGCTGCTGGAGCTTGTTCAGCAGCGATTGGGCGAGGCTACGGGCAAGGCCAAGGAGCGCCTGGAAGCGCGGGCTCGCTGGTTGCTGGCTGAAAAGCTCTCGGATAGCGATGACGCCTGGGAATTCTACCAAGCGCTCCACGCGCAACGCCCGGACGATGGGGAAGTGCTCGAAACCCTCGCCAGGGTCGCGGGAGCACGCGGCGAACAGCTTTTGGCTGTCGGCTTCCTAGACCAGCTCTCCGACCAGGCTCACGATCCGCACGACCGTGCGCGGCTTCAGCGTCGTCGCGCCGAAGTGTTCGAGCGTGCAGGCGATGCCGAAGGGGCTCGTGCCGCGCTCACGCGTGCGCTCGATCATCTTCCGGAAGACACCGTAGCCCTCGAAGGCTTGGAGCGGCTCGCGGCCGCAGCCGGTGATTGGCAGAGCGTGGTGGGCGTACTTGCTCGTCAGGCGGCCATTGCCACCGGGCGGGATCGCGTGGAACAGTTGGCGAAGATCGCACGCACCTGGCAGGATCAGATCAAGGACGCCCTGGTGGCGGCCGATGCCTGGCGAAAGGTGGTCGACATTGCGCCACACGACCGCGAGGCGCTCGGGCAGCTTTGCGCGCTGACCGAAGCCGCAGGCGATTGGTTGGGCTTTGTGGAGGTTGGTCGTACCCTTGCGTCCCAGCTCACGGGTCGCGATCGGTCTGGGCTGCTTCGCCGCCTCGCCGAGGTGAGCACCCAGTCCCTTCGCCGGGACGACGAGGCGCTGCGCTTCTTCGACGCTGCGACCACCGGGGAATTCCCGGACCCGGCCGCGTGGTCTGGCTTCGAACGGTTGCTGAGCGCGCGGGGCGAACACGCCCGGCTTGCCGATGTGCTGGTGCGGCGTGCCCGCTTCGCGACGGAACCGAAGGAAAAGGTCGAGGCCCTGGCCAAGGCTGCGCGCACGCGACTCGATTCGCTACAGGACAAGGCGGGGGCCGCTGCCATCTACGACGAGCTGCTCCTCATCGATCCCAATCAGGCAGACGCACTTCGCTATCGTGGGGATTTCCTGTTTGACAGCGGCGATGTCGAGGGTGCGGCTGTGCTATTCGGGAGGCTTGAAGCCGACGAACTCGCCGCCGACCGCGACGATTTCGACGCCCAGATCGAAGGGTCCACCTTCTTCTACCGCTTCGCAGAGGCGCTGAGGCGTGCGGGCCGGGTCGACGATTCCGTCGTTCGGTACGAACAGGCGATGACCTTGAATGCGACCCACCTCGCTTCGCTTGAAGCGGTGGGGCCGCTGTATTTGGCCTCCAAGCAATGGGCCAAGGCAGAACGGGTGTTCAAGCAGGTGATGCAGCTCACGGGCGGCTTGGGGGCCAGCGATGCGCTCGCCCGAACCTACGCGCGGCTGGGCATCGCCGAGTTCCACCTGGGTCAGGTGGATCGGGCGCGGAAGCGGCTGTCGAAGGCGCTGGAGATGCGTTCTAACGACATCGATGCGCTGAAAGGTCTCGGCTTGGTGATGGCGGCACAAGGTGACTGGAACAGCTTGTTGAACGTCTACAACAACGTGATCTACCACACGCATGAGCCGTCGGATGTGATTGAGTCCTACCTCTCCAAGGCAATGGTGCTCGACCAGCACCTCAACATGCCCGACAAGGCGGCGCAGCACTACGAAAAGAGCCTCGCATTCGAGCCCAACCAGCCGCTTGCCATCTTGAGGCTGGGCGAGCTTTCCCTGCGTCGGCAGGACTGGCCGGAAGCAGGTGCACAGGCCGATCGTGGGCTTGAGCTGAACCCGGAACGCGGCGATGTCCGTGCCGCTCTGCAGGTGGTCCGGGCCATCGCGTGTCAGGCCTGCGGCGATGGCGATGCCGCGCGCGAGTCCTGGTCGGCGGCCCTGGCGGCCGACCCGGAGCTGGTATCGGGTATGCCTTCCTCCGGGGTGGAGGACTACGAGAAGGTGCACGAGTGCTTGCGTGCGCGCGTCGCGGATGGCCGCCTGTAGGTGCTTGGTGGCTGGTTGTTCAGGAACCGCGGGTGGCTGCCGGTTCCGCTCGGGCTCCTTTGCCTCGTCCCCATGCCTTCGCCGCAACCCGTGGCGTTCCTCCTTCTCTTCGTAGGGGAAGCGCTGCGCCTCTGGGCTGTCGGCTACATCGGGAGGAGGAGCCGCACCTTGGATTCCGCTGTGGGAGCCCTGGTGGATGTCGGTCCCTACGCCCGGCTTCGAAACCCGTTGTACGTCGGGAACCTGCTGCTTTGGGCCGGTTTTTCAACGGCGGCGTGGCCGCTTGCGCTCGCCGTCGTTCCGCTTCTCGCGGCCCACTACGCCCTGATCGTGCGGTGGGAGGAAGCTCAGTTGCTGGCGCAGATCGGTCCCTTGTACGAGGATTATCTCCAGCGTGTGCCACGGTGGTGGCCTTCGGGTTCCCCTAAGGCGGGCGTGTGGCAGCTGCGAGAGGCCCTGAGGTCCGAGCGGGGCACGTTCGTAGTTCTTGCGGGTATGGGCGGCGGAATGGTGGTGCGGTGCTATCTTGGCAGCTGAGCGACGTATGGACCGCACCCCCCGCCTTAGCCGCTACTCCAGGAAGGATTACACCCTTCGCGTAGAGTTCCCGGTCGAGATCGTTGGCAGGGACAATCAGGTGCGGCGCTACCCTTTCGACGACGCGTTGCGGCTGTACCAGCGGCGCATCGATACCGCCCCCCTCCGCTATGCGGACCCCGAGACCATCGATGCCGAAGTAAAGCATTGTCGGCTGCGGATCGACCAGCTTCGTCGCAGCTACATCGCGGCGGCGGGCGGCGGGCGGCCCGTCGCGGCCGAGGGTCTGCTTGCGGGCCCGATGGCGGCGGATATTTTGTTCTTCTTGCGGCAGGTGCTGGGCGATGGCCCCGGGGATGCGGCCGCGGCCACTCTGATCCCGCTCTACACCGCAGAAGCCGAGGCGTGGTGGTTGCAGGGTGCGGCGGCGCCCCGCGGTGCCGTACTCTATGCCTTCAGGCTCGACCCGTCGGGCCCTTCGGGGTCGCGCGCCTCGTTGGAACGGGAGCTGGCCCGCCTGCGCGCGGCCGAGAACGAGCCGGGCGCCGAACGACTTTATGCGGGCATCGTTTCCCCCGACCTGGCCCTGCTTTTGGCAGGAACCGAGGCCTGGGATGGCCCCCGCGGTCTGCTTAACGTGGTGCCTCCGCCGGAATCGGATGAGCCCGTGGACCCTTGGCGGTCGGCGATGGTGGCGCTTCGGGAAGGGCAAACGCAGTTCGCCC
>CAMBIK010000167.1 GCA_945867435.1 Klebsiella pneumoniae
ACGCCGCCCTGGCGTTACTGGCGTTCTACGACCCGCTCACCGGCTTGTACAGCCGTCGGCACTACGACACGCTTTTCCCGGAGCTGCTCACGCGCGCCGCGATGGAGAGCAAGCCGATCGCGCTGGTAATGCTGGATCTCGACCGTTTCAAGCTTGTAAATGACACACATGGGCACACCACCGGCGACAAGGTGCTCCGCATGACCGCCCAGGCGCTCGGGGCCGCCGGCGTGGACACCGACATCAAGGCCCGCATCGGCGGGGAGGAATTCGCTATCGTGCTGCCGGGGATGACCGTACATGCCGCGATGGCGGCTGCCGAACGGCTGCGCGAAGCTGTCGCGGCGGGCAGCGTCACCACGCCGACGGGTACCCTGCAGGTCACGGCCTCTTTTGGGGTTGCAGCGTTCGTAGGCACCGGCACGCCCGTCGACGCCGCGCGCCTGGCCGTGCTGCTCGGCGAAGTGGCCGACAAGGCGCTCTACGAGAGCAAGAATGCAGGGCGCAACAGGGTCACCGTGGGCGGCGTTATCCGTTAGGCCGCGCCCGACTGGCCCGTTTCAGCACCGAGGCCAGCCGCGCTCGTCCCTCCGCCCGCAGGTCGGTGAACGCCAGCACGGCGACCCGCCCTTCGCGCGCGTCCATGACCGCCTCCACGAAAGCGGGTCCGCGCAACACCGCCTCACCCCCGACGCGAAGCTCAAGCATCGGCAAGAGCGCTCCGCACCAGATTTCATCCTCTTCGGGCCCCACGAGCACACGGACACTGCGCTCACAAAGGTTCTTTCCAGGCTTCAGTCGAACACAGTTTCCTGCATCGTGTAACAGAACGATCACGTCAACGACAGCGGCCGTAGTCCGCCCCGCACGTGCGCGCAGGGCGCCGCGCTCGAACTCCTGCACGGCCCCGACCAGCCGGTCGCGCTCCACGTTCGTCACCCCCAGAAACTCAAGTCCAAGAGCACCTCCCTCTCCTGGATCCCAAGGAGACGTTTCCGTGCGACGCACGATCGCAGCGGCCACCAGGAAGGAGCCATCCGGGAGCGGAATCTCCACGACATCCACGACGGACCCCACCCTCAGACCGGCGTCTGCACGCGTTGTTCGCAGCGAACAGCCCCCCGCGCTGAGGTCGAGCAAGTCGCGCACCCTCGACAGGCCGTTGGTCTCCAAGGACACTTCCACCGTTTCTGCGACCGTCACGCGGCAGTAGCGCCGCCGCTGCACCCGCTCCAGCGAGTGAGGCGCGTCGAGGATGACCCCTTCGGCGGTCACCGCCCGCACGCGGGTCAACGCCACATGGGGCACTCCGGCCACGACGGTCTCGATGCACAGGGGACCGAGCAGCCTCTCGAGGATCAGGTTTCCGTGCGCCGGCCGGACCGGCGCAACCACCAACTCCCCTTCGCGAGACTCCAAAATAGACGTTGCAAACGCGGCCATCCCGCCCTCCAGAACCAGCCTCACCGGCGTGCCCGGGAGGGTGACAGCAGCGTACGCGGCCGGAGGAGCGTTCATCAACAAAGCAAGTCGGATGTTCGGGTCGGCATCTTTAGGCGAAGGCTTCGCAGCGGTCGTGCGGGGCTTTCGGCCCCTTCCCCAGTTTCAGGATACTCGCCGCCGATGCTGCTCGCCGACGCCCCTCTCGCCCTCACGTTCGATGACGTGCTCCTGCTTCCCGGACACTCGACGATCCTGCCTCGCGATGCCAACGTCAGCACGCGACTCACCCAGAATCTAACCCTGAACGTGCCGATTCTAAGCGCGGCGATGGACACCGTTACCCAGGCGGAGATGGCCATCGCCATGGCCCGCCTCGGAGGGATGGGCATCCTCCATAAGAACATGAGTCCGGCGGCGCAGGCCGCTGAGGTTCGCCGCGTGAAAAAGGCCATGACCGGCGTCATCGTCGACCCGATCACCCTCGGCCCCGACGCCCCGCTGCGCCACGCCCGCACGCTCATGCGCGAGAACGGCATCAACGGCCTCCCGATCGTGGAAGGCGATCGCGTGGTTGGCATCCTCACGAACCGCGATCTGCGGTACGAGCGCGTCCTGGATCAGCCGCTTCGCAACGCCATGACCCACGAGGGCCTGGTCACATGCCCCCCCGGAACCGACCTGGAAACAGCGCGGGACCTGATGCAGGAGCACCGGGTCGAAAAGTTGCTGGTCGTCGACGGCGATCGCCGGCTCTGCGGGCTCATCACCTTCAAGGATGTGGAGGCCACGATTCGGCACCCCCTGGCCGTGCGGGATGCTCGTGGGCGGCTGCGGTGCGGGGCAGCGGTCGGGGTGGGGGGAGACCGCCAGGAACGCATCGCCGCGCTGGTCGAGGCGGGGGTGGATGTCATCGTGATCGACACCGCACATGGCCACAGCGAGGGGGTCCTGCGCGCCACTCGGGCGGTGCGAACGGAATGGCCGAATCTTGAGGTCATCGTCGGGAACGTCGCCACCTTCGATGCCACCGAGGCGTGCATCGCCGCGGGCGCCCACGCTGTGAAAGTCGGCATCGGACCAGGTTCGATCTGCACCACACGCGTCGTTGCGGGCGTGGGGGTCCCGCAGTTGACCGCGATCGCGGAATGCGCTCGGGCGGCAGCCAAGCACGGGGTGCCGATCATCGCCGATGGAGGCGTGAAGTTTTCAGGGGATGTCGCCAAGGCGGTCGCCGCGGGCGCAGACGTCGTGATGGCCGGGTCGCTGTTCGCAGGCACGGACGAGGCGCCAGGCGAAGTCATGCTGTACCAGGGGCGGTCCTACAAGAGCTACCGTGGGATGGGGAGCGTGGAAGCGATGAAGGCGGGCAGCTCCGACCGCTACTTCCAGGACGATCCAGGGGACCCGGAAGCGGACACCCGCAAGCTCGTGCCCGAAGGGATCGTGGGCCGCGTGCCGCACAAGGGCCCGGTAGCCGACACCGTGGGCCAGCTGATCGGCGGCCTCCGCGCGGCGATGGGGTACACCGGCTGCGCGAGCATCCCCGACATGAAGGAACGGGCCCGCTTCGTGCGGATGACAGCCGCGGGGCTAAAGGAGAGCCATGTGCACGATGTCATCATCACGAAGGAAGCCCCTAACTACCGGATGGAGTAGGTCAGCATGAACAAGGTCCACGCTTCGGCGGCCGCTGCCATCGCAGACATTCCCGACGGTGCGACGATCATGGCCGGCGGCTTCGGCCTGTGCGGCATTCCCGAGAACCTGATCCTCGCTCTGCGCGACCGGGGCACCACCGGCCTTACGATCATCTCCAACAACTGCGGCGTGGACGACTGGGGGCTGGGACCGCTCTTGCAGACCCGCCAGATCAAGAAGATGATTTCCAGCTACGTCGGAGAAAACAAGGAGTTCGAACGCCAGTACTTGTCCGGAGAGCTTGAAGTGGAGCTGTGCCCGCAAGGCACGCTGGCCGAACGCATTCGGGCTGGCGGCGCAGGCATTCCGGCGTTCTTCACCCCCACAGGCGTTGGCACGCTGGTGGCCGAAGGCAAGGAAACCCGCCTGTTTGACGGGCGCATGTACGTCATGGAGCGATCGTTGTTCGCCGACTTCTCACTCGTGAAGGCCTGGCGCGGCGACACCCAGGGCAACCTGGTCTACAACAAAACGGCGCGGAACTTCAACCCGATGATGGCGACAGCCGCACGCGTCACGATCGCCGAAGTCGAAGATCTGGTGGAGCCCGGCGTGATCGACCCGGACGCTGTTCATACGCCGGGAATCTACGTTCAGCGGATCCTCCGCGGGCCCAGCTACGAGAAGCGGATCGAGCGCCGCACCACCCGGGGTGGTCCGCAGGACCACGCGGAGCCGGCGGCGCGACCGCTGGGAGCGCAACCCGCGGCAAGTGGGTTAGCCGGCGGAGCCCGCCCCCGGAGCCCGGACGCCGAGCGGCCGGGCGTGAGGGGGTTTGAACCATGCCGCTGAACCGCGATGGCATCGTACGCCGCGCCGCCGAAGAGCTCCGCGATGGCTTCTATGTAAACCTCGGTATCGGCATCCCGACCCTGGTGGCCAACTTCATCCCCGACGGGATGGACATTGTGCTGCACAGCGAAAACGGGCTGTGCGGGATGGGGCCCTTTCCCCTCGATGCGGATGTGGACCCCGACTTGATCAACGCCGGCAAGCAGACTGTGACCGCACTCGCCGGTTCCAGCTTCTTCAGCAGCGCCGACAGCTTCGGCATGATCCGGGGCGGCCACATTGACCTTACGATCCTCGGTGCGATGCAGGTCAGCGCGAGCGGGGACCTCGCCAACTGGATGATCCCCGGCAAGTTGATCAAAGGGATGGGCGGCGCCATGGACCTGGTGTCGGGCGCTCGAAGGGTGGTCGTGACCATGGAACACACCGCCAAGGGCGCGCCGAAGCTCCTGGCCGCTTGCACCTTGCCGATCACCGGCGTCGGCTGCGTTCATCTGCTCATCACCGACTACGGCGTGTTCACCTTCGACGGCGGGCTGACCCTCACCGAGATCGCGGCCGATCTCTCCGTGGAACAAGTGCGCGAAGCGACCGGCGCTCCATTCGCGGTGGCCGAAACACTCCGGCGGCTCGCGGTCGACTGATCGGCGCTACTGCTTGTCGGCGTCGAACTCGGCGAACGTGGTGCATTCTCCCTCGACCATCAGCGTGCCAGAGCTCGACGCCCCGCCGTTGCTAACGGTCCCTTCCACGACCAGAAGGGTCCCGCCGGACTCGTAGAGGCACGCGTAGCTGCTGCCGCTGCCCTCGCAGGACAGAGCGATGCTGAGGAAGTCGAATTCCAAGGACATGTCCGCGCCATCGCAAGTGACGTTGGCGTACCAGTCCTCCCCCAACCCAGAGAAGTTGCAGCCATCCTCCAGGAAGGAGAACTGGAACAGCCAGTACCCGGCATCCAGAACGCAATCCCCGCTGGAACCCGTGTCGCCGCCCGTGTCGATGGCCCCATCGCACACATCCTCCCCCTCGGCCTCGATGAGCTCGTTGAGCGCCTCTTCGCATTCGTCATCGCAGCGCTGCATCACGGACTCCGTGGTTTCCCAGCAAGAGCCCTCCTCGGAATACTCGCCCTTCACGTTGTCATACTCGTCGGGATCAGCACTTTCGAGGCACGCCATGTAGTCGGCGCAGCTGACCGTTTGGTGCACGCCGGGGTCGGGTTCAACCGTCGAGCCCGTGTCGCCAGCCGGCTCGTCATCCACGGCTGGCTCGGGGGTAATCAGGCCGGCACAGGCGAACAGTGCAAGGAAGGGGGGCAGCAACAGCAGGCGCGCGGTGGACATGGCTCACTTCCTACAAGGCGAAACGCCGTTCGTCAAAACGAACGCGGACGGTGCAGGCCGAAGCCCACGCCGCCCGCGAGTCGGCTTGGAGCCTTAGGCCTTGACGGCAGGCCGCAGCGAGATGACCGCGCCATCCGCGCCAGGAACGCCGCCACGCAGGTAAAGCAGGTTCCGTTCCAGATCGATCTTCTCGACCTTGGCGTTCTGGACCGTAAGCTTGGCATCGCCCATGTGACCCGGCATTTTCATGCCTTGCATGGTCATACCTGGGGTGAGGCGCGTGCCGATCGAGCCGCCGTGGCGGTAGTATTCGTGCACGCCGTGGCTGGCGTGGAAGCCAGAAAAGTTGTGCCGCTTCATGACGCCCGCGAAGCCGCGGCCCTTGCTGACGCCCTGCACGTCGATGCGCTGGCCTTCGGTGAAGAAGTCAGCGATCGTGAGCTGCTTGCCCACTTCGAGGCCGGCCGCCGTGGCCGCATCGACCCGGAACTCGCGGACAACCTTCGCGTTGGCGGCACCCGCCTTCGCAAAGTGCCCACGTTCCGCCTTGGTGACGCGGGATTCCTTGCGTTCGCCCCAGCCGACCTGAACGGCGTTGTAGCCATCCTTTCCGGCGGTGGTCTTGATCTGCAGGATGGTGTTCGGGGTGATCTCGATCACGGTTACGCCGCGGACTGCGCCCGCTGCGTCGAAGATCTGGGTCATCCCGAGCTTCTTACCTACCACGCCGAGCTTTTCATTCGCCATTTGATGCCTCGCATTGGACAGCACACGGGCCGTCGTACGGGTTGTGCCGGCGCGAGATGCGACGGCCCGCGCGGGTAGCCCGATGGGCCGCGGCGCGCAAGGACCGAGCCTACAGCCCGATGCCCGAAAGCTCAATCACATAGTCTTTCTCGACCGGATCGTTGCTGTGAATGTGCACGACGTTCACATCCAGCTCCCGCACGGGGGCGTCGATACAGGTTTCGGTGGCCTTGTAGGTGATGGTAAATGTGGTTTGCCGGCCTGGCGCCACGGTTTCAGAGCCGCCCCACCCGGCGAGCCGGAAGGTGCCGCAGGTGAAGATGAAGTCGTTGTTCACGTTGACACTGCTCACCACGAGATCCTGATCCCCGTCGTTGCCGATGGTCACCGTGCGCGTGTCTTCCGACCCGAAGGCGGAGAAGAAATCGCTGATCGCGTAGTCGCTGGAACCGCCGGTATCCACGGTGATCAAGGGCGAACACACGTCGCAGCGGTCTTCTCCCTTACCGGAGAGCGCGATGCGGGTCGTGCCCGCATTCGGGTCGTCGGACTTCAGTTCGAGGTTCGCCGAATAGGTCTTCGCCGCCGTTGGCATGAACGTGACTTCGACCACGCGTTCATCTCCCGGATCGAGCGTACGGGGCGGCGTGAGATTGCCGCCCAGCGTGAAGGCACCATCCGTGGTGGTGACCGAATCCACGGTGAGCGGCCCCGAACCCGTGTTGGTCACGGTGACCTGCATCATCGAAGATGCGTAGAGATCCAGCGTGCCGAACGAAAGGGAGGGTTGGTCCGTGGAAAGTTCGCCGCCATCGCTGGGGTCGGTGTCTTCACCGCCACCCAGGCCACTGCCGGAGAGGGGGACTGAGAGGACATCCTCCCCCACGGTCAAGGCCAGTTCCCCGGTGAAGGCGCCCTCGCCATCGGGTTCGAACGTGAGCGTGATCACTTCCTCGCCATCGCGAACGAGCGCGATGTCAGTCAGGTTGGACGAGAAGCCCGTACCGGTAACGACCGCGGTGACTTCCTCGGCAGAGCGCCCCCCGTTGGTGAGCACCACCATCTCTTCGGCGTAGGAGCCGACATCCACCTCGCCGAAATCCACGGCGGACAGGCTGACCGCCACCTCTCCGATGGCCGTTGGCCCCCCCGTACCCTTGGCCACCGGCTGAAGCCCGATGCACCCCAAGACGACGAGCAGGAAGGTCATGCCGGCAGTATACCCTGAGTCAGAACGTGTACTTGAGCGACGCCGATGCGTTCACGCCCAGATCCCAGCCGACCGCGTAGAACACATCCGCGTCGACGCCGACCGAGAAATGGGAGAGCTTCGTGTAGTACTCGGCCGTGATGCCGGCTACGCCGAAGGGATGAATGGCGCCATGAAGCTGGGGATCGAATCCAAACGTTGGAATCACATCCTGGGTGTACCCAACGGTTTCGATCAGGAGCGGGCTGTAGAGCGCCCCGCCGCCCGCCCGCAACCCGATCCCCACCCGTCGAATCGGGTAGGCCGAGAACTCGTAGGTTCCCTGCAGGGAATAGGTTCGAAGATCCCCTTCGGTACATGGATACCCGCCCGCGGCGCCACCGGCACCGTCGCAGGCTTCGCCTTGGGTTTCCCACGCGAGACCGTTATGAACGCCCTGGTTCAGGGCGATCTCCCACGCCATCGACTGCTTCTCGGTATCCACAAAGTCCTGGCCGATCGAGAGGCCGACCATGGTGCCCGCGCCCACAGCGTTGCCCGCGCCCTTGTTGCCGAAGTTCAGCAAGTAGGTAGCCGCGCCGATGTTCGCCTTGGCGTAGAACCCGCGCACGATTTCCCGAATTCGACGCTCGTCATCGCCCTTGGAAGACTTCTTCTTCTTGGTCGATCCTTCGCCTTCGTCTTCTCCCGAATCCTCGCTTTCCTCTTCGTCGTCTTCAGCGACGGCGACGAGGGCAGGGTACGCGGGCGCGAGGGGGTCCGCCGCGAAGGCGGAAGGAACAAGGAGGGCGAGCAGCTGAGAAACGAGCATCGGGACAACCTCAACGAGCCGCGGAACTAACCCGGCGAGAAGATGAACGGGTAGCTGACCAACACGGTGCCGCCGCCCTTGGGTTCAGGGAACTGGAAGCGCTGGAACCGACCATTGATGCACGACTCTACGGCCGGGCTACCCATGGTGGAGGCCTTGGTCGAGGCCGAAGATACTGTGCCATCCTTCGCAATGCTGAACTTCACCGTGATCTTGCCGCCGAGCTTGGGGAACTTCATGAGCTCCCTCGTGTAGCAATACCGGATCTGGTTCATGTTGCGCTTGATGACCGCATCGATCAAGGACTTATCGAGCGCGCCCATGATGATCGGGTCTCCGCCGATCTGGCCGATGCCGCCCTCGCCCTTCTTGCCGAAATCGCCGCCGCCCGAGCCATAGCCGGACGAACCGCTCCCCCGACCCTTCGTGCCGAGACCGCCGAGACCATCCGCCGTGCCACCGCCGCCAAGGCCACCGCCTCGACCACCAAGGCCGCCGGAGCCCATCTGCGTACCCTTGGCACCGATCAGGCCGCCGATACCGCTCATGGTGTCGGCGTTAAGGCCCGTGGCGCCGATGGCCTGGTCAAGCACGGCGTTGTCGTTCAGCGCGGCCAGAAGGCCCGCATCTTCTGCGGCTTCCTTGTCCAGCTGCTGCTTCTGCATCTGGACTTTTTCGCCCTTCGCCT
>CAMBIK010000168.1 GCA_945867435.1 Klebsiella pneumoniae
GGGTGTCGACCGAAACGTAGAGCAGGACCACCGCAGCTGCACCCGTCCCGAACACCGTGCCTGTAGATTCCACGTAGCGCCCGCTTTCCGGATGCGAGTAGGCAGCGATGCCCGCGCTGTCCAGATTGATCGTACCCGGGAGATCCGCAGGAGACGACAGCACAGTCAGGCGGCCGCCGTAAGCATTCTCCATCGCGTTCCCATGCAGCAGTTCGGGCCGCCCATCTCCGTCGACATCCCCGATGGAGTGCAGCACCGAGCCCCCGACATACCACCCCGACGAGTCGCATGCGCCCGGATCCTCGACCACTGTCCCGACCTCCTCTACTTTGCAGTCCCCGCACTTGGCCAGGGCGGAAGCCGAGTTGACAACGTCGGCCAACCCCGGGCACTGCCCTCCGTCCGGGATGATGAGGTCCGGGAGCCCATCCCCGTCGAGGTCGGTGGTTGCCTCGATCCCGCGGATCGGGGAGGACCCGCCCGCGGGCTCAAGCACGGCGGTGGCGCGCTTTCCGGCGTCGCAAGATGTTTCGAGCACGCCGTCGCAGTTGGCGTCGAACCCCGTGGCACAGTCCTCGGCGGCGCCTAAAAACCGCTCGGGGTCGGCATCGTCGCAGTCGTCCCCGGATCGCACGTAGCCATCGATAGCGTCACATGAAAGCACGGAGGTGTTCGCGTCTCCTGCCCCATCCCCATCCGCGTCGAGAAACCAAGATTCGGGATCGGTGGCGTTGTCATCGACGAACCCATTGCAGTCGTTGTCCCGATGGTCACAGCTCTCCGTGGCGCCGGGGTACGCGTCCGCGTGTGAATCGTCGCAGTCGCGCGAAGCCGGAAAGCCGTCGCCGTCGGCATCGGGATCGAACGGTGTGCTGTCCGCCGTGGCGCCTGGTCCGGCGGTGTCGGGCTCGGCCCTTCCCGGGCAGGCCGCGAGGCCGGTGACGAGCAAAATGCAGAACGGGCGTGTGGAGACCATGCGATCAGGGCACCCGAAGGAGAAGGCCGCCGGAGGGGTGAGCGGGAGTCGCTCGTGAGAAAACGCTCATGACGCTGGGCCACCGGTGGCGCCGTGCCCGCCGGCGGTTCACGATGGCGGCGGAGCTCATCGTCATGCAAACCCGAAAAATCGCTGGTGAACGGCGATGCTGAAATGGAAGCGCGCGTGGTCGCTACGCTGACCGACCTGCGCATCCGTATCGAGTCCCGCGTGGAGATCGCCCGAATCTGTGTCGACGCCGGGTACGGATCTTCCGCCTTGGCCGGGACTCGCACGCTGCCGGACCAGACCACGCGGCGCACCCGCGAGGCCGCGGAGGAACTGGTGGGGCGGATGGAGGCCCCGCCGAACCTCGCCGGTCTGTGGATAGATCGCGGCGTGGATGTCGGTGCGGTGGGCGGAAAGGCGAGGGCGGCCTCGGCGTGCATCATGCTCAGCCGGACGGATGCCATCTTCATTGCCGAAAATGGTCAGGTGGCTCGCTGCGCCCCCGAGGGGCCGCTCCGCATGCTCCGCGCGAAAGCGGCGGACAAGGAAGCGCTTGGGCCCGTTCTCCAGATCGGGCTGCGGAGCTTCTGGCTTGCCGAAGCGGAAGACCTCTGTCATGCTGCGGATCGTCTGATCGCCGCCGGCCGCTTCGATCTGCTGGCTGACTGCGACGACCTCATCGGGGTCAGCTCTGCCGGGCTTCGCGTGCGTGGCGCGGCTTTTTTGGCACAAGGGCGGTTGGACGAGGCCGTTTTGGCCCTGGAAGCGAGCGTGGCGGGGAAGAAGGTTCCGACCGACGCCTCATGGTTTCTCGCCGATGCCCTGCACCGCCTGGACAGGGGAGGGGAAGCGGTTCCCCACCTGGAACATTACCTCGCCAAGGCTCCCAAGCGCGCGCCGTACCTTGTCGAAGCCAAGAAGCGGCTTGCGCAGTTGGGGGGGTGAGGCCTAATCCCGCCGCGGCGGCGGCCCTGCCGGGAGGTCGTCCCACTGGATCACGCCGGGTTCATACACCGTGGCCGTGAACTGGCGGTGGACCACCTTTTCTTCGCGGGCCGTGGGGTCTTCCGACGGATGACGGTCACTGAACGCCGTGGCCGCGGCCTCGTCGTAGGGGGTGAGGGGAATCCCGAAGAGGGCTGCCATCTCCTCACCGTTCACGTTGCTGGGGTGGCCGAAGTGTACGGCCAGGGCGCGAGCGTGGTTCGCCCAGCGCCGCCCGAGGGGGCGAGCCAGCGCCGCGAGGGCACGCATCCCGGCCGGGGGAACGTTCCAACGGGTCTCCGGCAGGCCGTTCACGCGGCACATCCGGCTGAACGCATCGCTCACGGTCATGGTCTCAGGCCCGCCCACGCGGATCACGCGGTTTTTGGTCGCAGGAAGGTCCAACGAGGCCATGGCCATGAGCGCGAGATCGCGGGCATGCACGGGGTTCACCAGCGTTTCAGGGCTGCCGGGCAGGAATACGTTTCCATTGGTCTCGACGCGCCTCGCCAGGTCCGCGAAGTTCTGCACGAAAAGTCCGGGCCGAAGGATGGTGTACGAGAGCCCGCTGGCGATCAGGCCATCCTCCGCCGCACGCTTGCTGCTGAAGGCCGGAGTGTCGCCTTCGGCCTCCACGCCGGCGCAGCTGACATGCACCACATGCTCCACGCCACGGGCGCGGGCCGCATCCCACAGCGCGAGGCCTCCCTCAACGTTCACGCGTTTATGGTCGTTGTCTGTGGATTCTACGCGAACGCCGTGCGCGGCCACGACATACTGCACGCCGTTCATCGCACGGCTAAGGCTGGTCGGATCGCGAAGATCGCCGAAGAAGTAGGCGGCCCCCGTATCGTTGAGCCAGAAGTATTCGCTCCCTTTGCGAACGAGGCAGCGCACGTCCAGTCCGGCGGACCGAATCATGCGCACGACCTGGCTGCCGAGGCGCCCCGTGGCGCCGGTTACGAGGATCATGGAGCACTCCCGAGCGGATGCGGCGCTATCCTGAAACAGCGGAACGGGCACGGAGGACACGGTCGAACAAGATTGCCGCGGGCACCTTGACGACCCCACCGAGTAGGCATAAACGGCGTGGCGTCGAGGGGGGCTGTAGCTCAGTTTGGGAGAGCATCAGAATGGCATTCTGGGGGTCAGCGGTTCGATCCCGCTCAGCTCCACCACCTTGCACAAAGCTTCCAGGGCCGATTCGGAATAGCCGGGTCGGCCCTGGTCGTTTTTCATAGCGGGAGTCTGCATGGCTGACAAACCAACCGGTGACATGCTCGGAGAGTTCCTCGCGCGCGCTCGCAGCGAGGCCAACCGCGCTGCTCGGTACGGCAGGGAGATGCTGGCCTTGCGCCAGCTGCGGATCGACCGCGATCAGATGTTCGTGAAGCTCGGCAAGGAAGTGCGTCAGCTGGTCGAAGCTGGAGAAGTGTCCCATCCGGGGCTGGTCCGGGGCGTGGCCCGAGTCGTGGAGTTCGAGGAGCGCATTCAGCGGGCCGAGGAATCGCTGCGGCGCAAAGGGGTGGACCCGGAACCCGAACCTGGCCCGCCTGCGGGCGACACCGAGCCGTAGGCCATCTCCCCCGTTTCTTGATAGCCGCGCGGTACCCACGGAAGCACCGCGATGTTCACTCTGTCCGAAGAGCAGCGAGCCCTTGCAGAAGCCGCGCGGGTGACCGCGCTCGAGGTGGTGGGCCCCACCGTGAAGGAAGACGATGAACGGGAGAACTTTCGTCCCGAGATCTTCCGCGCCCTGGGCGAAGCCGGGCTCTGCGGAGTGCCTACCGCCGAGGCCTGGGGTGGCATGGGCCTCGGCTATGTGGAGTACGCCCTGGTGCTGGAAGAGATCGCCAAGGTGGCACCGTCCTGGGCGGTGTGCATCGCGGTGAATGGACTGCCGCAGATCATCCTGTCGAAGTTTGGCACGGAGGAACAGAAGGCTCGCTTCCTGCCGGGACTCGCCAGCGGCCAGATTTTGGGAGCTTTCGCGCTCTCGGAGCCGGGCAGCGGGTCGGATGCCGCATCCTTGCGGACCACAGCGGTTCGAGATGGCGATGACTATGTCGTGAACGGGACGAAGTTCTGGATCACACATGGCGGCTACGCCGACGTGTATGTGCTGATGGCGCGCACGGGTGGTCCTGGGCCCAAGGGTGTGAGCGCCTTCCTGCTCGAGTCCGGGACCTTTGGGCTCGGCTATGGCAAAAAGGAAGAAAAGATGGGCCTGCGTGCCTCGCCAACGGTGGAGCTGGTGTTGGAGAACGCCCGTATTCCAGCCGCAAACCGTTTGGGAGAGGAAGGCGAAGGCTTTCGGGTGGCGATGAGTGCGCTCGACTCCGGCCGAATCACCATCGGCGCCACGAGCGTCGGATTGGCGCAGGCAGCGCTAGATTGTGCCGCGGCCTACGCCTGCCAGCGTGAGCAGTTTGACACGCCGATTATCGACTTCCAAGGCGTTGGATTCATGCTCGCCGATATGGCCGTAAAGGTGGAGACATCTCGTCTTCTCGTTCACAAGGCCGCCTGGCTGCGCGACCAGGGGGTGCCCTACTCGCACATTGCAGCGATGGCGAAGTGCCACGCGACCGACACCGCGATGGCGGTCTCCACCGACGCCGTTCAGGTGCTCGGTGGTTACGGATATACGCGAGAATACCCCGTTGAACGCCTCATGCGGGATGCCAAGGTCATGCAGATCGTGGAAGGCACCAATCAGGTTCAGCGGGTGGTCATCGCCCGCCACCTCAAGCGTTCCTACGGAGGCGGGTAGATCCCCGGTTACATGACCCTGTTACATGAAACGTGCGTGGCCGGGCACATTCCGGTAAGCTCACGTTCCCCCGTTTCCCGGCGCATCGATGAAGGCCTGTCCGATTTGTAAGAACGCCTATGAAGACTGGGTTGAGTTCTGTTTTCAGGACGGTGCCCCGCTCGTGGTGCAGTCCGGTGCGCCCCAACCGGTCAAGCGGCCGGAGGCCTCGGTAGAGGCGGCCCCCTCGCTACCGCGCGACGCGATGGATTCCCCGCTCCCGGAGATGGGTGCGTTCGATGCCCCTGAACCGACCCTCATTCGCATGGCGAAGCTCAAGGCGGCCGCGCAGCCTTCCGCGCTCGCTCCGTCGGCCCCGGCCTTCGACGTGCCGGCCGAACGCTCCCCCCAGAGCGACGACCTTCCGGCGGCTCGTTCCCGCGCGCAGGTGACCCTGGTGGAAGCCAGTCCTATCTCAGTCACGCCGTTCTTCGATGCCGACGAAGCCACCACAGCCGCCCCCCTCATGGCGACCTCGGTGGTCCGGCGCCACCCCCCGGATGTGCAGGCCCTGAGCCCCCCTGCCGCGGTGGATGAGTTCGAATTTCCCAGGCCGGATGAAGACAGTCGGGGCACCGTGCCGATGTACACGCCTCTGGCGGAACCCCCGGCCCGCAAGCCGACCCCGCCGCGTGCGCCTGCGGCATCCAGCAAAGGTGCTGGTGTCGGGATGATCGGCTCACTTGCCCTCGGCGCCGTGCTTTTGCTTGGTGGCGCAGCCTTCTGGTGGTCATCCCAGGGGAAGTCCCCCGAACCGGCGGTGGCGACTCAGGTCAAGACTGCGCCGCCGCCGCGCGTGGAAACGCCGCGCCCGCCCGCTCCCCGGCCGGTAGAACCGCTCCCGAAGGTCGAAGAAGCCGCGATTCTGCCGCCCGAGGCCCCGCCGGTCGTTCCCCCGGCACCTGTGGCCCCCCCAGTAGCTGTGGCACCTCCGGTTGCGGGAGTCCCTGCGAAGCCGGTAATGCCTGCGGCAGCCCCCGCGAAGCCCGTGGCCCTGGTGGTGGCGCCTGCGGCCCCGGCGAAGCCGGTCGTGCCTCCCGCCAAGCCCGTCATCCCGCCCGTTGTTCCTGCAAAACCCGCGGCCGAGGCTACCGGTTCCGCCTCCGACGACCCGTGGGGTGCAGCCCCGGTCGCCTCGACAGGTCGGCTTACCATCACCAGCGACCCCCCTGGCGCCAAGGTGAGCATCGACGGTGCTTCCCGTGGAAAAGCCCCTGTGAGCGTCGACGTGACCTATGGCAAGCATCAGGTGACCGTGACCCTCGCGGGCCACAAGGCCGCTACGAGCGATGTGAACATCAACGTTCAACAGCTCTCGGTGCCCTTCCGGCTGGTCGCCGAGGTCGTTTCGGGCATCGTGACCGTGTTCGGTCCTGCCGACGCCTCTGTGATCATCGATGGCAACGACCTTGGGCCGCTGCCGGTTTCGTTGCAGGTCACCGAAGGGGTTCACAGCTTCAAGGTGGTCCAGGGCGAAGGCAAGTCGTGTCAAACCACGCGAGATGTCCGCTTCACCGACGGCGCACGCCCGATCAAAGTCAATCTGGGGGCATGTGAGTAGCGTGCGATGAGCCGCACCGTGACCCTCGACTTGTCCGAGTGTTTTCGCGGGTCGGCACCCGCGCTGCGGCGGAAGTGGGGGGATTTGGGTGGTCTCGCCTCGCTGAATCGGCGCATTCGCGATGGCTCGTGGAGCATGGATCTCCCGACGGACGAGCGGGTAGTTGCAGCGGTTGAGCACCTTCGCCGGGGAAGCAAGGGGAGCCCCGCGTTCGCCGGTCAGCCCGGCTCGCTGGCCGGGGCCCGCCTGTGGGTGGATGCGCTCGGTCTCGATCTCGCGCTGGTCTCTCCTGGGGGCGACATTCCCGCAGCCACCACGGCACTCGTCGTCCAGCTTGGGACCCCTGCGGTCGAAGCACTTGTCGATGTGGCGATTGAACGCGGGATCCGCGTCGCGGTCGCATGTTCATCCGACGAAGGGCAGCCGGTGCAGCCGCCCGAGGGGGGGGTGTGGGTGGAGGATCCGTGGGGAGCGGAGGGGGGCCGCGGCGCGATAGGAACGGGAGTGCTGGTGGCGGGTGCCCTCGCAGGTTTGGATGTGTCCGCCGCCCTTTCTGGGGCGAGGTGGATGTTTCAGGTCTCGGATGGTCCGGTCGGGGAGTCGGTGTGCTGGTCTCTCGCGCGGGTGCTTCGCCTGCTTTCGGTCGAAGGGGGGCGCGACGCCATCATCCACATCGCGGGCAGCGCGCCGCTGCTTGCCCTTGCGACGTGGGCAGCCGCTACCCAGGCCGAAACCCTCGCGGGAATCAGCCTTCACACCCCTACCCGGCCGCTTCCTGCTGTCGTTCTGGCGGGAGATGTGGGGTGGAAGGCTGCGATCGCCAGCGCTCCGCGCGAGCGCGTCGCGCTCGTCTGGGAGGTCGTCGGGGGTGCGGGGGAAGCGGATTGGATTGCGGCACTTTTGGATGCCGGGGTGCCGGTGCTCCGGGTGCGCCTGCACGCTCGAGATGCCGAGAGCGTCGGGGCCTGCGTGCCCCTCTGGCTGCGAGCCCTGGAATGCCTGGCTGCGATGGAGGAACGGGGAGGGGAGTCGTAGCCCGATCGAGCAGGCGCTTCGCCTCGTTCGTGTTAGATCGCGCGACCCGCCGGATCCGACCGTGGAACGCACCTCCGACAGCCCCCCGCCCGCCGCCCCGACTGCCGAGGCCAGCGAAGACCAAGACTATGTCTTCCGCGCCCAGGTCGCGCTCACCGAGTTTGGGCTCCGCTACTGGCGATATGCCGGTTACCTCGTGGGTGGCGTGCTGGCAGGTGCGCTCGCGTGGGGGGCGTGGGGCAGCTACCGCCAAGGCAAGGCGGAAGACGATTTCGCTAAGATCGCCGCGATCGATTTCCGGATGCCTAAGCTGCTTCTGAGGCCGACCGATGGCATGCCTCTGAAAGACGACCCGACGGATGCGGCGCGGATGTCTGACCTGGAAGAGGGCGCTCGTCGCTACGAGGCCATCGCGAAAGATGTCAGCGGCACTGCATCCACCCTCGCGTGGCTGAAAGCGGGCGAAACGTGGGTTCGCGCTGGCAAGTTGGATGCAGCTCAAGGCGCGCACGTCGCCGCCGCCGCCGCGGGGGGCAGCGATCTCAGCGCCTTTGTCGCCGACTCGGTGCGCGTGGGTGACCTGATCGACGGTTCGAAGGGGCCCGAAGCCGAGGGCGTGCTGCGGGAGATGTCAGCCCGCTACAGCGGCTTCTTCGCTGAAGAAACGCTCATCCGTCTCGCGAACCTTCAGGTCGACCAGGACAAGCTCGCCGACGCCAAGCTCACCCTTGGTGAAATCGGCACGCGCTTTCCGGTCTCTGCTGATCCCGCGGCGGTGGCCGCGTTGGCCGGGCGGTTGGGACAGACTCCGCCTTCCTCCGTGCCGGTGCCTACGCCGGCGCCCGCGCCGTGATCCCCGTCGTCTCCACGCTCGCGAGCGTATGGCTTGCGTCGGGTTTCATCTCTCACGCCAACGGCTTGGAGGGTGAGAAAAGGCCAGATCAAGGCGGCACGCTTTCTGCCCAGCCGGTGCTGCTCTGGGCCGTACATTTGCCAGGTGCGGTGCCGAACGTCGCGGCGCCGACGGAACCCGGCGCGCCCGTCGTAAGTGGAGATAGAATTTTCGTAGGATACAGCGGCGTCAATGCACTGCTTGTACTTGATCGCGAAGATGGCCGCGTCGTGACCCAGTTGGCCACTCGGGCCCCGGTATCGTGCGCCCCGATCGTCCAGGGCGACAGCCTCATCGTGGCGGATAGCGCCGGGTATACCGCGGGATGGACCAAGCACGGCACCGAGTGGACCCAGACCTGGGAACACTTCAGCGGTGCCCCCATCGTGAGCACGCCCACTGTGCGAGAGGGCACGGTGTTTGTCACCAACGTCGATGAACTGGTGTTCGCGCTC
>CAMBIK010000169.1 GCA_945867435.1 Klebsiella pneumoniae
CTCAACGCGACGCTGACCGTCCGTGCCCACTGTCCCAACTCTCACAATGACAACGGGTGGAAACGCTTCACCGACCGCGTGGTGGACACGCTTGCGGCCGGTCCTGAGCCGCTGGCCTTCGTCTTGTGGGGTGCGTTCGCGCAGAAGAAGGCGGCGAGCTTGGATGATACCCGTCACCTGGTGCTGAGAAGTCCGCACCCATCCCCGCTTTCCGCGTCAAAGGGCTTCTTCGGCAGCCGTCCCTTCTCGCGGATCAATACATGGCTTCATCAACGAAAGGAGCCGCCCATTGACTGGCGGCTCCCGGATTGAAGACTGGGACGGGGGTGCCTACCGCTTGGTACCCGAGCGCTTCGTCACACCGCTATCGGCGCGGTCCTTTCGACGGTCACGCCCGTCCTCGCGGCGGTCCTTCCGGTCGTTGCGCGCTTCGTGCCGATCCTCGCGGACCTCGTGGCGATCCTCCCTGACCTCACGACGATCTTCGCGAGCTTCGTGGCGATCCTCACGAACCTCGTGGCGGGACTCGTGACGCTCGTAAACGCGTTCGGTGTGACGACCCGACCAGTAGCCCTCGTTCCAGTGGCCCGCGTGGTAAAAGCCGGCGGTCCAAGCGTACCCAAGCCGAGCCAGCGGGCGCCAGTAGCCTTCATAGTATCGGGACCCCACCCAGTAGCCCGAAACCCAGTCGTGCCCTGACCGAACGGTGTGCGGGCGCCAGTGTCCGGGGTGCCATTGACCATGGGAGTCGTAGTGGCCGGCCGACCAGGACCAGCCGGAGCGCGGGGCGGGCACATAGTGGGGTGACCACGCGGTCAGATGGAGGCCCGAGAGTCCGAAGGACACGACCACGCCGGCCTCGGCAGGGGTGGCGGCGCTGAGAGCGAAGAGCAGAGTGAGGGAACTGAACATCGGGGCTTCTCCTGCGTCCTTGAACGCAGTCCCACGATGAACATTCAGGGAAAGTGCAAGGACCGGAGCGTCTGCGCGACGCACACCCGCACCGACTCGACATCGATCGACAGGCAAGGTGTGCCCCAAAGGCAGAACTTTCGATAGCAAGGCTGACACCATAGGCGCGACGGGCGTTCGACCGGCGTACCGACTCCCGTCGTTTCGGGTGCCGTAGACCCGTGGATCATCACCACCGACACCCCGCACGCTGAAGCGAAGTGGGCCGCACCTGAGTCGTTGCTCACAAAAGCGACACAACCTCGGAGCGCGGAGGCGAAGTCGGGTAGCGAAAGTCCACAGACAACGTGGACCGCGGACCCGAGCATGGCCCTGACCTCGCTCGCTTCTCCCGGTCCGCAGAACGCCACCACCGGGACGGGTGCCAAGGAGGCGGCCAACGCAGAAAAACCGCCCCATCGCACCGTGCCCGATGGACTCCATGGGTTGATGGCAACAAAGCGGCCTGGCAGCTCCGGGGCGGTTCCCCGCGGAACGTAGGTCGGTTCGCCCACGTCCACGGCACCTGCGGCCTGGGCGATGCGGGAGTACCGGTCTCTACGATGTTCACCGCATTCTTCGAGGGTCCTGCCGTAGCGCCCTCGCGGCCCGACCCCCACGGTGGGTAGGTGACGCCAGCGCCAAGCCGCGCCCCAGGAAGGCTTCAGGATCACGGCGACGTCGGCTTCGGCCGGCACATCGTCTCCAGGGAGGGTTGTCACGTTGGCGAACAGGTCCGAGCGCCAGGGGCCCCGGGAGTACACCGTGACTTCGCCGATGGCAGCGAGTGCCTGTACCGCTCCAAGCGCCATCACGGCATCGCCCAGGTGGTCCGGTGCGCGGATGGCGATGCGGGTCAACGGGGAGTCCTGCGGGGGGCCGACGCCCGAAGGGACGTCGAGGCGAGCGTCTCCTCGAAAGGAATCCTGGGCTCCCACCCCAGTTCCCGAAGGCGCTTCGACTCCCCAGCGAGGCACGCAGGCTCCCGGTTGGCTTCCAGGCCCACGTCGATGGGTGCGGCACCGGGACAAAGCAGACCGACCAACCCCCCGAGGGTCGCCGTGCGACCACTGCTGAGATTGTAGGCGAACCCCGACGAGCCATCCGCCAACAACCTATACAATCCTCTCGCGGCATCTCGCACGTCGAGCACGTCCCGTTCCCGGGCTAGTCCGGCCACACGCGGCTGACGCCCGGCCGCGTGGTCGACAAGCCAGCGTCCGCCCCCCCCGTTCGGTGGAAGATCCGGCCCGAGGAGGAAGAAGGGGCGTGCGACGAGCAAATCCTGCCCGAACTTCGCGGCGCGTCGCAGCGCGAGGGCTTCGGCGCTGGCGCGGGATGCCCCGTACAGACCCGTGGGGCGCAGCGGACCCGACTCTTCAGTCGATCCCACCCCGTACACGGCCGCCGTGCTCACATGCAGAACCCTACGCGAACCCGCGATTTCCAGCACGTTGAGCAAAGGGTGAACGATGTTCTCCGTTTGGACGTCGACAGGACCGCGGTCCTCGGCTTCCGGACCGCTGGTTCCGGCGAGGTGAACAACCGAGTCCGGTGCGGTCTCCGCAAACAGATCGGCGACCAGATCGAGCAGCCGAAAATCGACCGGAAACGCGGCATCGTGCCCGGCAGCGATCACCTCGTGACCTTCATGCTCCAGCTGCGCGCACAGCGCCCGACCCAGGAAACCGGCCGCGCCGGTGACGAGGACGCGCACGCTCAGCCGGGCTCAATCTCAAACGTATCCACGGGAACTCCCTTATTTTCCTCCGTGAACCAACGAACCTCGACTGGCGCTCCGAAGCCGGAGATCTGCACATGAGGTTCGAGGCAGGTCGCGTTGGCATCGCTGCCCGCGGTCCACTTTTCGTGGATCTCGACCACATCCCCATCGCCGGACAGTTCGGGGTCGAAGACATCGTCGAGGTTGTCCCTCTCGACATAGGTCCGCCAGACATCGGCAACATCGCCATCCACCTCGAACTCCAGGGTCGAAGGCTTGGGATCGTCGAAGTCATAGTCCGAACACCCCGCCGTAGACGAAGCCAGCTCGGGGTTCCCCACGCAACCGAACAGCAAAAACAAGATCATCGTCACTCCACGTTTCAGGTGTACCGGATCAAGCCGCGGGCGTCGAGGGCTGCGAGCACATCGCGAAGCCGCTGAGCATCCTGACGCCGAGCCACAAGCAACACATCCGATGTATCAACCACGATGAGGTCGGTGATTCCAACCAGCGCGACTAGCTTTCCCTCCGCATGTACCAGATTGCCGGTGGACTCGAAGTCGACCATCTCAGCACACACCCCGACCCCCCACGGCGATGGAGGCAAGAGAGCATCCAACGCGGGCCAGCTGCCCACATCGTTCCACCCGCAATCGAGGGCAACAACCCGGACATTGTCGTGCCGCTCCATCAGCGCGTAGTCGATACTGGTCGCCTCGGTCCGCAGCCAGGCCTCAGCGAGCGGGGTGCCCTGGTCCAGGCTGTCCAGCACCGCGGCGGTGGCAGGCGCGTGGGCGGCCAGCGCGGCCCGGAAGGCATCGATCCGGAACGCAAACATACCGGCGTTCCAAAGGTGGCTCCCCCCCACAAACATCGTATCCGCGACCTGTTGCGGAGGCTTTTCGACGAAGCGTGCGACGCGACCGCCAGGCCCCGGCTCGATCCAACCGAAGCCGGTCTCCGCGCGCGTGGGCGTGATGCCGAGCGTGACCAGAGCACCTGTCTGAGCGACCGCGACCGCCTCCAGGAGAGCCGCCGTAAGCGCGTCAGGACGGGCAATGTGGTGATCGCTCGGCAAGACCAGCACCGTGTCCGCCCCAAGCCTGCCCGCCTCCCAGGCGCCCCATGCGATGGCAGGCAAGGTGTTGCGGCCCGACGGCTCCACGACCACGGCGGCACTGCCGCTCTCCGCACGAACGGCCTCCGCCATGTCTGGCCCGGTGACCACGAGCCTGCGCTCGGGGTCTACGAGCCCATCGAGCCGGCGCAGGGTTGCGGAGAGAAGTGTGCCTTCTACCATGATATCGAGCACCTGTTTCGGCTTCTTCCGGCGCGACAGCGGCCAGAAGCGGGTGCCGCGGCCGCCCGCGAGGACCACAGCGCCGAGCCTCATGCGACCCCCGGCCCGAACAACTCCGGACGCAGCTGACGCAGCGCCTCGTAGGCCAGGATCGCCGCAGCGTTCGATACGTTCAGGCTGCGCGTTGCCCCGACCATCGGGATCCTGTAACCACCACGCCGTTCGACCCAATCGAGAGGCAAACCCACGGACTCCCGACCGAAGACCAATACATCCCCGATACAAAATCGAATATCAGCGTACATCGCTGAGCCATGGGACGAGAGCGGGTAGACCCGCCCCGCAATCCCCGCGCCCTCTGGACCAGGGGCCCCATCCAGCCAAGCATCGAAGGCGTCGAGGCTGGGGTGCTCAACCACATCCACATGCTTCCAATAGTCGAGACCGGCTCGCCGAACCGCCTTTTCGTCCGTTTGGAAGCCGAGGGGATGGACGAGATGCAACCTGGCGCCGACGTTCAGGCACAGGCGGCCTACGTTGCCGGCGTTGCCGCCAATCTCGGGGCACACCAGCGCAAGGTGAACGGTCGGCTCGGGCACGCGGCTACGGCCGACCGATGCAGCGATATTCCATGCCCGCCGCGCGCACATCCGCCGGACTGTAGACATTGCGGCCGTCGAACACGACCGGGGACCGCATCGTCGCGACCAAAGCCGTGAAGTCAGGATTGCGGAACTCGTTCCATTCCGTGACGACCAGCAAGGCATCGGCACCGCGCACCGCATCCATCGCTCGCGACGCGAACTCGATCCGGTCCCCCAGAACACGTCGCGCCTCCGCGGCCGCTTCCGGGTCATAGGCCACCACCGTGGCACCCGCGGCGAGCAGACGGCTCACCACGGTCAGCGAGGGCGCCTCGCGCATATCATCCGTCTCCGGCTTGAACGAGAGCCCCCAGAGCGCGATGCGGAGACCCGAAAGATCCGCTCCAAATTTGGCGATCACCATGTCGGCCAGGCGGTGCTTCTGGGCTTCGTTGACCTCCTCCGCGGCGCGGACCACCTTCATCTCCAACCCATACTGACGGGCGGTATCCACCAGCGCCCGGACATCCTTCGGGAAGCAGCTCCCCCCGTAGCCGGCTCCAGGGAAGAAAAAGCTCTGGCCGATGCGGCTGTCGCTTCCCGCGCCACGCCGCACCGAATCCACGTCGGCCCCGACCCGGTCGCAGAGCGAAGCGATCTCGTTGATGAACGAGATCTTGGTCGCGAGGAAGGCGTTGGCCGCGTACTTACACAGCTCGGCTGACCGATTGTCCATGAACAGGATGGGCTTGCCCGTGTGGACCAGAGGACCGTACAGGTTTTCCATCAGCTTCTGGGCCTCGGCGGATGCAACGCCGCACACGATGCGGTCCGGACGCATAAAGTCATCGATCGCCGCACCCTCCTTGAGGAATTCCGGATTGCTGACCACTTCGACCGAGTGTACTGTCTTGCCCTTCACATGCTCCCGAACCCGATCTGCCGTGCCCACAGGAACCGTGGACTTGATGATCAGCGTGACAGGGCCATCGGCCTGCTGGGCCACCTGACCTGCGACCGCAAGGACCCCGGAAAGGTCGGCCGACCCATCGGCGGCGGAGGGGGTTCCGACGGCAACAAATACGATGCGGCTGTGCTGGAGTCCTGCCGCCAAATCGCGCGTGAAGCGCAGCCGCCCCTCGCGCACGGTGCGTTCCAGGATCTGGTCCAGGCCCGGCTCGTAGATGGGAACGCGACCCGCGAGCAGGGCGCTGATCTTAGCTTCGTCGCTATCGACACATGTGACGCTGTGGCCCAGGTCGGCCATGCACACGCCCACGACGAGCCCGACGTAGCCGGTTCCGACAACGGAGATGTTCATCGGGCCCGAGCTAACCCGTGGGGCAGTACCGCGCCTTCGACGAAGCTCCACCTGGCATGATAGGATTCGCCCCGATGCACCTGCCGCTCCTCTCCCTGCTCCTCGCCTGCCCTCCTCCGCCGTTTCCGGAGGATCACCTACCCATGTACGAAGAACGCCCCGTCGAGGTGAGCTTCGACGAGAGCTACGAGCGAGTGTGGGAGGAAACGCTGGCGATCATGGGGGACACTTGGCCTATTGACAGGATGGACAAGGCAAACGGCAAGCTGAACACCGAGTGGGTGGTGGCCCAGAGCGACTACATCTTCAATCAGTACGGCGGCACGCGCATCCCGGAGAAGGTGCGGTACCGGATGAGCGTGACCATCGATCAGGCGCGCGGTCGTTCCCGGATCACGGTGAAGAGCCACGAGCAGGTCGAGAAAGACATCATCTCCGCCGACCTCACGTTCACCGGCAGCATCTACGAGTGGCTGGATGTGCCGTCGAGCTGCCGGAAAGAAAGGGCATTCCTCGAAGAGGTCGCGCGTGCCCTGGGCAAGGATGCCCGCCGGGCCGACTTGGACTTGCGCTACCGTTAGGAGCGAGGCAGGTACACGCGTTTGAGGCGGTGAACGGCCGCGATGCGTTCTTCCGCAACCCGGTTCGCGGACATCGCCGTCGTGGTGCCTTCGACCTTCGCCTTGTTGATCACGCGCTTGACGGTATCGAAGATGTTCGCGGCATCCTGCATCGCCTTTTCACGACCGTAGGCCTTCAGTTCGCTGTACACGTTGATGAGCCCGCCCGCGTTGATCACATAGTCGGGGGCGTAGTTGATGCTCTTCTCGGAGAGCGCTTCGCCATCCCGCTTCTCGTCGTCGAGCTGGTTGTTCGCGCCACCCGCGATGATCGAAGCTCGCAACATCGGGATGGTGCGCGGGTTGATGATGCCGCCGATGGCGCAAGGAGCCAGGACATCGGCCTCCGCACGGTAGAAATCATCCCCTTCCAGCACGCGCCCGCCAAAGGACTCGACTACACGGGCCAAACGCTTGTTCGAGACATCCGTGTAGAGGAGCTTCGCCCCCGCTTCGTGAAGGAACTTCGCCAGCCAGTAGCCCACGTTTCCGACGCCCTGGATAGCGACCGTGCGGCCTGAAACATCGGGACTGCCATAGGTCACCTCCAGGGAGGCCCGGATGCCGTGAAATACGCCCCAAGCGGTGACCGGCGAGGGATCGCCCGACCCGCCGTGGGCCGCTTCGGAACCGGTGACCCAGCGCGTTTCCCGCCGTATGTTGCCCATGTCTTCGACGGTGGTGTTCATGTCTTCGGCGGTGATGTAGCGGCCACCGAGCGTGTCCACGAAACGACCGAACGCACGGAACATCGCCTCGGTCTTCATGCTGGGATCGCCGACGATGACCGCCTTCCCGCCGCCAAGATCGAGTCCCGCCACGGCTGCCTTGTAGGTCATGCCGCGAGAGAGCCGCAAAACGTCGCGAACCGCCTCCTGCTCGGTAGGGTAGTCGAGCATCCGGGTTCCACCCAACGCAGGCCCGAGGGATGTGTTGTGGATGGCGATAATCGCCTTCAGCCCGACCGAGTCGTCGCGGCAAAACACCACCTGCTCGTGGTCGTAGGAGGTCAACTGCTCGAAGATGCTCATGGTTCTCTCGGGAGCGCGCCCGAACTAACCCTGTGCGCCACCCTTCGGTGTCAGAGTGGGGCAAAACCTCGACTCGCCCGGGCAGCGAGGAGGCGCGCATCAACGTTCTCAGCTTCCCAAGGGAGGATCGTGGCCCGGAAAGGCGCCCAGGTCGGCGGCGTCGGTCCGAAAAACACGAACGTCGGCGCGCCCAGTCGAGCGGCGAGATGCGTCGGCCCCGAGTCGGGCCCCAGCCACGCGCCCGCGCTGGCCGCGAGCTGCACCAACTCGGGCAGGTCGGGTCGGTAGTCCGCCCACGGCTCGGAAGGCCCACCCACGACGACCACGGGGGCAACCGTGCGAAGACGCGAAGCGAGGCGGTTCCAGCGCTCCATCGGCCAACTTCGCTGTGGGTCACTGGCTCCTGGGGCCAGAACGATGGGCGCATCGGCTCGGCTGGGCGTCGCCCGGACCTGCAGCCCCGGATCGACCGCTGGCCAGTCCGAGGGAAGACCAGCCGCGAAGTGATGCCACGCCTGAACGCCGTGGGGCGGGCGTGCCGTCGTTCCATGAATCGTCGCTACCGGCAGATCTGCTCGGGCCTCGGAGAAGCAGACTGCATCGGTGTAGCCAACGGGATCGCTCCCCCCGAACATCCACAGCGACTCGGCCCCGTCCAGGTCCCAGAAGCGGCCCGGCTCGCCGAGGAGTCGCACCAGCGGTCGGTGCCGAAGCGCGCACGCGACATCCACGCGCCGCCCCGTGGCAAAACAAGCCGCGAGGACCGGCAACGTGAGCACAAAATCCCCGAGCGCCCCCCCGCGGACGAAGAGGATCATGCCGCGGGGAACGCCGCTAACCGTCCAAAGGCTGGGCGCCGCAAGTAGGTGGCAAACCACCCGTCACAGCGGGCGTTCCGGTCACAGAAGCGGCACTCGTCAGACTTGTGGAAGGCGACGACGTCGGGGAAGAAGAGCAGGGCCTTGTCGAGCTGGTGGTCGGCATCGACATACCAGCGGTTCCCGGTCCTGCCTGCGAGCGCGGAATACTCGCCCAAAAGGCAGGCCGGAAGCCCGCGGACCGCCACGGCTATTCCAG
>CAMBIK010000170.1 GCA_945867435.1 Klebsiella pneumoniae
CCGCTGCGGTGCGCGGCCAGCCAACCGGCGGCCCCGCGGGCCGAATAGGGCCGGACTCCGCACAGTGCCTCGTAAAGCGTGACCCCGAGGGCGTAGAGGTCGCAGCGGTGGTCGCTCCCCGCTCCCGCGATCTGCTCGGGGGCCATGTAGGCATAGGTGCCGAGCACATCGCCGAGGGTCGTGTTCACAAGATCGCCGGAGCTTGCGGCCAGGCCGAGATCCATCAGCACGATGCGGTTGTCGGCCCCACAGAAGATGTTGGACGCCTTCACATCCCGGTGCACAACCCCGAGGTCGTGAAGGTACTGAAGGACCCGGAGCACGGTCCCGGCGAGGTGCATCGCCTGTTCACCGCCAAGGGGGGCCGCCGCGATCCGTTCGTCTAGAGGCTGGCCGATCAGCAGCTCCAAAACCAGCGCGGGACTCTCTCCTTCGAACACGGAAAGGCAACGCACCAGCCCCGGATGATCGAGGCGTTGCAGGAGCTGCCCCTCACGCAGGAAGCGATTTCGCATCGAGATGCGGTCGGTGTCCCGCAAAACCTTGAGTGCCACGGGTCTTCCACTCCACTCGGAGCGAAAAACGTCGGCGACCCCGCCCTCGCCGATGCGTTCCAGAAGCGGACACCCGTGCAGCTCGTTCTCCGCCGCCATTTCAGCGCTCCCCGAGCCAAGCGAGGATCGGCTGCCAGACCTGTTCGGGTGCGGCTGTGCCGCTGACCAGGTCGAGGTGGCCCCAATGACTTCCGGTATTCCAAGGTTCGAGGTTGAGGAGCTCGCGGTCGGAGGACCCTGACTCGTCAAAGGCGGCCCGCGCGTCTGCAGGCGGCATGAAGTGGTCGAGATCGCCGGTGATGACCAGGAGCGGAACGTCGGTAGCCCGCCACGCCGCTTCGTAGTCGAGCTCATCGCCCGCCGCCCAACACGACATGTCGAGCCAGACATGCAGGGATGTCCAGTCGAATCCCCGCTCCAAGCGTTCGGCCAACAGCTCCGGCTCGATGCTGCCGGGAGCCCAGCCGCTGACCGGGAGGGCATAGCCGGCGGCATCGATGAAGCTGAAGAGCCGCCCGACCACTTGACCGGCGAAGCGAGTCTTCACGCTGAGGGCACCGAGGGCTCCTCGTGGGTTCACCCCAAAGCCACGGTTTGCCGCGATAAAATGCGAGGCGCGAGCCAGCCACCCGATCACGCGGTTCGTCTGTCCGAACCGGTACACCGCCCCCAAGCCCACCACGCCGCGCACCGGGGCCCGCGTGGCGAGCGCGTAGGCGACGGCTCCGCCGAGCGAATGCCCAATCCAGAACGCCGGGCCCGGCAGCGCCGAGGCAAGCGCTTCGGCATCCACGACGTAATCGGCAAAGCTGTCGGGAGAACCTGTCTCAGGGCTCCCCGAGGCGCGCGAGTTTCCGTGACCGCGAAGCTCCAGCACATACACATCGAAGCCCTTGCCCGCCAACCACGCGCTCATGGAGCGACCCGTGCTGTGCCACGTGTACCGATTCTGCGCAAAGCCATGGACGAGCACCACCGCCGGGCCAGTGACGCAGGGGAGGCGCTTCCTTACCACCGCGAGCCGGCTATCCAGCCTAAGCCTTGACTTTTGCAGGCGCACGGCCTGGCCCGCCGACGCCACCTGCTCGATCGCCTCATCAGATTCGACCGACCAGCGCGTCGGGTCGGGGGCCGGCGATGCGCCGACGCGGCGGCTCATGAGTTCAGCACCTCGACGAGGCTCGCCACATTGTCCCGGTTGCCGATGAACAGCGGCGTGCGCTCGTGAAGCGTGGTGGGCACCTTGTCCAGGATGGCCATGTGGCCGTCGCTTGCCGCGCCCCCGGCCGCTTCCGCGAGAAACGCGAGCGGCTGAGCCTCGTAAAGCATGCGGAGCTTGCCGTTCGGAGCCTTCGCCGTGGCCGGGTAGAGGAAGACCCCCCCCTTGACCAGGTTCCGGTGAAAATCTCCGACCAAAGAGCCGATATACCGAGCCGACCAGCCCAGCGCGGGCTGCTTCAGCCCATCGACCCACGCACGCAGGCGCGGGTCCCACTGTGCAGAATACGCCTCGTTACAACTGTAGGATGTCGAAGCCGGCTGAAGGCGCACGTCACGGTGGGAAAGGAAGAACTCGCCCACGCTGGGGTCGAGCGTGAAGCCATGCACGCCTTCCCCTGTCGAGACCATCATCACCGTGCCGGCGCCGTAGACCAGGTAGCCAGCGCACACGAGATCCCGGCCCCGCCGCAGAACATCGCTGGCCACGCCGTCGCGACCGGTGCTCACCCGGCGATGGATGGCGAAGATGGTGCCGATCGAGGCGTTCGTGTCGATGTTGCTGGACCCATCCAGCGGATCCATCGAAAAAACATAGTCGCCGACGTGAAACGCGGGCGGAATGCTGACGATGCCATCATCCTCCTCGCTCACGATCATGCACAGGACGCCGGCGTGTTCCAGGGCGCGCTTGAAGGTCTCGTTCGCGTAAAGGTCCAACTTCTGGACGAACTCACCCTGGATGTTCATTCCTCCCGCCGCACCCAGCATCCCGAGGAGCCCCGCCCGCTGGACCCGCGCACTCACCAACTTCCCAGCCAGAGCAACCTGTTTCAGCAATGTCAACAGCTGTCCGGTCGCGCCGGCGTGCGCGCGCATCGTCTCCATCAAGTAGCGATCGAGGGTAGTGCCTTCTTCGAAGTGAGCCATGATGGGCCGCAGCCTATCATGCAACGGGGAAGGGGCTCGCAGCCCCTTCCCCTACCGCGACCTCCACTCCCGTACTCAGCCTCCAACCTATGGTTTCAGGCATGCGGTGCCGGTCGCGCCAGTAGCGCCCGGCGTGTCGCTCTCCCCATCCCACCCAGCCGCAGATCGGTCCCACGCGCGTGCCAAATGGCGCAATAGCGTTTCACACACTTGGGAGGCGTGGAACGCGCCGTGGGTGACTATCCAGTCCCGCGACGGCGGCCCGCCTTCGGGGCTACGGCGATGGCGATGGCGTGGCTACCGGGGCTGTGGCACCTTCTGCGGGCACGGCCGCGGCGGCGGCGGCCTCCGACGCAACCTTCTCCGCATCGATTCGGGCAGCGGCATCCGCTTCGGCCAGAGGCTTCAGACTCGCCAGGCCCTGCTCAAAGTCGGGACCAATCATCGCATCCATGGAGGAGAACAGGCACATCAGCTTGCCGAAGAAGTTCACGCCGCCTTCCATTGTCCATGCCAAGGCGGTACCCTCGCCCGCCGATGCCAGCGAAAACGTAATCCGACCCTTGTCTTCGAACGGCTCGCGGAAGATCAACTCCTGCACCACCCGCACCCCAGGCACGCTTTCCACGATCGACATCCTTCCGCTGCCGACGTCTGCGTTCCCCTCCCATGTCGTCCAGGCGCCCACCCCGAATGTGGGGGTCGAATTCGCCATCTTCATCGTGGGATCCTTCTTGGCCCACGGGTTCCAGACGGCCCATCTGTCGAAGTCGTTGACGTAAGGGAAAACATCGGCCGGAGCCGCCAGCATCTTGACCTTTCGCTCCACCAAGTAGGTGTCCGGCTGCGTGGAGGCCGCCAGGCACAGGCCCATGACCGCGACCACCACCGCCACGCCAAACCAAACCATTTGAGAATCCGAACCATTCGAGACCTCTGCTGCCGCTGGGTACCACCCTCGGCGCCGCACGCAAGCAGCATTTGGAGATCGGCCATCTCCGGCTACCTCAGCTCCAGCAGGCCACGCCAGGCGGCGTAGCGAGTGGTTGCATGCGCCCACGCAAAGGGCTCCCGCCGTTCCCGCGCCCGACGCCTCGCTTGATCCGCCCACAGCATCTTCTGAGCAGCGTTGTAGAACCGAGGCGAAAACTCCATTTCAAACGTCAGCCGCCCGCCACTCTGACCGGTAACCCGGTCTTTCACGTCTTCGAAGAAGGGCGTACCCTTCATCGGGTGGGCGACGGACACGAGCGTGACCGCTGGGTCCAAATCGCGCAAAAGATCGCGGGTGGCGAGCACGTCCGGGCGGCGTTCACCCGGGTAGCCCAACATCACAAAAGCGCCCATTTCAATACCTGCCTCACGCAACATCCGTCCCGCCGTTCGAAGCTCGGCCACAGTCGTCCCTTTCTTCATGGCCTGCAGCACCGCATCGGAGCCGCTTTCGGCGCTCACATACATCCGATAGCAACCCGCCGCACGCAAACGATCCAACTGGCGCGGCTCAAGGGTTTCGGCGCGGCCAATCACATAAAAAGGCGTCACGGCCTCGCGTTCGATCATCCGCGTACAAAAGCGATCCACCCACGACTTGTTGATGGTGAACATGTCGTCCACGAACCAAATCTGGTCGGGTGAGAACTCAGCCTTTATCGAAAGCAGCTCATCGATCACTGCGTCGGGGTCGCGCCTTCGAAAGGTGTCGCCGTACACTTGCTTGCTACACCAGGTGCAGTGATAAGGGCAGCCGCGGCTGGTCGTCATCGACATCGCAGTTTCGCCGTGGCGCGTTCGCCAGGCGGAAAAATACCGCTCGTGGTCGCTGCGGGTTCTAGCGGGCCACGGCAGGGTGTCCAACTTGCGGATCAATGGGCGCGACGGCGTGCGGACCACGCGGCCGCCCACCGCAAAAACGATACCGGCGATGCGGTCCAGGCTGTCGAAATCCCACCGACCCCCGTTTGCTTTGCAGTGGGCGACCAGCTCTGCAAGGGTGCTTTCTCCCTCGCCGACCACGATCACTTCCACCCCCATGGCCAGATATTCCTCGACGTATTGAACCGGGTCGGGGCCCCCCGCCACCACGCGCAGCCCCCGCCCCACCGCCTCAGCCACCATCACGGCCGTCACCGGGCGCGTGATCGTGTGCCCATAGAAGCCCACCAACGCCGGTTTGGATGCGTCCAGGACGCCAGAGAACGCCTGCGGACCAACGTGCCAGGTGCTGTCCCACCACTCTGCGGCCACGCCTTCACGCCGCAAGTAGGACACCAGGTACTGGAGACCGAGCGGCGGAAACGGGCGCATCAACTCCGCTTCATGCGGGTCTTGGGCTATAAAATAGGCATGGGTGAGGAGTGCGTCCACCCGCCAAAGGTAGCGCATTCGCTCGCAGTTGGGTAATGCGCGGCCTCCCGGAGGTCCCATGCGCGTTCTTTTGCTTACGCTAGGTCTCACCGCTTGTTCCGATGACTTCTGGGGCACCGACAAAGATCCCGGCGACGATGGCAAGAACCCCGGGGATAAGGACACCGCTGCGGACGACACGGGGGAAACAGAGGAAACCGGCGAAACGGGCGGGACCACCGCCACCGACGACGACGGCGATGGGCTCAGCGAAGACGAGGGCGATTGCAACGACGACGACGCGACAGTCGGGCCTTCCGAAGCCGAAACGGCCTACAACGGCATCGACGACGACTGCGATCCCGCGACCTTGGACAACGACCTCGACGGAGATGGCTACGACAAGGCCGACGATTGCGACGACAGCGACGCAGGCATCAACCCCAACGCAAATGAGCTTCCCTACAACGGGAACGATGACGATTGCGACCCCCGCACCCCCGACGACGACGTGGACGGAGATGGCTTCACGCGCGAAGACGACTGCGACGATGAAGCGGCCGACTCCAACCCCGACGCCAGCGAAACCACCACGGACGAGCGGGACAATGACTGCGATGGCGCGGTCGACGAGGCCTTCGAGGTCGGCACGATTGACACCACGGGAGACGCCGGCAATCCTTCCGCGATCGGCATCGATTCAGCCGGCTCCGTTCACATCGTGTATCGCGATGGAGATGTCGGCACCCTGAGGTACATCCGGAACGATGGCAGCGCCTGGACAGCGGCCGAAGAGATCGTGTCCGACAGCTCCGTGGGTGAATCCCTGGACCTCGTGGTGGACCACAGCGACGAGCTGCAAATTGCCTACACTTGGGAGGGTGGGGGCACCACCGACCTCTGGTTCGGCTGGATGGACGCCTCGGGTATTTGGGACACCGGATATTTGATTGACGGATTCACAGCCAACGGCACCACCAATACCGGGCATTATGTGAGCATTGCCGTAGACAGCGACAATCTACCTTCGTTTGCCTACTTTGACGCCGACTACCTCGTGCCCGTACTCGCCGATTACACGAGTTTCGGCGTGGCCGTCTACACCGATATCGATATCCTTTGGGCATGGACCTACGCCACCGGCTATTTCACGACCCTCGCCATCGATAGCAACGACTACGATCATGTGGCGTGGTTCGATGACAACGCGCTCGGCTCCGAGGCGCAATACTCCGACTTCAACGAAGGCACGGTGAACGAGACCATCGCCGACGATGGCTGGTACACGTCCCTCGCGCTCAAGAGCGATGACAGCGCGTGTGTCGCCTATCAGGACTCCACGGCGGCCAACCTGGTGTATGGCTGCCGCGATGCCGCCACCGGGACATGGTCGGCCACGACCCTGGACAGCACGGGCAGCGTGGGAGCCTATGCGCAGCTGGCCTTCAACAGCGCCGACGAGCCGTGGATCGCGTACTACGACGAATCGAACGGCAACCTGAAGGTGGCGGCGATGGTCGCGAGCGCTTGGGTCGTGTCCACCGTGGACAGCACGGGAGATGTCGGCATCGCTCCCTCCATCGCAATTGGCGCCGACGACCAGGTAATCGTGAGCTATTACGATGCCACGAATGCGGCGTTGAAGGTAGCGGTCGCCAACGAGTAGGGGGTCCCCTCACCCGCCATACCACCTCGCGATCCAACGACGCTCCAGCGCGCCGATGCCCGCGGAGAGGACCAGCGACAGCACCCCGGCGACTGCGACCGCCGCGAAGGCAACCTCGCTACGCGCGCTCCGGCTGGCGTGCAGCACGGTGTAGCCGAGCGTGGGTGGCGAGCCGTTGCTGCCGATAAACTCCCCTACGATCGCCCCGATCACCGCGAGCCCCCCCGCCGTGCGCAGCCCCGAGAACAGCGCCGGAAGGGCCGCCCAGGCACGCAGCCCCCGCAGCTCAGCGAACCGAGACGCACCGAGGAGCCTGTAAAGGTCCACGAGGTCCGTCGAGGGAGCCACGAGCCCCGTGCAGGTAGCAGAATAGATAGGGTAGAACGATGCGATTGCTGCCGTAACCCCCGCCACCCCGCGGCCGTATCCCAGCCACACCAACAGCATCGGCGCGATGGCCACGATGGGGATGACCTGCACCAGCACCGTGTAAGGGAGCAGCGCCAGGCGCAGCACCCGGCTCCACCAGGCCGCCCCCGCCGCGGCCACCCCCAGCAGCGCCGCTACCGACAGGCCGCCGAGCGCGGCCACGCCCGTCTCCCACGCGGCCCGGGCCAGCTTCGCGCGCTCTGACCACAACGCAGCCAGCACCGCGTCGGGGGCGGGGAGCAGGAGCGGCCCCGCCCTGTGCGCCACCACGGCCCACACCGCCAGCCCCGCCGCCAACGAGGCCGCAACCGCAATGCGTTCGCGACCGGTCACGCCTCGACCTCGCGCACAAAGGCTGCGATATCCGCCGCGGATCGAGGACGGGCAGCCGACAGATCCACCGTCTGAACGACGCGCAGCGGGGGGCCGTCCACGACCACGACTTGATCTGCGAGCCGAGCGGCGTCGGCCAGGTCGTGGGTAACGAGCACCACGGTGCAGCCGAGATGGGCGTGCGCGCCCAGCACCAGCGTGATCATGGCCGTGCGAGTCTCGATGTCCAACGCCGCGAAAGGTTCGTCGAGGAGGAGCAGCTCGGGTCGCGCCACGAGCGCGCGGGCCAGGCTCACCCGCATCCGTTGGCCGCCGGAGAGCTGCGCCGGCAGCCTATCCGCGTGGTCAGCGAGCCCTACGGCCGCCAGCGCCTCATCCACGTCTCCCACAGACGTAAATTCCCCGGGCAATGCTACATTTCCCCGTGCGCTTCGCCAGGGAAGCAGCGCCGGGTCCTGGAACACGAAGCCGAGTCGGGAAGGCCGCCCAACGACGGAGCCACCATCCAGGGTGCGGAGCCCGGCGATCACCCTTAGCAACGACGACTTGCCACAACCCGACCGCCCCAGGATGGCCGTGATTCGGCCGCGTTCCACCGAAAGGGTGAAGCGGTCCAAAACGGCCGTGCCGTCGGGACGCCACGATGCGTCCCGAACCTCGATCACGGGAAGCAGGCGCGGGTCACGCCGCCCCGCAAGGCCACGGTCTCCACCTCGCCGGCGGATTCCACGCCCCGCATCTCCATGCAGAGCTGCCGAGCGCGGAGCCGCACGCCGACAGCGGCCCCGAGCTGTCCGTGAAGATGGTCCGCAAGCTGAGCGCCGAGGCGTTCCTGAAGCTGAGGCTGCCGCGCGAAGTGGCGGAGGGCGCGAGCGATGGCTCCGAGGCCCGCGGTGCGCTCGGCCGGGAAGTAGACGATCTCGGCCTCACCGAAGAAGGGCAGCAAATGGTGGGCGCACAAGCTGTGGAACGGGAGGCACCGCAGCCGAACCTCATCGCGTGCCGGGGAGGCAAAAGTCTCCAGAGGCGGGGGCGGCTGGCCCGGCTGGTACGCCTCCAGAACGGAGAGCCACCGTGCGGCGGTGTCGTTGCATTCGGGATCCGCTGC
>CAMBIK010000171.1 GCA_945867435.1 Klebsiella pneumoniae
TGGCTGGCTGCGGGCACCTGGAATTCCTTGGCGTACCAAAGGAAGGTGACGGCAAACAAGAGGATGGCGGCGACCACGAGGCCGTTGGCGAGGTTCAAGCGCACGACGAACGGTTAGTCACGCCTGCGCCGACGGACAAGCGCCAGCGCACAGAGTGTTCCCGCCAACGACACAAGGAGACCGGAGGAGCATCCCTTCGCGGCCGCGTCGGGGGCACCGGTGTCGGTGCCCTCGTCGAGACTTGATGTGCGCCGCGTGGGCCGAAACGTGCAGGCCCCGTCGGCTTCGTCGTCTTCGCCATCATCGATGAGGCCATCGCAGTCGTTGTCGTAGCCGTCGCAATACTCGCGGGCGTCAACGTACACCCACGGGTCCCCATCGACGCAATCGTCGAGTGCCCGGTCGGTCTCTACATCCTTGTACCCATCGGCGTCATCGTCGAAGGCCGGCCCGCCCTCATCCAGGAAGCCATCGCAGTCGTTGTCGCGACCATCGACGAGTTCGTTGCCCTCGAGCCCCACCAAAACCTCGGTGTCGTCGCAGTCCCCTTGCAGCTCTGACCAGCCATCTCCGTCGTCGTCGAAGGCCTCGGTGCCCTCGTCGATCTGACCATCGCAGTCGTCGTCGACCTGATTGTAGGTTTCGGGCGTGTCGGGACCTACGTTCGGGTCGCCGTCGTTGCAGTCAGCGAGCCCGCAGGGAGGCGCTCCGCTCTCGGTGCAGCCGTCCCCGTCGTCGTCGTTGCCCACGGTATCGTCGTTCACCTCGTTGATCTCGCCGTCGCAGTCGTTGTCGACGCCGTCGTTGAGGTCTTCATTCAGCGAGGGCGAGGCTTTGGCGTCCGCGTCGTTGCAGTCCCCCCCGCAAATCGTCCATCCGTCGGCGTCGGCGTCCCAATCCGAGGGGTTCAGCGAGCGTTCACAGTCGTTGCCCACGAATTCCACAGCGAGGGAGGCAAGGTTTTCACTGTTTCCGGTAAACGTAACGGTGCCGAGAACGGGTTCGTCTTCTGACGCTACTGTCCAGCCAACGACGACCTCCTCGGTTTGACCGGGGAGCACATAGAGCGGCGGCAGCGTTCGCGACGACATCGACGGCACATCCACCTGAATCGAGGAGACCGTCAGGGGTACGATTCCGCAGTTCACCACCTGGACCGAGTCGCTGAAATCGCCGTTGAGCGGACGATTGCCGAAGTCGACTATTTCGGGGAAAACCCGACCGCAGGCGTAGTCGGAGAGGCCCCGGAGCTGCACGCGCCACACGGCCCAGCCCGACTGTTCTTCCTCCGCCAGATCCACCTCGTTGGGCAGAGGTGCCGTTTCTTCCGATGTGTTGTCGTTGGACCAGATGGTGAGGATGGCTTCGTAGTACCCCTTGACGGTCGGCGCGAAGGTGACCGGGAGGCCGAGTGTGTCGGTTTCCGAGCTGTCGTCGTAGCCATCCAGGTCGAGGCAGTCGGGGGCGCCATCGTCGTCTGCGTCACAATCGGCCGCCCACGCGGGGTCGTCGACCAAGAAGGCGGGGGATGCGGCCCCCTCTGGCACGCCGATGTCTGCGCTTTGGATCTCGAAGATGCGTAGGCCACCCGATGCCTTGGAAAACAGGGGCACGGTGAAAACCGAACGGTCACCCACGGCGACTGCGCCTGCGTCTACATAGGAGAATCCGTCGAGCACACGGTCCTGAGCCGTCAACTCGACCTGGTTTTCGCACGCGAGGAGGAGGACGGCGAACAGGGGGAGGGTGCGATGCATGGCGCGTCGGAGTGTACGCCCGAAACCTCGCGCGGTTCAAGGTTTCGTTGGCAGTTGATGCGCGTCATCGCTGGGACTCCGAGGCAAAAAGCATGCTTGTCGGTCCTTGTTGCCGCTGAGGTTCGGGTGCGTCACGACGTGCGGCACCGTTGTCCGAGCTACGTCGGTGCGCGGAGTCTGAAGGGCGCCTCTCCCTCTGAACATCAAGCCGGTCCGGCGGCGGAAGCGGTCGACCGCACGGGGGACTTCCCCGATGCGGCCGTTGCGTCGCTGGCAAGCGCTGGACTGCTTGGCCTCGCCAGCGCCCAGGAGGTGGGCGGCCCCGGCGGCGGCCCCGGCGATGCTGTTCGGGCCGTGGAGCGGCTGTCGCCGGCTCCTGGGACCGGGATGCCCTTGCCCGCGGTTACGACGCGGTGGCCGGCTTGGTGGTCGAGATGGACCTCGCCCGGCGCACCCGGTTGGACACGCTGGGATTTGACGAGGCAGAGGCCGCTCGCCTACCCTCGCTCCATACCTGCAACTTTATGTGGCGACGACCGACGGGCCGCTCAGGGCTTCCGCGTGACCTGATCGAGCGTGTCTTTGGTCTTCCGATACAAGAACTTCGCCTGTTGCCAGTTGTCGCCGATGCAGACCAATCCGAGCTTTCCGAATTCCGAGAGAGCGCCGATGAGGTGGAAAACCACCCCACGCTCGGGACTGGAATGGAAGTGCAGCTCATGCTCCACCGCGAGGTCCACTAGATCGACCGGACCGAGGCCCTTGTAGGCGTCGGACTGAAGGCTGTCGGAGGCGTAATAGTATTTTGGGCGTCCTGTTTGGCTGTAGAACAGGCCATCATCCAGGTTGTAGCTGCCATCGGTGAGGAAGCGCAGTGTGAGGAAGGGGTGAGTCGTCCCGCCTTTTCGCAAGTTCACCTCTATGGCGTGGTGCCGCCATTCGCCATCCTCCTTCACGGACACAAAGTCGGTCGCGAACCGGCCGATCACGCCCTTGCCCGCAAGGGCTTCGGCGACGCGCAGCCCGGCCTCCTGGATCTGCAAGCGATACGCGTCGTCGGCCGGGAACGTGCAGCCGAGGAACACCTGACCGCTGGGACCGCCCAACACCTGGTCGTGGGTGGAGATCGCCATCGCCTCGCCGCGAGCGTTCACGCGGTTCTGGCTCGAGGGAGATCGCTTTTCGACCCCCTCGACGAAGGATTCCACCACCCCCTGCATCTGCTGGAACTTGGCGTGGTAGTGCTCCCAGTGTTCGCCAGGTGCCTCGAAGCGCAAGGCGGGGAGCCGTTGCCGGATCCAGTCGCGCAGGTCGGCCCCGCGCAGGTCGTTGGCCCCATCAAAGTAGAACAAGGCGTTTCCTTCGCCGGAAAATCCGTCGTTTAGCTTTACGACGGCGCGACGTCGGGTGTCATCCTGTTCGCGCAGCGCGGCAAGCGCGGCCACGATGTCTTCGCCATCTCGTAGGTCCTCGTAGCCATCGGGGAACTGCACCCCGGCCTCTCGGAAAACCTTGCGGCAGCCGGACTTCGTGCCGAGGCTATACAACGCAGGATCGTTCGCATATAGGGGAATCCCAAGTTCTACCGCCAGTGAACGCTCGTACGAGGAACTGTTGAAGCACACGAGGTGGGCGAGGTCGATGTCGGGGATCGCGGCGCGGATCCGCTCGATCAGGCGCGGGCGTTGGAGAACCTTCGCGGTAAGCGGTATTTTGCTGGCGTCGGAACAGTGGAGCAGCAGCAATCGAGCGCGAGCGTGAGAGGATGGCACCCCGGAGAGGAGGTGGAGGAAATAATCCACCACGATCGGATCGAGCTGCTGACTGGTGACGAAGATCACCCGTGTTCGCGGCCGACGAAGGAGCATCAGCATGTAGAGCATCCGCTCTTCGTAGTGATGCACGCCGGTGACCTTCGCGAGCTCTTCCGGGTCGAGCGAGAGGCTCGGGATGACCACGACTGTCTGTTCCTGGCTGCGCCGGGAGGTGACTCGTGCGAAGAGCGCGGGTAGGCGCGCTTGCAGGTTGTGGAACGCGGTCAGCTCTTCTGGGGATCCGGGCAGCATGGTCCCGAGCATAGCAGGGCGGCTTCGCTACGAAGCCCCGCGACCCGTGAACACGACCGGAAAGGTTTTCAGGATCAGCTTCAAGTCAAGGAACAACGACCAGTTATCGATATACTCAAGGTCGAGCCGCATCCAGCGGTCGAAGTCGATGCCGTTGCGCCCGCTGACTTGCCAGAGGCATGTGAGGCCGGGGCGCATCGAGAGCCGACGCATTTGCCAGCGCTCGTAGCGGGCGACTTCTGCCGGCAGGGGTGGGCGCGGGCCGACGATGCTCATCTCCCCGCGTAGGACGTTCCAGATCTGCGGGAGCTCGTCGATGCTCGACTTGCGGAGGAACGCGCCGATACGGGTGATGCGCGGGTCACGAGCGATCTTGAAAACCGGGCCATCCATTTCATTTTTGGCCTGAAGCTCGGTCTGCTTTGCCTCGGCATCCACGCACATCGACCGTAGCTTGTACATTAGAAATGTACGCCCGTAAAGGCCGCTTCTCTGCTGGGAAAAGAACACGGGGCCTCGATCCTCCAGCTTGATCAGGGCGGCCGCGATCGCAAGGACTGGAAACAGGACCACCAGACCCACGACGGCCAAACCGACATCCACCGCGCGCTTCACCAACAGCGCCGTGCCGTCGGAGGGCACCGACGAGAACGACAACACGCTCCAGCCCGCGAGGTCGTTCACGTCGGCGCGAGCGATGGAGAGGCCAAGGAAGTTGGCGTCCATCGAAAAGGTCACGCCGACTTCTTCGCAGCGATCGGCGACAAAGCGAAGCGTGGCGGTGTCCCACGCGTGCCCCGTCATGAAAACCTGCGCGATGGCCTCCCTTGCGACCACGTCAGGGAGCTGGGGGATGCGCCCGAGTACCCGAATGCCGCCCACGCTCGTACCCTCGTCGCCCTCGGGAATGAGGACGCCCACGACACGCATTCCCCACTGGGGATGCCGCAGCACCGTGTCCACGAAGGGGGCGGCCTCAAGGGCACCCCCGATCACGAGGATATTCCAAGAGAGTTCCCGCTTGCGGGCGCGCGCTGCCGCAAAGCGACGCGAGGCGTACAGCGCGCCGATGCTTACGACGGCGAAGGCGAGGAGGAACGAACGCGAGGTGGGCGCGGCTGGCGGGAACAGGAACAGCACGAGCAGCAGGAGGGCGAACGCGAACAGCACGGAGCTCGCAATGCGGAGCAAGAGGACGTCGGGCCGGATGCGGCGGATGTCCTCGTAAAGCCGGTGCTGCGAGAGCGCGAAGATCCACAGCGGAACGACCGCGTACACCAGGTGGAATTGGCTGGCCAGGGTGACAGGGGACATCAGCGGCGCGCCCGGAAGCACGTCGAAGGACCAGACCTCCCTCGCCCGCTGGCGCAGGAACGCCACGACCACGAACGTGACCGCGACCACCGCCGCGTCGGTTACGCGAGCGATCCAGCTTTGCGATGCCGCCTGCATCTTCTGCATCAAGGGCGGTGTATCGCATCGGCGGGTGTCGGGCCGGGGTAGGATGCCCCATGTCCAGAACGGTCCCGCCACCCGACCTGATCGATGATCTGTGCCCCGAAGGAATGCCCGAACGCTATGAAGATCGGGGTCTCCTCGCCACGGGCGGGGCGGCCACGGTGCGCGCCCTGTACGATCGAATTTTGGAACGTCAGGTTGCCGTGAAGGTGTCCACCTCGGTGGAGGCGGTGGATCTCGCACGTTTCCGCCGCGAGGCGCAGGTCACGGCCCAGCTCGACCACCCCTCCATCGTTCCCGTTCACGACCTTGGCACCACCTGGTTCACCATGAAGCAGGTTCAAGGGGTAACCTTCGGCCAAATGGTGGTGGCCGAGCCGGACCAGACCGTGATGCTGGGTCGGGTGCTGGGCGTGCTTCTCCGACTGGCCGAAGCACTGGCTTTCGCCCATCACCGCAACGTGATTCATCGGGACCTGAAGCCTGAAAACGTGCTTGTGGGGGGGTTCGGCCAGGTGTACCTCGTCGATTGGGGAATCGCGCAGGTGGATGGCCAGGCCGAGGCGCTGATCGCCGGCACCCCCGGCTGGATCGCGCCCGAACAGGCCCGCGGGCAGGTGTGCGATGCCCGAACCGACGTTTGGGGCCTGGGCGCGTTGCTCTACTATTGTCTGTGCGGCCGCCGCCCCAACCGCGACCTCACGCTGGAGGAACGAGCCCTGACCGGCGCGGACGCCCGGCCTGTGAAGGTGCCCGGTGGCATTGTGGGTCGCCCACCCCCGCCGCCCGAGTTGGTACGCATCGCGATGAAGGCCCTGGAGTTGGACCCTGCGGCGAGGTACCCCAGCGTCGTTGCGCTCGCGGGCGACCTTCAGTTGGCTCGCGATCAGGGCTGGTTGTTCGAACGACAGTCGTTTGATGCCGGCGCTGTGATCGTGCGCCAAGGTGAACCGGCGGAGAGCGCCTACCTCATCGTGGAGGGCACCGTCGAAGTCAGTCGAAACGGGGGGCCGATCGCGGAGCTTGGTCCTGGCGAAACCTTCGGAGAGGCGGCCTTGGTTTCGGGAGGGGAACGCACCGCCACGGTGACCGCAGAAAGCGACGTGACGGTGCGGGTGCTGACGCGCGCCGCGCTCGATGCCGAAGTGCAGCGGGGGGGCTGGATGGGCGCGATGATTCGCCGCTTGGCGGGTCGCTTCCACGAAGTGAGCCTGGAGTCGCTGGAGCGGCGGGGGGGGTAGGGGGCTCAATACGCCTTGTGCCAGCTCCAGAACGAATCCGCCCAGGTCGCGCCGCCGTTGCCCGCGGCGACCTTCGGCTGGGGTGCCCACTCGGTGGGTCGCCCGGTGGCGCCGCCGGTCACGAGGCTGCCGACGTAGTCGCCATTGGCGTACACCCTGTCGATCTGCTTGCGCACATAGGCAACATCCGCCGCGCTCGCGACGCCATTGCTCGTCGCCTTGTAGAACTGCACGGTGACGCGGATCGGAAAGCGGGTGTCGCGCTCGATGGACAGGTCGTGCATCTCGGTGAACGGGCCTTCCACCTCGCCATGACTCACCACCGCCATCTCGACGTCGCTCGACTTCGCCGCCGGCTGCATCGAGGCCTGGGCTGGCATCGGGGCGCCGCCGCCCCCCATGCCCCAGCCATCCCCCATGTCGTCGTTCCAGGAACGTTGCGGCTGCCGTTGCTTGAGCGGCACCTGGATCAGCAGCACCACGTCGAGGCCGGAGTCGGCCGAGATGCTGTTCACATCGATGCCCTGCTCCTTGGCCCACTGCCCCACACGCTCGGCCTGAAAAGGAGCCCGCTGGCCATCTTCGTTGAAGTAGAGGGCTTCGCTGAGGTAGCCGCCTTCGTTCTCCACCACCTGCATGCTCGTGCCCTCTCGCGTGGCCATGATGGCGAGCACGGCGGGGTTGCCCGGGGCGGACTGGTAGTTGTAGAGCACGGGGGTGAAGGTGGCTTCTCCCTTCTCCGGGATCGGAAGGAAGCAGGCCTGGGCGCTGACCAGGACGTGCTCGTCGCGGCCCGACCACAACGAGTCCTGGCCCCCCGTCCAACTGCCCGGGTCGTGAAGGTAGTTGCGCGGCTTCTGAAGCAACGCCGCCAGGGAAGTCGTGCGCAGATCGCGCCCGTCTTCGTTGCCGGTACGAAGCCAGAACTCGTCGGATTTGACGTCGGCCGTGCGGTCGCTGAAGTTGTCAAAGCGGAAAACCGGCATGGGATGGAGGGCACCGCTCGCGTCGCGCACACCGATCGTCATGTCTGAGATGTTCGGTCCGCTTGAGCTGCCCTTGTTCCGGCCCGTGTCCTCCCAGGTCACGTTCACAACGTTCAGACCCACGTTGGAGGCGAGCCGCTGGACGTCTTGGTTCCACACCATCTGCTCCACAGCTTGGATGGTGGAGGCAAAGCGGGTTTCCCAGCCGGCCTGGGCGGGATCGACGAGGGAGAGGATGAGAGGGATCATGAGAAGCTCCGTGGTGAGCGCTCGGAACGCCGACGGCCTTCACGCACTTACACGCCCCCCGAAACATCGCCCCCCCCCGGGTCCCGCGCTAATCCCGCGCCGTGAGCGAAACGCCGTCGTATTCCCGGGCCGAACGCACGGTGGAAACCGTGACCGCCGCGCTCGCTCTCCTCGCTGCGCTCCCGGTCCTCCGGCTGATTGTCCACGCCATCGCTGCGCGCATCGCCTACCCCGGCGATCTCGAATGGATGGAAGGGGCCACGCTGGTCTCAGCGATGCGGGTGCGCGACGGCCTCCCGCTCTACGGTGAGCCCGCCGGGGACTACGTGCCCTTCATCTATCCGCCGCTGTACGCGTGGATTGTCGGCGCCCTCTCCCACGTCTTTCCGCTCGGGTACGCGCTGGGCCGGGGGGTGAGCACGGCCTGCACGATAGTGGCCGGCGGGGCGTTGGTCTTTGCCGCACGAAAGGAAGGTGCCAGCTGGATGCTTTCGCTCTCGACGCTCGGACTCTTTGCCGCCGTTTGGGACGATTCGGGAACCTTCTTCGACCTGTGCCGCACCGATTCGCTCTCGCTCGCGCTGGCCGGCTGGGCGGTCGTGCTCACTCCGCTGCCCTCGCGCCGTGCAACGATCGCGGGCGGGCTCCTGCTGGCTTTGGCGTTCACGGCCAAACAGCACGTTGCCCTGCTTGGCGTGCCCATGCTCGCGTGGGTGTGGCGAACGCACGGCCGGCAACGCGCGATGACCTTCGCCGAAGCGAGCGTCGTTCCCGCCCTGTTGTTCGTAGGGGCCATGAGCATCGCGACCGATAGTCGTTTC
>CAMBIK010000172.1 GCA_945867435.1 Klebsiella pneumoniae
GGGAGACTCCATCTTGAAAAAGGCGGTCATGACGCCACGATCCTGGCTACGAGGTTGCCAGGATAGACAACGGGTTCCTCCCGCTGGGCACACAAGCGTCCTCCGAGCGGCGCGCGGACTTCCTCGCGCACCTCCCCCGAGATGGGCTCGATGACTTCGCCAAGCAGGTCGCCTGCGGCCACTTCCGCCCACACGGCCAACGTCGGCAAAAAAAAGCCGCCTCGCGTGGTGCGTACATCGATCATCCCACTGTCATCCACCACGATCGGGCGCTGAATCGCCGCCCAGTGGAACGGAAGTTGGTCTTCCGGCAGCACGCCGAGCACGGACAGCACGTTGAGCACGCCATCGGCAAGCTCGAGCCCCACGCCATCCGTGAGTCGGTTGCCGGTACCGCCTTCAAGGCCGATCATATCGGGGAATACGGAGTCGAGGGAACCGGGCTGCGGTGCGGTTCCGTAGCGCCACACGCAGCGCACGTTGGCGCGGCCGGCCAGCTCCACAGCGGTCGGTCGGTCGGCCCGCACCCGAGCCTGCGGGCACTGCCGGAATGCCGGTTGTGCACTGCGAATTTCGATGATCTGGGCGGCGGGCTGCATCGCTTCGCACAGGGCTGCGGCCACTTGATCGGGAGCATGGCCATCGGCCCGGCCTGGGAAGCGACGGTTGAGATCGAGGTCGAAGCCCGGCCAGTTCCGGGCGCCCTGATGGGCGGCCAGGGGGTTTACGCAAGGGTACAAGTCCACCGTGCCCCGGAGCAAATCCACGACGGTGGCAAGGTGGCGCCCCACGGTATGCACGACCCGGGTTCCCTCCGGCGTGTCCCCGCGAACCCCAGCCACAATCACCACATGAGGGCCTTCCCCGCCTACGAAACGCCGGCGACACACCCGCACCGCATCCCCCGTCGGGAGCTCAATCTCAATCAGGGTCTCCAAGGTTTGGGGCACGATCGTCCTTAACATACCACCGCGGCGGTCAGGATGGCCGGTCCACTACGCTCCTCGACGTACGCCCGTCCCACACGGACCGATCGCCAAGCTTCTCGATGCATTCGGCAAGATCGGTGTCGACGCCTTCGATCTTCGACCCTTCGAGAATGGCCCTCAGACGCACGAGCGCCGCGTGGCGCGTGGGCGCGCGCACTTGGACGCGAGCGAGGATCGCGTTCCTTTCTCGGTCGACTCGATTTCCCTGCCCGACGATGGCGCTGACCGCCGTGGAGTCCTCGAACGTGAACACCTTCAGCTTCCCTCGCCCCCGAGCCGCGATAGCGATTTCGGCCGCGCACCCCTGGGCCCGCATCTCCCCCTGATCCCACCCGAGCTCTTCTCCAGAGGCCAGGAGCACCTGCGCCCCCACCAGGTCGGTACCGTACACGATGTCGTGCAACCCGAACCCCTCCGGGAGCCCTGGATCCACGTCGAGAAACCACGGCCGATCGTCGGGACCGATAAGAAAGTGAACGCCCGCCACGCCGAAGTACCGCCAAGCCGCCACGAACTCGGCGGCGCCGACGCACATTTTCTCTCGCAGCACCGGACTTACCCCTGAGGATGGGCACTCGCGCAGCCGGCCGCCCGCTGAACCGGAGAGGGAGATCTCGTGTTCGCCGACATGCACGGCGTTCCCAAAGCCATCCCCCACCACCACCACGACGACATGGCGCGCTTCCGCGAGCACTCGTTCCGCGAAAACGCCCACTTCCCCAGCTTCCGCCACCGCGCGACGCGCCGCCGCGAGGTCGTGGGCGACCACCGAACGACAACTGCCGCGCCGACCAGGGCGGAGCACGACCGGGAAGCCAAAGCGTTCGCACCAGGCACCCACATCGTCGGGTGCCAGAATCAGGGGGCTCGAAGGCAGGCATTCCAGGCCCGCATCCCTCGCCCGGGCCCGGGCCTGAGACCGGTCCAAGGTCCACAACAGGTCATCGAGGCGTGGGCCGAGCCACGCGAGCCCCACGTTGTGCACGGTACGAGCGAGCTCGGCGCTCCTGGCCAGGCCGTGCAGGCCAGGGTGAACCGCATCGGCGCCACTATCCAGGGCAGCGGCGACGATTCCCGCCGGGTCCAGATACGGATCGCCGGCCCCCGAGCTTGGGATACGCACGGCGTACGCGGCATCGTCGAGGTGCGCTGAGTCGGCGTCTGCGTCGGAGAAAATCGCCACGCCTTCGAAACCGGCGGCCTCTACCGCTCGTACCAGCCGTGCCCCGACTTCGCCGCGGGCCGCTACGAGCACGCGCTGGATGGGTCGAGCGTCGAGCATCTGAGCCCCTGTAGCGTGTCCACGATAGCTGGGCCTCGTGATGGATTCCCCTTCGATCGCGATCGTGGGCCCCGGCCGACTCGGCGGAAGCGTGGCGGCTCGCCTCAACGCCGTCGGCTGGAGAGTGACCGTGATCGGGCGAGGCGAACCCATCCCGGTCATGCCGGTCACCTGGTTGACCGTCCCGGATGCCGCAATCGCCGCGCGGGCGCTCGACGTGCCGCCCGGAGGCCTGGTGATCCACAGCGCGGGATGTCTCGGGCCAGACGTGCTTTCGCCCCACCGGGGGGCCGTCCTGCACCCCCTGATGACCTTTCCGCCTCCCCACGATGCCACCATCCCCTGCACGGCAGACGGGCACCCGGACGCCCTTGCCGCCGCTGTTCGACTCGCTCAGGCGCTTGGCTGGCACCTGCACCAGGGGGTTGTGAATCGGCCCGCGTACCACGCGGCGGCCTGCCTGGCGTCGGGTCATCTCGCCGCTTGCTTCGCGGAGGCGAGCCATGTGTTCGCGGCTTCGACAGGCGTTTCAGCCGAAGTGGCGCGATCGATTTTGGCCCCGCTGGCCCAGGCCAGTCTGGCCCGCGTCGTTGCCGCGGGGGCGGCGGCGATCAGCGGCCCGGCCGTACGTGGCGACGTCACGACGATCGCCGCCCACCGCGCCACGCTGCCGCCGGGCACGCTTCCGCTGTACGATGCAGGGACCGCAGCGATCCAGAAACTGTCGGAATGCTCACAGAAAATCAACGACGGCGTCAAGAGCGGTGACTATAGTTAAGCGGCATAGACTTCAGGAGCAGCAGGCATGCTTGACGCGTTCATCATCGATCGCATCCGTCGCCAGCGGGACATCCCCGACGGGGTTCAGTTGCCTCTGCGCATCGAAGTGCCCACGCCGCCGCCGCACGAGTGGCGGCCGCCCGAACCTCGCTCCGAAGACTGCACCGACCGCGGCATCGTAGAGATCGACTTCTCGGTCTGATCTCCGCCTTAGGCCACGGGGTGACCGATCGTGAAGATCATGTCGCCCGGACGAACGAAGCGGCGACTCAGGCGCTGGATGAGCCACCCGCTCTCCGGCGAGGTGACCGGCACGCGCTGACCGGGACGCTCGAGCGGAATGATCTCGCCGATCACATCGCCGGGCTGCACCTTGCCGCCAAGCGCAGCGAGCGGCTCAAAGATGCCGGCCCCCGGCGCTCGGACCAATCGCCTGTGAACGCTCACGCCGTTTCTGCGCGGCAACCGCTCACGGTCCTCCAGGCATCCGCACACGGCCGCCACGCGCAAGAGACCGGCGAGCGCTCGCGCAAGGAGGGGTTCGTCAAGCTCGGGAAGGTCGGCCATCTCCACCGCAAGGACATGCACGCCGCTGCGTTCCATCGCTGCGTCCAAACTGCCGTTGTAGGCGCGAACGTCGTCCGGCGAGTCGCCGAAGACCCAAACCACATGCGGGTCCAGCGCCGCGAGGTAGCGCGCATGACGGGCACGGTGCTCAGGGTCGGCGACCGGCGGCTGGATGGCCAACAGTGGGGTTCGCATAACAAAGTTATGAAGGTTGATCGCCAACTCACAGCCTTGAACCGCCCCAACCACCGCGGCGGCGAGGCGGCGGGTCAGGGCCGGGCCGCCATCTCCATCGCCGATGCGGTTCATGTCCTCGTCGTCCCAGCTGCTCCATCGGGACCGTTGGAGCAACGCCGGGACATTCGCCGCAGCGACCACGCGGATCCCCGCGGTGAGCTCTCGCGTGCGCAGCAAGGTGACCAGGCGATCGACAAGCACCAGGGGGGAGGGTTCATCGCCATGAATTCCGGCGACGACGCAGAGTCGAGGCGGCCCCGGGCCGATGTCCACCAGCGGAAGGTGAATCTCCATGCCGCCGGCATCGATCACGGGAAGGCGGTGGTAGAGGGGTTCCATCGGGCGGTGCTAACGAGTCGAGCCCGCAACCGCAGGGTGCGAACGGGCCGGAATGGGCCGCGCGTCAAACTTCCACTTGCAGGCCCACCTCGAATCGAGTAGAAGGGCCCGCCCAACGTACAGAGAGGATTCCATGGCTCGCCGCTGCGACCTTACCGGAAAGCGTCAGAACGTAGCGAACAATGTGTCGCACTCCAACATCAAGACCAAGAAGGTCCAGCTTCCCAACCTTCAGATGCGCCGCATCTGGTGGGCCGAAGAGAGCCGCTTTGTCACCTTGAAGGTTTCGACCCGCGTGCTTCGCACGCTGCGGACCCGCACGCTGGGGCAGTTCCTCCGCGAAGAAGGCCTGTCGCTGTCGTAGCGGGCGCTGGGGGCGCGGCTTGCGCCCCCAGCACGGCTCCTACAGCTCGACGCACACCGCGTCGCCGACAATCTCTACCTTGAAGGTACGGACCTTGACGGCTGCGTCGGTGAGGCACGCGCCCGTGGTCACGTCGTAGGCCCAGCCATGGTAGGGACAAGTGACGGTCGACCCGGTGAGCTTCCCTTCACCCAGCGGGCCGCCCGCGTGCGGGCAGGTGTTGGCGATGGCGCAGTGTTCGCCATTCACCTTCGCCACTGCGATCGAGGTTCCCCCAATGATCACCTCGATGATCTCCCCTTCCGGGAGCGCGTCCTTGTGGAGCACCACTTCGTAGCCATCGGGCGGGGTGACATGCTTGGGTGCCTGCTTCCCGAGGGCCATCGCTTTTTCAGCCGCTACAGGAGATGCGGGCTCCGTGCGCCGAGCCGGCGTAGGGCTCGTGGCCGCGGAGCTGCCGCCCCCGAACAGGCGCGCTCGCAGACCGTCGGGGCGACCATGGAGCAGGGACTTCAACAGCGACATCAAACCTCGGTGAACTGAAACGACAACATACCGGGCAGGCCGCCCTGCGTCGACTCTGCACCCCGCCGTGCATACGACGTTACAGGGCGGCGATGAGAGGCTCGTCGTTGACTATCGCCACGTTGGCCCTGTTCGCGGGATGTGCCCCGCCTCCCTACGAACCCGGGGACACTTCCCCGGTGGAGGACACTTCCCCGGTGGATGACACGGCCCCGGCCGAGGACACGGCGCCATCCCTGAAGATCGTGTGGCCCGCCCCAGAGGCGGCTGTCACCGGCTGCGCGATGCTGGTGGTCGAAGTAACAAACGTTGAGCTGACTGACTTTATGGTCAGCCTGGATCCAGTCGAGGGGCAGGGGCACTACCACGTCCTCTACGAAGGCGGCCGCTACGCGCCTTGCTCCACTCCGTACTGCCTCATCGACATGGACGTGGCTGGCTACAGCTATGTGGAAGTGCACCTCGTGGGCAACGACCACACACCCTTGCTCAATGAAGATGACAAACCGATCGTGGAAGGCCTGCCGCTGAACGTATCTATCGGGGAGTGTACTCTCGGAACGCCGAGTGGCAGCAATTAGGCCCGAAAGCCCGATCTCCGGGCGGCGATTCTCCCTCCTGCGCACCCTGGGCGTCGGCAGCTTCGGGTCGGTCTACCTGGCCGATATGGAGAGCCCCGGCGGGTTCCGACGACGAGTTGCGTTGAAGCTGCTGAATGCGACATGGGACCAGAAGAGTGATGCGAGCATCCGCTTGCTTGACGAGGCTCGCCTGCTCGGCCGATTGCACCATCGGCACATCGTTCGGGTAGACGACCTGGTGCGCCTCGACGGGCGCTGGGCCCTGGTCATGGAGTTCATCGACGGGATCGACCTCGAGTGCGTGGTGACCCCACCTCCCGGCATCAAGTTATCCGCGATGACCGAGCGAGCCGCCCTGGAGATCGTTGTCGCCGTCGCAAGCGCCCTCCGCGCCGCGAACGAGGCCCTCGATTCCAACGACCGGCCCCTCGCGGTGGTTCACCGCGACATCAAGCCTTCCAACATCCGCGTCACCGCGAGTGGCGATGTCAAGGTGCTTGATTTCGGTATTGCACGAGCAGACTTCGTGGGTCGTGAAGCTAAAACCGAGCAGCTTCGCTATGGCTCGATCGGCTACATGTCGCCTGAGCGCCTGCTTGGGGAAGCGGAAACCTCGGCGGGCGATGTGTACGCCCTAGGGGTAGTGCTGGTCGAGCTCCTGAGCGGCACTCCCTACGGGCGCACCCTTCTCAAGCCTGCCGCACAGGCCAAGCAGGTCGCAGACGCGATCCAGTCGCTCCCGGCCATCTCCACAGAGAGCCTCCTTTCGTTGGCGCGACGGATGTTGTCCTACGAACCCGACGACCGCCCATCCGCCCAATCGGTGGAAGAAGAGGCCCGGTCCCTCCTCGCCGGTCGCACCGAGGACGACCTTGCGGCTTGGTGCGCGCTTGAGGTGCCGACGCTCGCCATCTCGGCGGCCTTGAGCGTTCCCACCGTCGAGGGGCGGGTGCTGACCGAGTCGGTGGGAGCTGAGCCCCCCGTCGTCTCCTCCCCCACCCTGTCGCAACCTCCCGATGTGCGCGACCCCACCGCGACAAACGCCACGATTGCCTTCGAGGAAAACGAAGACCGGACTCGGGTAAGCGGCAGCTGGAGGATGGCGGGCCTCGCGGCCGTCCTCACAGTCGCCGGACTGGCGGCCGGACTCGCCTACACCCCGCATCCCCCGCCCGCGGGTTCACCGCCCCCCTCCCCGCGGGTCGCCGCCACTCCAGCGTCAAGCGCCACCGCTCCCGCCGCCGTCGAAGCGACCGCGCCTCCGCCCCCCGAACCAAGGGTGGCATCCGCCATGGCCAAGCCCAAGCGTGCGGATGAGCCAACGCGGCCGGATGAACCGAAAGAAAGGCTTCGCGCTGTCAAATTTGCGCTCTCTCCGTCCACCGACCGCATCGACGTGACCTGCGGTGACGTCACGAGTGGCGGCCAGGGGAACGCCCTTCTTCAGGCCTTCCCCGCGGGTTCCTGCACGGTTCAGGCCGGCGGCCTGTCCACGATCGTGAGCGTGCTGGAACCCCGAAAGGTAGATTGCACCCTTGCACCGGGCACCCTGACATGTCGTTGATCCTCGCCTTGTGCTCCCTCGCCCGGGCCGACCGGGTTTACTGGGTTTCCCCTCCCGACCCTGCAGATGAGGCGGCGGTTCACCGCACCCTCCCGGCTGCCACTGCGCTCCCGCTTACCGCACTCGCCTCCTCGCCTTCGAACCCCGCCCCCGCTCTGGATGCGCTCCGTTTGGAACTGGATGCCGTCCGCCCACTGCTCAGCGAGTTCGATGGCGAGCTGCAGATCATGGCCCGGCTCCACAAGGCGACGTCTGACATCACCGAGCTTCGTACTCCGGAAGATGCTCAGCTGCTGTGGAAGGCGCTTTGCCTTGAAGGCAACGCGGTTCACCGGTACTTCGGGGACCGGCTCGCAACGGACCCGGCGGCGGCCCCCTATCTGCGTCAGCTCGGTCCCCTCACGGTCGTCGGGGCCTGGGTGGATGCGGCAGCGCTGCGCGGGGCCTCGAACCCCGAGAACGAAGATGTACCGGAAAAGCCGCAGCGTCTCGGCTACGACGGCGTGCGGGCCATCATTTCGGCGATGCCGGTGGCAAGCTTCGAGATCGGCCGTTTGGCGCAGGGGGCTGCAGTTTTCCTGGACGGTCGCAGGGTGGATGCCAGCCCCGGCTCCCGAACGCTGATCGTGCCGGGCCGGCACTTCTTCTCGATCAAGGTGGGGGATGCCGCGCTGCTCCATGGCGATGCGGTGCTGCGAGAAGGAACCACGATGCGAGCCGAGGCGCCGTTCGGTCCGGTTGAGCGCGATGTCCTCGCAGGGCTCAGCGGCGGCACGGCGTGGGTGGTCCCGGAGGGGGCGATGGTGCCGATATCCGGCGCCCGCGAGCCCGTGTACCTCGCCACGCCAGGCAAGGGTCGCCCAAGACTCCTTCGTGTAGACAGCGGGCGGGCGGAGGCGGTCAGGATCGCGCCAGCCCAACACCACGCTGGTCCCCTTTCCCTGCACGCCGCGGCCGGTGCCGGTTGGATCTCCACCGGAGACTTCTTCTTGTTGAATAAAGATGAAGGCGCGCCGCACTCGGTCGCCGGGGTGAACGCATTCGCGCCCGCGCTCAGCGCCGATGTCGAGTGGCGAAGCGGGCTCCTGGCCATCCGAGCCGGGGTGGCGGCGCAAGTGGCCACCGGGGAGTTACACTCGCTGCCATCTGGAGAATCCGAGATTCGCACCTTTATTTATCCGCATGTGGGCGTGGGTCTGCCCTGGGTTCAGGCCACGGTGGGTCCGCTGCTGCCGTGGTACCTCGGGGTCGGCGTCACGGGGCGGGTGCCGGTGGTTGGGGCTTTGGAGGTGGTG
>CAMBIK010000173.1 GCA_945867435.1 Klebsiella pneumoniae
GTGGGCTCTGCAACGACTTCGACAATCGCGGTCCGACGTTACGCCATGGGCGCACCACCTCCCCGGATGGCGGAGTCTCGGTCGTACTCGACCTTGCGGTGGTGGAAGGGGGGCAGGCCAAGGAGGCTTCGGTTGCCATGTGGGACCGGGCATTGCCCGCGCCGCCGAAAGCGGCGGTCGCTGACCGGTCGGTCACGGCGCTCCGGGCAGCCACCGACGCGGGCGCTCGGGCTAGCCTCCACTGCGGCCGGGCCACGGCGCTCGGGGTCGCCCCCCTTCCCCGCCAGCCTGAGGCGCCGCCCGACGAATGGCACTTGCTCGGTCAGGCGGTCGTGGGCGATCCGGTCGGCCTCGCCGGTTCCTTGCGTGGCTTCGCGTTTGCCCTGGACCCCGTGGGCTTCGACCCGGGTCTCACCCGTCCGCTGCTCACCGAAACCGAGGCGTTGTCGCGTAACAACTACGTTTATCGATACCTCGCCCGTCTGTTCGTGTCTTCTAACGGCACCTTCGCCGAAGGGGGGCTCAGCCATGGCATCCACAAGGCGGGGCCGATGCGCGACAACGCTCGACCCAGCGCCCTCTACACCCGACTCGACGCGACTACGTTCGCATCCCTGCCGGCCTCCCCGGCTTCGTGGGATCTCGTCGCACCGGCGGAAGGGGAGGACCCGAACCTCCTGCCCGAAGACGGGTTCGTACGTTGGGCCACGGCTTTTCCCCTCACCACGGAGCCCGCATGTTCGCCGGGCTTCTAAGCGCCCAGTTTGCGCTGGCTGGCGACGACGCCAGCGGTGCCCGCCCGGGAGCGGGTGCCCCGGTGCTCGAATGGAAGCCTGTGCTCCAAATCCGCATGGGGATGGAAGGCGGATCGGCCGAGGGGGATGCTGGGTCCTACGTTATCTCTGGGCGTGTGGGGCTCGATGCCGAGCGCAAGGCGCTTCACATGCGCATGAGCCTCGCCGAAACCGCTTCGTGGTCTCTTTCGGGCGTTGCCACCACCTCGGTCCCCACGCTCGGGGAAGCCTGGGTGCGGTGGTCACCCCCGATCTCTTCGGCGCTCGCGCTCGAGCTCACGGGCGGTATCCAACCCATTGAATGGGACTCGGGTGCGGTGCTGGGTGACGACGATATCCGCCTTCGAGGTTCCTTTCCAGCCGCCGCACGGTTGCGCTTCCGGGCGGCCCCCTGGGAGCTGGATGTCGTTTCCGGCTTAGCTGCCTCCGAGTCGGGAACGCTCCCGTTTCACGGCGTTCGGCTCGGGGCTGGCCGCGACAACCCGGCTGCTGCCTGGAGCGCGAACGGAGTGCTGCTGGTCGTCGAATCGGCCGGGGATCCCTTGATCACGGGCGGCGTGGCGGCCGCGACCTCACTGGGCAGGCTACGGGCTTCGGCGGATGGCTACCTTCAACCCACGACATCCGGTTCAGCCACGATGGCCGGAGCACAAGTTGGGTGGGCCCTGGGTGACGACGCCCGCGTGCTGGTCGCCGGGCGATTGGACTGGCTCGGAGGGGGGGACTCCCCGGCGTTTCAGCGACCATTGGCCGACACGTATCAACGCTTCGGTTGGCTGGGGCTCTTCGATGACGGCGCGGAATACGGCGGCTCGGGCAGTCTCGACGCTTCCTTGATCACGGAAGCCATGATCGCTCCCCAGCTCCGTTGCGCTGTGGCCTTGCATCACCTCTGGACCGCTCCTTCCGAGCCGCTGGGAGCCGAGCTGGACGCAGACCTGCGGTGGTTTGTGAGCCCGCTGGCGGCCCTCCATTTGCGCGGCGGTGCGCTGCTCCCCTGGTCCGAACGGACCGAGGTGGCTATCCAAGGGGCGGTAACGATCGATGCCGCTCTTTGATGATGATGCCAACGCCGAACCGCCCGACCGCCGTCGGCGAGGTGGTGTGAAGAAGGCGATCGCGGTCGAGCCCGATGCAGAGTGGGTCGAGGTTGTCGAGATGGTGGGGCGTCGCGTCCGCGTGAGGTCGGCCGATGGCGTGGACCGCATCCTTCCAACGCGCGGGACCCATGTGGTGGTTGCCGATCGCGTTCGGCTGAACGAAGGCGTCGTCGTGGAAACGGCCGAACGTCGTACCAAGCTGGAACGCACGGGCGAAACTTCGGGTTCGCGAATTGTGGTCAGCAACGCGGACATGCTCGTTATCGTCACCGCGGCGACCGAACCCCCGTTCCGACCGGGCTTGGTGGACCGCATGATCGTGGCGGCAACAGCGGGCGGACTGTCGGCGATGCTCGTGGTTAACAAGTGCGACACCGGGATGCCCGAGGATGTTTTGGAGTGGGTCGCCCGCTACGAGGCCCTCGGCTACCCCTGCGCGCTGGTATCCGCCGTGGACGGCCGGGGCGTGGAGGCACTGCGCGAGGCGCTTAAGGGGAAGACGAGCGTTCTGCTTGGCCACAGCGGTGTCGGGAAATCAACGTTGATCCAGGCCCTCGTCCCTGGCGCGGTGGCCCTGGTCGGGGATCTCGATGACTGGGGCCGAGGGCGCCACACCACCACGGCTGCGCACCTCTACGACCTGGTCGGCGGCGGGCGCATCATCGACGTGCCTGGCATTCGCGAGTTCGGTGTGGGGCATGTCCCGCGGGTGGAGCTTCGCAGCTACTTCCCCGAGCTCGTCGGTTTGCCGTGTCGGTACCGCGATTGCCTGCACCTCGGCGATGAGGGTTGCGTGGCCGAAGCCTCCGTGACCTGGAGGGAGCGACTGGATAGTTATCGGAAGCTCACTGAAGACTGCATTTGAACTCCGGAGGTCCCCGTGTCTGCTGTCGTGATCACCTACTGCGTGGCTTGAAACTACCTCTCGCGTGCCACCCGGGCGGTGGAAGTTCTGCGAGAGGAGCTTGGCGTTGAATCAACCCTTGTCAAAGGCGCTGGCGGCATCTTCACGGTTGCCGTGAACGGGGTCGTCGTCGCGAAGAAGACCTTTCATGGCTTCCCGGACGAGGGTGAGATTGTGCGGAGCGTGGCTCGCGCTCTCCCCGAAACGTAGAACGTGTACGTCTCCCGCCGCCAGACCTTGTTCGCCTCTGCAGCCCTCGCGACTGCGCTGGTGCTGCCTCGTCTCGCGGGTCGCCATCGCAAGTTCATCTTCGTCTACGCCAGTGGGGGGTGGGATCCTACGCGTGCGCTCGCCGATGGCTTCGACCATCCCGGCGTCGCGATGGAGGCGCGAGCGGAACGCGCCAGCGTCGGCGGGCTTCCTTTCGTGGATCACCCGGAACGTCGCAGTGTCCGTGCGTTTTTCCAGGCCCACGCAGCGCGCTCCGTGGTGGTGCAGGGTGTGCTGGTGCGCTCCATCGCTCACGAGGTGTGCACGCGGCTCGCGACCACGGGAACGGCGTGTGGAGGTGCCGATTGGGCCTCGCGAATTCAGCGCGGGTCGGGAAAGGGAGTAGGCACGGTGCATCGAGGCGACCTGAGCGATCCGGCGGCCGCGGTGGAGGCACTGGCGCGAAGCGGCAACCGATGCGCCACCCTCCAAGCGGGGAAAGGTCCCGACGGATGGGACTCGCACCACCGCAACGACGAACGCCAGTCTCCGCTTTGGGAATCTCTTTTTGCAGGACTGCTGGGCCTGCAGCATCGGCTCGAAGCTACCCCAGGCACGACCGCGCCCACCCTCGCTGGAGAGACCGTGGTGGTCGTGATCTCCGAGCTGGGCCGAACACCCGGGCTGAACGCGCAAAATGGCAAGGACCATTGGCCGTATACCAGCGCCCTCCTCGTGGGGGATGGGATTGCCGGGGGGCGGGCGGTCGGCGGCTGGGACCGGAATTGGTACGGGCAGTCGCATGAAGGTCAGGAAGTGAGCGTGGAGTCGCTCGGGGCCACGCTCCTGGCGCTGGCAGATCTTGATCCCAGGGCGTGCGGGAGCGATGCACAGCCGATCCACGCGGTGATGGCGTGATCCTGTACATCATCGGCTGCGCTCCCACGGAGCCCCCGGCCTCAGTTGACACATCGGCTGACACATCTGTCGATACCTCGATTGACACAGCAATCGACACATCTGCCGACACATCGATTGACACATCGGACACCGGGGAAGAGCCGCTGAGCGGTGGTGTCGCCGTTTCCGGACATCTGAACGACCAAAACTTCGAGTTCGTGTGCGCGGCTGGGGACGCCGAAGAACGCTTCAGCCGGTACTGGAGCAACTCCCTGGGAAACATCGCCGGCAGCTTCACTTGCGTCGAGGATGGCGCGCTCACCGTCAGCTTCATCCAGCCCGCTCCGGGGAACTGGTCGGACCCAAGCGGCGGCATGGCCTGGGTGTACACCGACACCGCCGGCACCATCTGGTCGTGGTATTCACCGCCGCCAACCTTCTGGAGCCTTCGCTTCGAGGAAGCTGCCTACCTCGACACGACCACGCTCTTCATCGCCGGCGACCTCACCGCAACGTGGGAGGCTGGAGCCGTATTTTCATCCTTCTCCCTGCAGATTCCGTGCAACAACTGCGGATGATTCAGTCGCAGGTGAAGTCAACCACCTGAACGCTGCGAACGCGGTGCGCGTTCGGGATGGCCCCCGTGCTGGCCGTGAACCCCAGGAATCCAGGAAATGGGGTCAACACTTCTACCGCCGAGGAGAGCACGGAGAGGCCATCGAGGGTCACCTCCAGGTGGCCGGCTTCAAGCGACACCCCGATTGCGTGCCAGGCACCATCTTCCACAGTCGGCAGGCTTGCGCACGGCCCGAAGGCGGTCACGTTGCCATCCACGGTGAAGGCGAGGTGGGGCCCTTCCAGGCAATCGCCTGCGTCGGTGTGGGTGTCGATCGCGAGGGACCACCCGGGCAAGGCGGGGCCCGAGGTGCATGCGGCCCCGCCCCCAAAGCCGAGCCCGCATCCATCTCCTCCGATGTAGCCTTCTCGCCGGTTTCCATCGAGCATCGTCACCGATAGGCCTTCCCCACCGGCGAATTCGCCCTCGACCTGGAACTCGAAGACGATGTCCACGCGGTCCCCGTCGAACACGGAGGCGAGATCGAACGCCGCGCCCACGCTGTCGCCGGTCGCCTCCGTCAAGCTGAGCACTTCTTCGTTCAGGGTGGCGGCCCCCTCGTAGTGCCACGCCTCCTGGGTGATGGGGTTGACCTGCCAGGGGCCATCCTGGCAAAAGAACACGGATGCATCCCCGACCGCGCCGCAGGGATCCAGCACGCCAAGGGTGACGACCTGGGGGCCCGCCGCGCGCTCGGCGGCCTTCCAAAGTCGTACGACCCGCCCATCGGCATCGGCGGTCGCCGGCCCAAGGCTCCCCGTGAGGCTGGACAGCCACTCCAGCGACAGCGATGCGAGCGGGTCATCATCGTCTGCCACGAAGGCGGACAGGGTGAGATCGGCTCCCACTGGAACGGCCTGTTCTTCGGCGGGTGACACGATCACTGCGATGGGGGCGAGGTTGGCATCTGCGGCGATGGCGACCTGGACTTCGCTGCGTTCCGGATCGTTACTCCGCACCACCAGCGTCGACTCCCCGCCGCTCCCTACCAAGGTGAGGACCTGCTCCGCTCCCGGTGGAATGGAGAGGGGAAGTGCCACGGGCTCCAAAGCCCAGTCGGCCCCCTCCACCCCGATGAACGAAACGGTGAGCGGCCCTTTCCCTACGTTCTTGAGTGATACCTCTGCCGATGTATCAACACATGTGCCGGCTTCCAACGGCAGGAGGGTCGCAACCAACTCGGGAAGCCCAGCCGGAGGGTCGTCCTCAGAGAAGTAGTCGCTGCAGCCGAGGGCGAAGGGAAGCAGCATTTGGACCCAAGGATAGCCCGGCCGGTTAGGAACCGCCTTCGATGGTTTACCCGCACCTCTTCGCACCCCTCACGGTCGCCCACCTCACGCTTCCGAACCGCGTGCTCATGGGCTCGATGCATGTGGGCCTCGAGGAAGAAGGCGGAAAGCTGCCAAAGTTGTCGGCCTATTTTGCGGAGCGTGCGCGGGGAGGCGTCGGGCTCATCGTCACCGGAGGGGTGGCTCCGAACCGGGCGGGGCAGGTGAAGCCGTTCGCGGCCACGCTCAACTCGTCCTCGGAGGCCCGCAGGCATCGGCATGTCACGACCGCGGTCCACGCGGAGGGGGGTCGCATCTGCATGCAGATCCTCCACGCGGGCCGGTACGCTTACCATCCATGGAATGTCGCCCCCACGCGGCTCAAGTCACCCATCAGCCCGTTTTCCCCCTGGGGGCTCACCAGCCGCGGCGTGCGTTCGACCATCCAGGACTTCGTGCAGTGCGCACGACTCGCGCAGGAGGCCGGGTACGACGGGGTCGAGGTGATGGGCAGCGAGGGGTACCTGATCAACGAGTTTCTTGTTGCCTACACCAACCATCGCACCGACGAATGGGGGGGAACCTACGAGAATCGCATGCGCTTCGCGGTGGAGATCGTCCGCGGCATCCGCGAGGCCGTCGGCACCGACTTTGTGATCATCTACCGCCTTTCCATGCTCGATCTGATCGCAGGCGGGAGCAGTTGGGTGGAGGTGCTCCAACTGGCAACCGCTATTGAAGCCGCAGGTGCATCCATCCTGAACACCGGGATTGGGTGGCACGAAGCACGAATTCCCACCATCGCGACCCGCGTGCCACGCGCCGCATTCGCATGGGTCACCCAGCGCCTGCGAGCATCGGGCGTTGTGTCCATCCCCGTGGTGGCCAGCAATCGGATCAACACGCCGGAGGTGGCCGAGTCCCTGCTCGCCTCGGGTGTGGCCGACATGGTCAGCCTCGCTCGCCCGCTGCTGGCCGACCCTGACTTTGTGCTCAAGGCGCGAGAGGGTCGGGCACAAGATATCAATACATGTATCGCATGCAATCAAGCATGCCTCGACCACATTTTTCAGAATAAGCGGGCGACATGCCTGGTCAATCCTCGTGCTTCCTATGAGACCGAGCTGACGTACCTGCCCACCACCTCTCCGAAGCGCGTGGCCGTCGTCGGGGCGGGTCCGGCCGGGATGTCGGCGGCTACCGTCGCGGCCGAGCGTGGCCATGCGGTCACCCTCTTTGAGGCCTCGGACCACCTCGGGGGCCAGTTCGACCTGGCCCGCCGCGTGCCCGGCAAGGAGGAGTTCGATGAAACATTGCGATACTTCTCAAGACGTATCGCCGCGACCGGCGTGCAGGTGGAGCTGGGGCGGCGGGTGGATGCGGAAGACATTAAGAGTAGGTTCGACGTTGTGATCGTGGCCACCGGGGTCGCACCAAGGGCGCTGGGTATCCCCGGAAGCGACCATCCCAAGGTCAAGTCCTACGTGGATGTTTTGCTCGGTGCTGAAGTGGGCGATCGGGTGGCGATCATCGGCACGGGTGGGATTGGCCACGACGTTGCGGAGTTCCTCGCCGAGCCCCGCAAGCCCGAGCCGGAGCACCTGGCGCGGTTCCTACGGGAGTGGGGTGTGGACCACGACGGTTGGGGGGTGACTGAGTCCACGCAGGGGGGCCTCAAGGTTCCAGAGCCGCGGGTGGCGAGCCGGGACATCGTCATGCTGCAACGATCTTCGGCGAAGAACGGTCCACGACTTGGAAAAACGACGGGATGGATCCACCGGGCTTCGCTCAAGCAGCGAGGCGTTCGGGGGGTCGCCGGGGTCGCCTACGTCCGCGTGGACGACGAAGGGCTGCACGTGACGGTGGATGGACACCCCCGCGTGCTCCACGTGGACACGGTCGTCGTCTGTGCGGGGCAGGTGTCGCGTGCGGAGCTCGCAGGTCCGCTTCGGGAGGCGGGAATCCTTGTTCACGTCATCGGGGGTGCGGAGGAAGCCGCGGAGCTCGACGCGAAGCGGGCCATCCGTCAGGGGGCGGAGGTGGCGGCGAGGCTGTAGGCTTCGCTTGGGTCTTTACGGGCGCGACGGGTCGGGCCAGAGGATGGCTACGTCGTGGGTAGACCCTGGGTTTCTGTGCCCCGGACCCCGCGCTATCCGTCGCAGGTGACCGGCGCGCTCACGCCACAGCCCGGAGCCGCAGCTTCGCCGCGAAGGCGCTGCTCCATCCAGCCGATCTGGTTCATCAGCGTCATCAGCGGCGCATCGGCGTGCTCCAGCCCGGCGCATTCGATGTGCTCGATGGCGTAGCCTTCGGCGCAGAGGCCGGGGATCGCGTCGCGGACGGCCTGTGAGGGGACCAGCGTGTCGTGTTCACCGGTGATCAGCAGCACGGCGGCGGTGCTCTGGTAGGGTACATCGGGGTTGGGAAGCGACGACTGCTCGAGGAAGCAGGTCCACGGGTCGAAGCGCTCGCCGGCGCGCACCGCCGCTATGAAGTCGGCGTCGTAGATCGCCTCCACCGAGGTGGCGTTCTCTACCGATGGGTAGGAGGTGCAGGATGCTGCGGCCTCTCCCGGAAGCGCGGCGGCGATGTTGGGTTGCAGCACTTCTTCGAGGTCGTCGTAGCCGTACCACGCCGCGTGCAGGGTAAGGATCAGCGCGTTTGCAGCCGTGGCGTCCGCCAGTTCGTCGAGCCCGATCGCCACC
>CAMBIK010000174.1 GCA_945867435.1 Klebsiella pneumoniae
GTTGCAGTCGGTCGGCCAAGGCACGCCGTCCAGGTCCTGGTCGAAGTCATCATCCCCGGCACAGTCCGAGTCGATGCTGTCGTACCAGGTCTCCGCCGCGCCCGGGTAAATGGATGCATCGGCGTCGTCGCAGTCCACGTCCACCTGCGAGCCGTCGCCATCCTGATCGAAGTCGTTGCCGCCATCGCAATTGGCGTCGATGCCGTCGTACCAGGTCTCGGTCGCGGCCGGGTTTACCGCGGCATCGGAATCGTCGCAGTCGTCGGCGCCGTAGCCGTCGAAGTCCTGATCGTAGTCGTCGTTTCCGGCACAATCGCTGTCTACCCCGTCGTACCAGGCGTCGTCCGCGCCTGGGTAGGTCGTGGCATCCGTATCGTCGCAGTCGGGACCCACGTTCACGCCGTCGCCATCCTGATCGTAGTCGTTGGCACCATCGCAATCGGCATCGAGTCCGTCGTACCAGGTCTCGGTCGCGCCGGGATGGGTTGTGAGCACCGTATCGTCGCAGTCTTCGCCCCCGCTCACCACGCTGCCGTGGCCATCGCCATCCCCATCCTCCTGAACGCGGGCCGTGACCGGCACCTCCACGCTGACCCCCGCGAGGGTATCCGTCACCAGCAGGCTCACCGAATAGTCGCCCCACCCCGTGGGCGTGAGCGAGGCGGTATGGGTCGCCGTTTCTCCAGGGGCAGGCGCGCTGGTATAGGCGTTCAAGGTCCAGTCTGCGGCGTAGCCGCCCATCACCGTCACGGTCACCGCCACCGGGACGGTGCCCACGTTCTTGACGGTGATCGAGGCGTCGGTGCTTTGGCCAACGAAGAGGACCGGCAGGTCGATCGCCGACGGCGCCACCTCAAGTTCGCCAGCGAGCGCCGCGTCCGTTTCGCCCCCACCTGAGTCGAATTCCACTTTCACCGGCTGTTCGCAGCCCACCAGGAGCGCCAGCGAAAGCAAGCCGAAGACGCGCATGGTCCTTACCAACCCTGGATGAGGTAGGCTGCACCCGCGCCCCTGGCCGTGGAGTCGTCGCCGGCCGCCCCGATCACGACGTCTTCGTTGCCATCGCCGTCGAGGTCGGCCCCGCCGGCCGCGCCGCTCCCGAGGTAATCATCCGCCCCGGTGCCGTAGAGGGTCATGACCGCATCGGCCGAGGTGAGCGCGGCGCCCCAGGTGCGCGACCAGGAGAAAACGTAGACCGCGCCAGCGCCGGACGCCGCGGTGTCGTCGCCATCGGCGCCGATCACCAGCTCATCCGCGCCATCGCCATCCAGATCGGAATCCATGGCGAGCGCAGAGCCAAAATCGCCCGCCGTGCCGGTCAACGCGTAGTCCGCGCCAGACGCCGCCACGGCTCCGGAGAGCGAACCCGCGCCGACGAACACCCAGACCGCGCCGCTACCTTCGGAGGTCAGACCGAGATCAAGCGCGCCATCGCCATCGATATCGCCGGGCTGGGCGAGCGTGTCGCCGCCGAGCGCCACGTTGTCGGTATCGCCTTGAATCTCGAAGATCGCGGCGTCGGAGGCACTGCTGTCCCATCCGAGCGTGCTGTTGCCGGGGACCGCGAACAAGCCGCCCCCGGTAGAGGCGGCCGCATCGTAGCCAGGCGCGCCGGCCAGGATGTCGGTGTACCCGTCGGCGTCGATGTCGGCGAGCGTGAGCGACGAGCCCAGATAATCGTAGGCGGTCGTTCCGTACACGCGGTCGTCGGCGTCAGAGATATCGGTCGTACCCGAAAAGACTGTGAAGACCGACAAACTTCCGGAATCGCGCAGCGCGTCCGAGCCGTTGTCGTAAGCGCACCCGAGCACGGTTTCCGCCAGGCCATCGCCATCGAGATCGCCGGTAGCGACCATGCCCGCGTCGTCGGCGTAGCTCGAAGAATCCCCGGTGAAGATGGCATCGGCGTCGTCGGCCGTGAGGCTGCCGGTCAGCCCTGTCCCGCCCTCAAAACCGTAGGCCTCACCGTAGTAGTAGCCCGGGTATTTGCCGCCGATCACCAGCTCGCCATCGCCATCCCCATCGACATCGCCGAAGGGACCATTGACGTAGCGAAGGGGGTAATAGCCGGTATAGCCCGCGATTACTGCGGTATCGACCGCAGTGACCAGGCCGATCGAGATCGCCGCATCGGCCCCTTCAACGACCCAGGCGTACCCGTAGCCGTACCCGCCCGCCGAGAGCACGAGATCGTCGGCGCCATCGCCCGTGATGTCAGAGGTGAGCGCGATGCCACCGTGGTCGCCTAGACCCTGGTTGGTGACCGTGCCATAGAGCACGGCTGCGGCGATATCGGTGACGACGAAATCGTCGATCACGCCGTCGCAGTCGTTGTCGTTGCCATCCACCACTTCGTCGGTCGGGCCGGTGGTCGTGGCGTCGGTGTCGCTGCAATCGGTAGGGTACGGCACGCCATCCCCGTCCTGATCCTGGTCGTCGCCGCCATCGCACGCCTGGTCGATGCCGTCGTACCAGATCTCGGCTGCACCTGGGTAGGACTCGGCATCGAGGTCGTCGCAGTCCACGTCGACCTGGGCGCCATCACCATCCTGATCGAAGTCGTTGGCGCCGTCGCAATTAGCATCGACAGCGTCGTACCAGGTTTCAGAAGCGGCCGGGTTGATCGCGGCATCCGCGTCGTTGCAATCATCCTCCCCGTAGCCATCCAGGTCCTGATCATAGTCGTCGTTTCCAGCGCAATCGCTGTCGACCCCGTCGTACCAGGCATCCGCCGCACCTGGATAGGTGGTGGCCACGGTGTCGTTGCAATCCACGCCGACCAAAAAGCCATCGCCATCCTGATCGTAGTCGTCGGCACCGTCGCAATTCGAGTCTACGCCGTCGTACCACAGTTCTTCAGCACCCGGGCTAACGGTGGGGTCGGCATCCGCGCAGTCGCCGCCACCCGTAGCGGTACTGCCATAGCCATCGCCGTCGTTGTCTTCCTGAACGTGAGCGGTGACCGACACCTCGATCATCGCCTCAGACTTGGTTTCCTGAACGATGAGGCTGACACTGTAGTCTCCCCAAGCTGTAGGCGTGAGGGAGGCGGTGTGGGTGCTGGATGCGCCGGGTTCGACCGCGCTGGTATAGGCGTCCAACGTCCAGTCTGCAGCATGCCCACCCATCACAGACACCGTAATAGCGGCGGCGTTCGTCCCCGTGTTCGTGACGGTGATGGGGGTGCTGGCCGACTGGCCGACAAAGATGACGGGCAGCTCGATGCTCTCAGGCGAAACCGAGATTCCCAGCTCGCCGCCGGCGGAGTTGTCTCCGGTACCGCTGTCCTTCAGATCGGTGTCGGTCTTTCCGCACCCGTAGAGCGTGAAAAATAAGAAGCCGAGCGCGAAAGAGCGAGTCATGGGTTCACCGTGCGCGGCAGCCTACCCCAACTATCCATCGATCTGCCACGCACCGCCTTCAGATACCCCTAAACAAGAAATCGAGGGCGGCCAGGACCGCCGGGCTATCGGCGGCGAGGCTGCCCACGCTTTCCCCGAGGTCGGCGATCGGCGCACCGACCAGCGCGGGCGTATCCATCATCACCTGGACCCCCTCCACACGAAATGTAGGCTGAAGCCTGCGGATCGGGTGGCGAATTCCTTCCGATCGCCGCAGCGGAACCACCATGCGGGTGTGGAGCTGTCCAAGAATGTCGGCCTGCACATCGAGCAGGTAGGGCGTATCGGTCAGCCCCCTACCCCCCTTGTTCCGAACCACGTCGTAACGGGCCATCAGGTGCCTTCCCCCGCCACGCGGCGGTTGTAGTCCTCGACCGCCTCACGGTTCTCGCCGCTCCACCGCGCGGCGCGTGCCGCAGCGATCTTGGCGAGGAGCGCTTCCTCCAACGTGGCCGACATTCCGATGCCGAACTCACGAGCTTCAAGGATGAGTTCTGCGCTGACGGTGACGTTCACCGCCCGGCGCCGGGGCGACCGGTCCGGCAGGGGCGTGCGTGAGTCATGCGTGTCTGACATGCGCGTAGACTATGCGCATACCCCATGCGTGTCAACCGACGGATTGCGCAACCGTGCAGGCGAACGCTCGCGCACATCAAATGGGCAAAAGGGCGAAACAGGCCACCGTTGGGCGCCGCCTCAGAACCCCCAGACCTCGCCCTCGTAGCACACGCCCTGCTCCACTTCGCCGCATTCGGACGCGTACAGGCAGCTCAACTCGGCGTCGAAAGCGTCGCGCTTCTGCTGGTCGGTCCACAACGCGTACAACTCTTCCTGTGCCCGGCACGATTCCTGGCACTCATCGGAAGACATGCGTTCCGTACCTTCGTTTTCGCAGGCGACGAGCTTGTCACATACGTCTTCGCAAGTCGGCGTGCAGCCCAGAATAATCAAGATCAACGTCACGAAAGTCCTAGTAATGGGGCTGACAATAGCCGTTGTTCATGTTGTCGCACGACGTGGTGCTCACGCAATCCATCCACAGGGCGGCCTGCTTCTCGTTCGCGATGTCGAGCTTCGTGTCGGTGTTGCTGTTCGGGTCGTAGGTGCCCAGCGTGCCGGCGTTGCTCATCGCCTCGTCGCAGCTGGCCTCACATTCGAGGACGAGACGGTTCGCGCCTTCCTCACCTTCGAAATCCGGCACGTTGATATTACATTCATCCTGACCGCTGCCGTAGAGGGTTTCGCACGTCGTGCGGCAATTCGGACCGCAGCCCAGCAGGGAACCGAGAAACACAAACACCACGACGACCATGCGGCCTCCGAACGGTCCGTAGGGTAGTCGGGCAGACGGCCTCGGTCAATGCGCGTTCTGCACGTCACCCCCTGCTATCCACCCACCTGGGCCTACGGCGGCATCCCCCGGGTCGTCCATGCGCTCGCCTGCGCCCAGCGCGCCCGAGGCATGAACGTTCGCGTGTGGACAACTGATGCCTTCGATGCGACATCTCGGGCACCGGTACCGGCACAGCGAGATGACTGCGGGGTCGAGATTCACGTCACCCGCCTGGTGAGCAACCGACTCGCTTGGACGCACCAACTGTACCTACCCACCGGGCCAGCACCGCTCGAGAACGTGGACATCGTTCACCTCCACGGCCATCGGCATCTCCTCAACTGGTCCGCCTTTCGTGAAGCGAGAAAGCGGGGAATCCCCGTCGTCCACACGCCAAACGGCACCGCCCCGCGGCTGGAACGCAAGGTCTTCGTCAAGCGCGTGTGGGACCGCGTGTTCGATGGCCATGTGCCCCTCGAAGCCGACCGCGTGGTGGCGGTGTCCAAGGCCGAAGTGCGCCAACTGCTCGCCCTTGGGGTCGCCGGTGACCGGATCGTTCGCATCCCCAATCCGCTGCACCTGGCCGAGTTCGCAGAGCTGCCGAAACGAGGCACCTTCCGCGCAGCCCACGGACTCGGGGAGGGTCCGGTCGTGGCCTACCTCGGCCAAATCACACCTCGCAAAGGCGTGGATCGGCTGGTCACCGCCTTTGGAAGCGGGATTGAAGGGGCCACCTTGGTCGTGGCAGGAGCGGCGCGCGGAATGGAACTGCCGACCGCCCCGCACGTCAGGTACACCGGCACCCTCGAAGGCCCCGACCGCTTGGCCCTCCTCGTGGACGCGGACGTGCTGGTTTACCCATCTTCCGACGAGATTTTTGGACTTGTACCGTTAGAAGGCCTGCTGTGTGGCGTACCCGTCGTCGTAGGAGGCGATTGCGGATGCGGCGAACTGATCGGCGAGGCGGGAGCGGGACTGCTCACGCGCAGCCTCGACGCCGCGGAACTGCGCGGACACATCCAGACGATGCTGACCGACCGCGAACGGGCCACCGGCATGGTGGAGCGAGGAAGGCGCTACATCGAGGCGCACTTGAACCCCGCCAGCGTGGCCGGCGCCCACGCCACAATGTACGAGGCTCTCACCGCATGAAACCGAGCCTCGTCGCGCTGATGCTCGTCCTCGCCGTAGCCGCAACGGCCGGCGTGGGCTGGGAAGCGCCGTTCACCTACGACGACAAGATCGAGGTGATCGGAAGCCAAGCGGTACGCGACTTCGCCCATCCGCAGACGATCTTCGCCTACAACCCTGCCCGCGCCGTACTGCTCTACACCTACGCGGCCAACTGGGCCTTCGGGGCCTTCGACCCGCGTGGCTACCACGCCGTCTCGATCCTACTCCACGCGATCAACGCCGTGCTCGCGCTGGGCCTGCTCCGGCGACTCTTGACCCCCTTCCGAGCGGCGTTGGCCGCCTCGATCTGGGCCCTTCACCCGATGACGACGGAAGGGGTCACCTACATCTCGGGCCGGTCCGATGCCCTGGTGAGCACTTGGTTCCTGCTGGCCACGAGCTGGTGGATTGACGACTCCCGCTCGCCGAACCTCAGGAAGCGGGTGGGCGTGTGGATCGTGGCGGCGCTGGCCCTGTTCACCAAGGAGATCGCCGTCGGACTGCCCATTCTGCTCCTCGCGGCGGATGGGTTCCTGGTGTCGGGGGGCCGGTGGCGGCTCATCGCGTGGAGGCGCTATCTGCCGCTCGGCCTGCTGATGTTCGCTGCGGGAACGGGCAGGCTCTGGCTCCTCGGTTGGCCGGTACCGGAGGTTCCGAGGACCCTTGGGGTCCACATCGTGACGCAAGCGGAAGGTTGGGCGATGTACCTTCGCCTATGGCTCTTGCCCTGGGGACAGTCGATCCTGCACGCGCTCCCCGCGACGGACTCGGCGGTCGCGATCGCGTGCCTTGTGGGCGTGGCGACAACCCTCGCAGTCGCGCTGTGGAAGGGGGGAATAACGGCCTTCGGGGGGTTGTTGTGGGCGTTGCCGCTGGCCGTTTCGAGCGCGTTCGTGTTGAAGGAAACCGTGGCAGAGCATCGCGCCTATTTGTCCGGGCTGGGGCTGTGGTTGGTGGTGGTCAGCTTGCTTCCCGAGCGCAGATTCCTTTGGGCGATCCCCCTGGTGATGGCCGGGCTTACGGTGAGGCGGAACCTCGACTGGCGCGACGAGGCCACGCTGTGGTCCGGTGCTACGCGGGTGTGGCCCGCCAGCGCCGACGCCTGGTACGGCTACGGTCAGGCTTTGAAGTTCGCTAGCCGATGGGAGGAAGCGGAAGCCGCGATGCAACGCGTGGTCGCGCTCGCGCCCACCCGGGTGGAAGCGCTGGATGACATCGGGATCACCCGGGTCCAACGCCGGGACGATGCAGGGGCACGCGCGGCATGGGAAGAGGCCCTTCGCATCCGGCCGGGGCACTGCGCGGCGCTCAACAACCTTGCGGGCCTGCAAGCGCGGCAGGGTGACAGGCTGGCCGCCGCAAGCGGGTACGAAGGGACACTCCGCATGTGCCCCGACGACGCCACCGCGCATTTGAACCTAGGCTTTGTGTACCACAGCCTCCGCGAACAAGACCGCGCGATCGATCATCTGCAGGCGTACTTGCGCGTGGACCCAGCGGGCCCCTACGCCAACCGAGCGCGGGCCGTGCTGGATCGGCTCGGAGCCAAGCCGTAGGGCAATGCCGGTCACCGGGAGGGCCCTCGTGACGCGGACCACGTCGAGCGTGAGACGGTGCGGCCTACCTGGAGCCGCCCACGATCATCCCCTCGAAAATCCTGTAGCCAGATGGCATGTTTGCGGCGAGCCACCCGTCGGAATCGGCGAGGGCCCAGCGCCGACTAGAGAACAGCTCGGCGAGGCGGCCGCGCACGCGGGTCGATTCCTCACGCTGGCTCCGCAGCGCCGACTCCAGCCCCGACCGCCCCTCGTCGCCTTCCTGGGCGGCAATGGCCTCGACCGCGGCGTGGCGCACGCCTTCGTCGAAATCGACCAGAAACGGCCTCGCCCCTGCGATCACGCGGCCATCCTTCCGTTCCGCCAGGATGAGCAGCAAGTTGCGCTTTTTCTCAGGCTTGAACTCGTTGTCCACCGACTCGGCACGGAGCAGCTCGAGGAGCACTGTGTTTCCGGCGCCCTCGCCCTCCAGCCGCTCGATCGTGCGGACCGCGTGCTGAAAGTGCTGGGAGGACCGGGTGTGGGCGCGCGCCGCCTGGGCCCCTTCCGGACCCCTCTCGACCAAAAGATCGACCACGGCCTCTTTTTCGTTCCGGTCCTTGATGTGGTGATCGAGCTGCAGGTCGAAGCGCTTGCATAGCGCCACCAGGGATTCGGGGGTCGATTGCTCGGCCAGCCAACTGGCGGATTGCATGCGATCCTCCGCCTGCGCATCCCGGTCCTGAACGCGCCGAGCGTGTTTCGCAACGCTGTTTCCGGTGAAGATGTCGTGCCAAGCCATGAACCACCCAACGAGGCCGCAACGCTATTCACGCCGAGCGGCGACGGGAAGTGCTACGACCACCCCAAGACGCAGGAAGACGTGAGCATCTGCCGCGGCCGGGGTGAGCCCTGCGCCGCCTTCCAGCTCTGCGAACCAGCGC
>CAMBIK010000175.1 GCA_945867435.1 Klebsiella pneumoniae
ACCCTCGTTCGCATCGCTGCAATCGGTGTCGTCGGAGGCGGCGGTGACGCCGAGACCGTCGAGAGCACCGTCGTCGTCGTTGTCCACGAAGCAGTCTTCGCTGCCGTCGCAGTCCTGGTCGATGCCATCCCCGGGTGCCTCGGTTGCACCTGGGAAGACCGTGGCATCGCCGTCGTCGCAGTCGGTGGCTTCGGCACCGCCGCCGCCGTAGCCATCGGCGTCGGCATCGGCATAGCCCATGTAGACATAGGCCTTTCCGTAGGTGGTGCTGTCGAGGTAGTCCCCTACGACGAGGTCGGTGTAGCCATCCCCGTTCACGTCGGCGCCGTCGAGGGACCCGCCGAAATAGATGCCGGAACCAGTCAAGGTCGCGACCGCGGTGGCCGAAAGCCCGCTGGCCGATCCGGGGTACACCCCGACATCGGTACCGGTCGCGCCGATGGCGAGGTCTGCGTAGCCGTCGGCATCCACGTCGGGAAGCATCGCCATCGTGGCGCCAAAGTACGCGCCGCCGGTCAGCGAAGCCGAGGCCGTCGAGGCCACCCCGGAGCTGGAACCGAAGTGGACGTCCACCCTGCCAGCGGTCACGCTGGAGGTGCCGACCGCGATATCGTCGTAGCCGTCATCGTTGAAATCCCCGCCCCCGACGAGGCCCGTCCCGAACGCTTCTCCCACTCCGCCGGCCAGGTGGTCGACCGCCGCCGATGTCAAACCGCTGCTTGAACCGTAGTAGACCGACGCCCGCCCCCGGCCGCTGTCGTAGTCCGGCGAGCTGATCACCACATCGTTGTAGCTGTCGCCATCCACATCCCCGGCCGACCGGATGGTCTGCCCGAAGGAGGAGGCGGACGCGCCCTCAAGCGTAACGGTCGAGCTCGCGGACGCTCCAGCGGCGGAACCCGGGAAAGCCCACACACGCCCGCGGGAGGCCGACAGCGGTGCCGCAATGAGCAGATCGTCGTAGCTATCGCCGTCCAGGCTGGGAACGATGGCCACGCCGTGACCGAAGTTCGTCCCGTTGGTGCTGGTGAAGGTTGAAGCGGCCGTCGTGGAGATGCCGGATGCGCTGCCGTGGAAAACCTTGACGGTCGAAGCCGTGAACGTACACGCCATGGCGACGTCGTCGAAGCCATCGCCGTTCACATCCCCGCCGCCCGCCACGCGGCCGCCGCAGTAGTAGTACGGCGTAGTACCTGATTTTACTCCGCCGCTCAGGGTCGTCGTGATCGTGGATGAGAGTCCGCTCGCCGAACCGTGGTAGACGAACGCTCGACCCGTGCTCCCCGACACGTTCCTGGCGCCGACGATGACATCTTCGTATCCGTCGTTATTGACGTCTCCCGCCGTGGATATGGCGTAGCCGAACTCGCTGGCTGCGGCTGAGCCGCTCAAGGTCAAATCGGCGGTCGTGAGGACCGGATCGATCTCGATCGGGTAGCGGGCACCGGTGTCATCCACCTCCACGACCAGCTCTTCGCCATCCGCGACGAAGCGGATGGGAAGGGGGTCGCCGTTGGCATCGAACGCGGCGGGGTCGTCGTAACGCCACTCCGCGCCAGCCGAATCCAACCAGGTCGAGGCCCCGGCGTCGGAGCCCAGCAGCGTGGCGTCTGTCGCGAGGATGAAGCGGAGCGCGCCCCTGCCTTCTGGGCGTTCGTCAAGGGTCCACCCATGTTCGATCCCGCTCGGGGTGCCAACGAACCACTCGGTGAGGTCGGCGTGGGCGTATTCCAGCCTGCGGATGGGGGAGCCGTCGGGGCCTACCAGCCCCGGAACGGAGGCCCCGATCGTCGGGGAAAGATCGGGGAGGGATGCTTCCTCGCCCGCGCGGCCGGCGGCGCCGAGGCGCAGGCGTAGCGCGCCCGTACGCGAAGTCGCCGTCAGCCCGCCTTCGTCAAAACGGACGGTCAGCCCGGAGCCGGCGAGGTGCGCGCCGTAGCGCCCGTTCGACCCTTCAATCGCGGCGTCGCCGGCCTCGATTCGCGCGCCGATTTCCAACTCCCAAGCTGTATTTCCCCCGGCCGAGTCGTGTGAGCCTTGGGTGGTGGGCGCGGGCGACGCGCAGGCCGCAAGCCAAAGGAGTGATGAAGAGTAACTCATGCTGCCATCGTACCATGCGGCCGGCTCCCGTCACCGAACCTCGATCGGGATGCGGCGAAGCACGACGGTCTCTCCGGGGCGAACCGCCCGGAGGATGAGCGCGCCGGACCCCGGAGCCCCCTTGGCGTTGGGCGTGAGGCGCACGGTCCAGTCCTTCCTGCCGCCGGCCACGATCCGATCGTCTGCGGTCGTTCGCCACGGAGAGGTGGCTTCCACCGTTCGCCCCAGGACCGTCTTGTGGGCCGGGGCGAGATCCTTTCCGGCGGCATCGACCGCCACCAGCTCGAGGGTCCACGTCTTGAAGGGATTGCCGGTGGGTACGCTGTGTCCGGCACCTGTGTTGAGGACCGTGACCGCTACATCCAAGGGTTGGCCGCGGGTGATGTGGGCATCCGGAAGCTGGAGGATGGCGGTAAGCGCACGTTGGATAGTGGTGGGCGATCCGTGGGAGGCGACCGCGGAGCGTGTACCTGGCTGGGCGGCCCCGGCGGCGGGGGCCATGTGGCATTCCTGACACTGCACGCCTGCTGTGGCGTAGGCGCTTGCCTTCCATTCCCCCCAGGTGTCGTAGAAAGGGCGGTCGGAATCGGGCCAACTGAGCTGGTGGCACGTTGCACACAGGTCGCTGGAGCGCAGTTCTTCCGACGCCACGACGGGATGGGGGGAGTTGGTGGACGCGTGTACGCCGATGACCACGCCCCCGCGCACATGGCAAGCGGCACAGGTGACCCCTTCCGACATCAACGTGAGGTCGAAGGAAGGGTTTTCCTGGAGTCGGGGTCGTGCAATGTCGTCTTCGATGTACCCGGCGGCGAGCCGATCGTGCTGCGCGGCGAGGGGAAGGTGGCAGGCCACACACGCGGTTGAACCAAGGGAACTTTTGAGTGCCGCTTGGTAGGTAGGGTGGCTCCACGCTTGAGCATGCCCGCTGGATGCCCAGGCATCGTGGGCGGCCCAGTGACACCCGTTGCAGCTTTGGGCTGAGAGTGAAGCGATGCCGGGGGGCAAGGCATCCACCACGATCGGGAGTGCCGTGGGGAAAAGTAGCGGTACGGCGGCCACTTCGGGTTCCGGCGCCGCCAACGGTACCTCGACCGGCACCGCTGCCGGTGCCGGAGGCACTTCGACCTCCTTCTTGCCGCGTGCGACGGCCATGCCGATGGCCAGGAGCGGCAATGACACGGCGATGGTCCAGCGGAAGGCGGTCGTCACCCCGTGCCTCTATGCCGGCCGACTCGAGCTTGCCGCCCTCAAAAGTTCACGACGCTGGCGTCGTCCTTGTGGATGGTCATCGGGATGCGCACCCGGTCGTCTTCCTGGCCATAGAGGTCGACGTAGGCCATGTACCAGCCCGTGACCTTCTTCACATAGTCTCGGGTTTCGGCGTAGGGCATCGTCTCTACGAAGTCGTCCATTCGGATCTGATCGCCGAAGGGCGCTAGCCACGCGGACACGTTGTGGGGGCCGCCGTTGTAGCTTGCGACCGCGAGCGGCCAGGCCCCCCCGAAGCGGTCCAGCAGTTGGCCGAGGTACCAGCAGCCATATCGAACGTTGGTGGAAGGGTCGGAGAGCACATCGGGTGAATAGGTCGGATCCCCCATCCGTGCGGCGATGCGGGACCCGGTTCGGGGCATCACCTGCATCAGGCCGATGGCGCCCGTCGCGGAGAGTGCCCATTGCCGGTACACGCTCTCCTGGCGCATCACTCCGAGGGCCAGGAAGGGATCGACATCGTACCGAAGTCCATGGCGCCACAGGGGGTCGGCCTCGGCGACTGGAAAGGTGAAACGCCAGGAAGCTACCCGTTCCTCAGGGGTATCCGCACCTTTGTGCAGCCCCCAGGAGAAGCGGGCCACATGGTAGTGGTCCCGAACCAGCAGGAACACCTGCCGCCACGCGCCCACCGAGAGCGTGACTTCCGGGTGGGCCACCCCGCCGACCGCGGGGTCGATGGCATCGTACATCCTGGCCACCAGCGGGGCGGCGAGGTCGAACGCGCCTCCCCTCGCCAGATCCGCCGCGGCTTGGGCATCCGGGAAGAGCACGGCGTGGTCCTTGCCCAGTGATTCTAGAATTCTCGCGCCCTCCGCCGCATCGAACAGAGGGCCGGCAACATAGGTTTTCGGACGCTGGTCCCAGCTTCGTTCTGGAGGGGCTTGCGTGGGGGAGGGGGGGGGCGGCGAAGCGCTCGGTGCGGTCGAGGCGCTCGGCCAGGCCAGAGCCCCCCAGAGGATCGCGGGGAGTGCCGCGCTTGCCTCTCCTCCGGTCGGGAGCGCGACGCCGGGACGCATCGTGGTGAGTGTTTTCAGGGGGGGAAGTGTGGGGGGGAGGGGGCCCGGCCAGCGACCGCTGCGAGGGACCTCTTCTGGCAGGGCGTTGTCGTCGTTCTGTAGCAGGGCGGCGTACCAGCTCCACGGTTCGTCGCGGATCAACTCGGCTCTCGCCACGTCGGCTTCGGCCTGCTTTCCGGAGCGTTGGAGAAGGCGAATGCGGTAGTAGCGGGCGGCATGTGCGGTCCAGTCCTTGCCCTGGGTGAGGGGGGTTAGCCGCGCCATCGCATCGGCGTCATCTCCCGCGCGGAAGGCGGAGAAGGCGGCGAGCCAGCGGGCTTCCTTGCCCAGCGCGCCTCCCGACTTCCCGATCGCAGTGAAGCCATCGCGAGCGGCAGGATAATCGCCAGCCAGGAGTTGCGCCCTGGCGAGCTCTTCCCGGACCCCTCGAAAGCGGGAAGAGGGGTGCTTCTTGGCACCATCCACCAGCTGCGCGGCCGCGCCGCTCCAGTCGCCTCCCTTCGATAGAGCGCGGTACCGCTCCCACGCCACCTCTGCGGTGGGCTTCGCCGCGTACCGGGTGGTCAGCAGCTTGGCCATCGCCGAATACTGGCTGGTGCCCCAGCGGAATTGGTCGTCGTGATCGTTGATCCAGGCGGCGATCGCCGGATCGTCCGCGGCGCGGGCTTCCAGGTCCTGAAAGCGGGTCCACGCCTCCGTTTCGTAGCCACAGCGCTTCCGTTCGGCGGCGAGGCGGCAGGCCGTAATGCCATCCCCCGGCAGCGCCACCGGGTGCCCCTCCTTGGCGAGCTCGTCGAGGCGTGTTTGCGCCGTTTCGCCCGTAGAGTGGTACTGATGATCGAGGGTCAACCTATGGAGAAGCGGGATCGCCTGCTTCGGATCGCTGGTGCTGATGGCAAGCGCGATGCCCAGGCGCAGGGGCTCCTCGCGCGGGGAATCCGGGTGGGCCACGAGGTAGGCCTGGTACGCGGCGATGGCGGGACCGCGCTGCCCAGCGGCAACGTACGCATCCCCCATCAGCACCAGGCACTCATCCGCGTGGGCCCCCTCGGGCCACGTCTTTCGGTAGGTGGAACATTCGCTGGCGGCTACGGCATGGCGGCCCCTGCGGTGGTCGGCCACGGCTTCGTACCACGCTCCCCACGGCGCAACGGGAGTGCCGCTTGCCCGGACCTTTGAGAAGTTGGCGCTGGCAGCATTCGGATTCGGGAGGTCCAGGTACACCAGTCCCAAGGCGAGCTGCGCCGCGGCACGTACGCCCGCGCCGCCCCCCTTCTGCGCGAGCCAGGCTTCGTACAGCCAGACCGACCGCTGAAGATCGCCCTGATCACGCGCCTCGATGGCCGCCTGAAGCGAATGCGGCGGGGGCGTGGCCACACGGCCCGGGGGCACGGTCGGAGCCACGGGCAACACGGTGCCGGGCGAGGCAAGGGCAGGGGTGCCGGCCCAGAGCACAAGCATGAGCAGCCGCGCGAGCGGTCGGCCCCAACTCACCCCGCGAGCTCCGCCTCCGCCACCGGACCCCGGAGCCCGCCGGCATCGAGCAGGATGGTGTACTTCGCGGATTTCCCATCGAGCCAGGCGCCCTGGACCACCCCGCGCACGCCATCGTTGAACTGTACGGGGTTGCCCAGATGGTAGCGGCCACCGGTGGGCGGCTCGGGGATGGTCACGGGTTCATCGTGTTCGATCCACTCGGCGTACCCGCCCTGCAGGGTGCGAGCGACACCCCAACCCTGTTCGCGCAGCCAGGTCGCGAGGACCTCGGCCACGGCGCTCCCCGTTTGGTCGTAGAGGGTGATGCGCACATCCTTGGCCGGCAGCAGGTCCAGCCGGGTCTTGACCTGGTCGCCTGGCAGCAGCTGCGCCTGGGGGACCATGCCGGCGACCACTTCCTTGGGGTGCCGCAGGTCGATGATCATGCCGGGAACGCCGCTGATCACCTGCGAGGCAAGCCATGTGCGGCCAATGCGTTCGCGGTGTTTGGGCCCCGGCGTGTCTCCCGAGCCATCCACCACCCGCGGGATGATGCTCATGTCCACTTCCTGGGGGCCCTCCTTCTTCGAGTTACCCTCGTTAGGTGCCAATTCTTCGGCTTCCCATTCCATCCCGAATGCCTTGACGGCGACCCGCTTCACGAAGCCCTTGAGCCGATCTCGAATCACAGCCATGCCTCCTGAACGCGTTCCGTGTGTTTCCCTAATGCGACCCGCGCATCGTCGGGAAGTTCCGTGAAATCGACGGCGACGCGATGCGTAGCGGGAATGGTGTCATCCCGCTCGTCGATAGGGATTCGCGACACCCGCACTACGCTGGCCGCGCCTCGCCAGCTGTGTTCGGAGCCTGGAACCGTGATCACGAAGGCGAGATGGTCGCCGCCTGCGCAGGTTTCAAGGTCGTCGAACGCCAGGCCGGTCACGCTGAAGTTCATGAAGGGGTCGGGATCGTGTTCGGTGCTGTTTGCCTCGCCGCCTCTCAGCCACGCATCCAGAGCCGCACCGGTATCTTCCTTGGGCAGCACATGGTACCGAAGTGAAATACCGCCGTTCATCCTTGGAAACTCCCGTTTGTCGGAGTGGTGAAGGCGGGTAACTTGCACGATGACGTGGCCTTCCCGCTTGCCCATGTAGGCTGAGATCACGCGGTCTATCGCGGGTTCCTCCATGAAGTCGAGGATCAGCGTCGCGTTGGCAGGAATGTCGTTGGTCCCGGCGAGGTCGAGGGTGAGCTCATCGCCGCTCTGGACGATGCAGCGGCCGCGGGCCAGGAGGGGCGGCGAGGCTTTTGCGCAGATAACGGCGACCTGGGTCGGAAGTTTCAGGTTGGGCAGCATGTTGCAGAGCTAACCGGGTGCCCCGGTCGCGGCGACCGGCTGGGCGCGAGCTACGTCGATCGAGGCGGTCGTGGTGAAACCCTCCACGTCGCGTACGGCGATCACGAAGAGGGTGTTGCCTTCGCCGAGCTCGGCCGAGGCGGTGAAGGGCACGGACGGCACCGGCGTCGAGGCGTCACCGCCGCCTGCGTAGGTCAGCTTCCGCTGGCCCTGATACACGATCACGTCGCGAACGCCGCGATCATCGGTCGCGACGCCAGACAGGGTCACGGTCGGGCCAGCGCTGAGGGTGCCGGGAGCCCGCGTGATCTCGATCTTGGGGGGTTCCCGGTGAACGGGGGGGGCGGGTTCCACAAGGGAAAGCTTGACCGGCTCTGTGTGCACAAAGTAGGGGTAGAAGCCTGCCCGCGTGATGGTGGCGTAGTCGAACCGCTCGTTGTCGCGCACGCTCACTTCGAACTTGAGCTCGTTGTTGGCGGGCTGGGCGATCACACGGAAGCTGAGCTTTCCCGTGGCGGTGCTGCCGGGGGCCAGTGCCTTCGCGGCGAAGCGGGCTTCCTTGAGCTCCACCGCCTTGCCCATCGAAACGTCTTTTCGAAGGTTGAAGGTAACTTCTCCACCTATGCCATCGCCGACATTGGTCACGGCATAGTTCAGGGCAACGGTCTCGCCGGTCTCAGGAATGCCATCGCCATCGCCGTACTCCCGGTCGTCCACCGACCAGTTCCACGCGTACCGCGGCAGCGGTGCTCCTTCTGTGTGAACGCCCACACTTCGGTCCAGCAGGGACCGGCCAGCGGCATCTCGGAGCTTGAGTTCCACTCGCGCATCCTCGGTGGGGTAGCCACCCGGGACGACCACCCGCGTGGTGTACGTCTTGGTTTCACCAGGCCCTACCTTGCCGAAGTAGAATTCCACGCCGTCGAGGATGTCGTTCCCCTTGGGGCTCTCGGCGCGCCCGATGACCTGGCACAAGGGCGAGGCACTTCCGTTGATCACGGTGGCCCGCAGATCGTTGAGGCTGCCTGCGGCGAGCTGAGTGGACCAGTTTTGGG
>CAMBIK010000176.1 GCA_945867435.1 Klebsiella pneumoniae
GGAAGACAATTCAACGTTCGTTCCCACCGAGGACACGGCGGTAGATACGGGTGAAGGCGAGGATACGGGCGAGGAAGTCGTTATCGACACCTCCGACCCGGAAGTGGCCCGAGCATCGGTCTACATCAACTCGGGCAGCACTCTTTACAGCTACGACCCGGCCACGAACGTCGCGACCACCATCGGTGTGTTCAAGGATGGGGGCGTTACCGTCTCCGACATGACCGACATCGCCATCGATCTGAATGGGCACATGTACGGCATCGCCTACACCGAGCTGTACCAGATTACGCCGGCCACCGCCGAAGTCACCCACCTGGGGGCGATCCGCGACAACTGCAACGCGCTCACCTTCGTAAGCGACGGGACCCTCGTCGCAGCCGGCGACAGCGGCGTGATCACCATCGATACGACCACGCTGCGCACCAACAAGATTGGAGGTCAATCCTATACAAGCTCGGGGGACATCATCGGGCTCCCCGATGGCATGTTGTACTGGACGGTGCAGGGCGGTGCGAGCGACAATCTCGTCCAGGTGAACCCCACCAACGGACAGGCCACTTTGCTCGGAAGCATCGGCACGAGCGGGGTGTACGCCCTGGGCTATGCAGACGGCGCGCTCTACGGGTTCACCAGCGGCAACAAGGTCATCGTCATCGATTCCACGAACGGCCGCACGACATCGACCCAAAACCTGTCAGGAACGTGGTGGGGGGCGACAACGAACCCCGTGCTGTGGTGAAACCACAGGAACGGGGTGAGGCTGTCGCCGCGTAGGGAGCGGCCCGACCGCTGGGAGGGCGCCGGCCGACGAGGCCGGCAGCGAGTGGAGCCCGCCCCCGGAGCCCGCCGCGAAGGCGGGCGTGAGGGGGCGACAACGAACCCCGTGCTGTGGTGAAACCACAGGAACGGGGTGAGGCTGTCGCCGCGTAGGGAGCGGCCCGACCGCTGGGAGGGCGCCGGCCGACGAGGCCGGCGCGCAGACCTCGCCCTGCTCGAGGCCAAACGGACCGGCCGAAACCGATGCGTGGTTTCACCGTCACCTTGACCGCCCGACAACGACCCCTTCCGGTGGTGAAACCGCGGGAAGGGGATTAGTGTAGCCGCGCTCCCCGGGATGCTCCACATGCGCCGCACGCCTTTCCACGAGTACCACCGGGATGCCGGGGCCAAGCTGATCGACTTCGGTGGCTGGGAGATGCCCGTTCAGTACCAGGGGATCCTTCAGGAGCATGCGGCCTGCCGGAACGCTGTCGGTTGCTTCGACGTGTCGCACATGGGCGAAGTTCGCTTCCGCGGCCCCAATGCGCTGGCGGCGGTCAACCACCTTGTTACCAACGACATCTCGAAGTGTGCCTTCTCTCAGGCGATGTACACCGCAATGTGCAACGACGAAGGCGGGATTGTCGATGACCTGATCGTATACCGCATCGCCGAGGAAGACATCCTCATTTGCGTGAACGCGGCCAACCGTGAGAAGGACTACGCTTGGATGAAGGCGCACAACCCGTTCGGCGCCGACATCACCAATGAGTCGGACCAGTGGGCACAGCTCGCCATCCAGGGGCGGCATGCGCTCGCGATCGGCGAGGCCCTCCTGGGTCGTCCACTTTCCGAAGTGAAGAACTACTGGTTCACGCAGGGGGCGTTTGCGGGCATCGAAGGCTGCATCCTGGCCCGCACCGGGTACACCGGCGAAGACGGATTCGAAGTGTTTCTGCCAGCCGGTGCCGCCGATGTGGTGTGGGAAGCCATCCACGGCGAAGGGGCGAAGTACGGCCTCGCCGACATCGGTCTCGGTGCCAGGGATACGTTGCGCTTGGAGATGAAGTACTGCCTTTACGGCAACGACATCACCGATACGACCACGCCGCTGGAGGCTGGCCTCGCGTGGGTCACCAAGCTGGACAAAGGCGAGTTCATCGGTCGCGATCCCTTGGTGAAGCAGCGAGAAGCCGGCGTGCCTCGCCGTCTCGTGGGCTTGGAAGTCACCGACCGGATCGCCCGGCAGCATTGTGCGGTTTTGCACGATGGGGTCGTGGTCGGTGAAGTGACCAGCGGTACGCGGTCCCCCACGCTGGGCCGCAACTTCGCGATCGCCTATGTACCCAGCCACCTCTCGAAGGTGGGTACTCCCCTCGTGGTCGATATCCGCGGCAAGGAAGCCGCAGCGGTCGTCGTCAAGACCCCCTTCTACACCCGTCCCTACTGAATCTCGGAGCTTCGATGTCTTATCCCAACGATCGGAACTACTCGGCAGACCACGAATGGGTCGTCGTTCTCGGCAACGTCGGCACGGTGGGCATCACCCACCACGCGCAGGATGCGCTCGGGGAGATCGTACACGTTGAGCTGCCCAAGGTCGGCAAGACCGTAAAGAAGGGGGACAGCATTGCCGAAGTCGAGTCGGTCAAGGCGGTTTCTGGCGTCTACACGCCTGTCAGCGGCAAGATCGTGGCGGTCAACGACGCACTCGGTGGCAACGAGGGCGCGGTGAACAGCGACCCCCACGCCTCAGGCTGGTTGTTCAAGGTGGAACTCAGCCAGCCGGACGAACTCGCAGCCTTGATGGACAGCGCGGCCTACTCGACCCACGCGGGCGACGACTTTTAGGCCTTCGGCTGCTACTTGGCGTTCGGTAGCGAGTAGTTCCAGGTAAACCCGACCCACGGGATCGGGATGACGGGGATGCCGCTGTTGGCCACGATCAGCGGTACGAGGCCAAGATCCGTCGCGAACGAGGGGCCGAAGAGCCGCACCGCGAACGCTGGGACCAACCACACGGGTTCGCCGGTGGGCGTGAACTGCGACCCCACGAAGATCCAGTTTTCGGAGAGCAACGCCACGCGCGGGCCCACCCGGTAGTTTCCGCTCACGATGAGGATGCCGCCTGGGGACATCCGCACCTCCTCCCCGTTGGTGAGCACGGTGGTGCCGGCGTTGAAGGAGACATGACGGTCTTCGGTGCCCAGCGTGACGGTGCCGAACACGGCTGCCAACGCAAGGTCGGCGGCGAACAAGCCCTGTGCACCGCCGCCAACGCGCAAGGTCGGAGTGATGGGCACGGCCAACTTGGTCCCCAGCACGCCCACCGCACCACCGGGGATCGCCAGGGTGATCAGGCTCGTGCCCGCTTGGATGTCCCAGAAATCGGTGATGCCGTAGGCCGCCTCGGTGAGGAGGAGCTCTTTCTGGGACACATAGCCGTGGCCTTTCCCGAGGGTGAAGCCGGAAGGCGCGTACATGTAGCGATTGCGATTGGGATCCCGTTCCCACGCGTGGGGGGTGCGGGGGCCGGTGGGGTTGGCGTCGGGGAGGGGCATCTCCAACTTGGGGCAGTTGGCTGGGGCGGGGGGGGGCGCCACCACCGCAGGCGTCACCTCGCGGACCTCACGCACGGCTTCGGCAGGGAAGCGGAGCATGGTCCCGCTGCCGAGGGTCACGACCACAGAACCATCTTCCTGTCGTTCAACCCCGCCTTGCAGGACCTGGCCGTCGTTGAGGACCACCTCTGTAGGGGTTCCAGCACTGGCAACGGCGATGAGGAAGAGAAGCATGGGGGGCCTCGGATGCGGGGCAGTCTAGCGGATTGTAGGCCTCCGCGCCGCATCGGATGGCGGACGCATGCGCCCAGCCCGGGTCATTGCCCGTCGGTCGCCGGGTCGGGGGGGCCGGTCAGCTCAAGGTCTTCGGGCAGCGCCTGGGGGGGCTGCGTTTCGGGATCGTCGGCGCCCTCCTCGACATCGAATTTAGGAAGGGTAGGCAATACCTCCACTTTTACGACGGGCGCCTCCCCGATCGGAGGCTGCCGCGCCACCTGGGCCCTCGCTGCGGGGAGAGAAAGGCCAAAGGGGGGAAGCGGTTGCGCGGGATCGAGGTTGGGAACGGCGATCACATCCGGAGGAAGGTGGTTGCGGTCGTAGCCAAGCCAGAGGTTGTCCCAGGGAAGCAGGACTGCGCCGTCTGGCACCGGGAAGCGCTCGCCGCTTACATTTGGCAGGGCGGCCATGATCGTGCTCCAAACTGGCAGCGCGGATTTTCCGCCCGTCTCTTTCTCCCCCAGGCTCGATTGACCGTCGGTGCCGACCCAGACCGCGACGGTGTATTTGGGGCTGTAGCCGACAAACCACGCATCCACGAAGTTGCTCGTCGTGCCAGTCTTTCCGGCGAAGTCCATGCCTTCGCGCGCACCCTTCTTGGCCGTTCCGTTCAGGAAAACGTTTCGCATCATGTCGATGGTCACATAGGCCGAAGCGGCGTCCATCACGCGAACGCCCGCCCCCCCCGGCAGGGTGCGAAGCTCATTGCCCAGCGAAACGGTCTCGCCCTTTCCGGCGAGCTGCTTGCTTTTTCGGTCAAGCACCTGCGTGACGTATACCGGGTCGATGCGGATGCCCCCCCGCGCTAGGGAGCTGTACATCACCGCTTGGTCCATCGGCGTGACCTCAGAGCTGCCGAGCGCCACCGTGAGGTCTCCCCTCAACGGCGACTTCACGCCGAGGTCCCGCGCCAGCGTCGTTACCCTTTCGATGCCAACTTCGACGCCTAGTCGCACCGCTACCGTGTTGAGGGAGAGCGCCATCGCGGTGCGGAGCGGGATGTTCCCATGGTATTTCCCGTCGTAGTTCTTGGGCGACCAGGGCAGGCCGTTGGAACCGGCGATGGAGAACGGAGCGTCGAACACGATCTCCGTCTGCAGCTTGCCGTTCATGATCGCTGCCGCATACACGACCGGCTTGAACGAGCTGCCCGGCTGACGCCGCGCTTGGGTGGCCCGGATGAAGCCTTCCAGGCCCACATCGTAGCCGCCCGACAGGGCCAGAACGTGCCCAGTGGCGTTCTCGATTACGACCGCCGCGCTTTCGGCCCACGGCCGGGCGAGCCGGTGTACGACCCCCGCACCTTCGGAGGGTTCGGGTAGGCACACCTCGAGGATGTCGCCGCGACGCAGCACATCGCGGAGCGGTTTTGCCGCTTCCGCAGCAGGCTTTGACTTGTCCCCCTGGCCCTGGCGGGCGCGGCGCACCTTCACGTCGAGGTCGATTTCGGCGAGCGTGAACGCAAACGGTCCGGCCGCCACGGCCCCGGTGTCGTTCTCGGCCAGGGCGGAGAAGCATTCCCCTGGTGTGGGAGGGCGGAATTTCCCCGTGTCGACGTCGGTCTTGAGGCGGTCACCCCTCGTGAGCCAGGCTTTCCGCTGGGCGTCGGCCACGTTTCGCGTGGGGCCGCGGGCCCCTTGGCGGGTCTCCAATGCCTTCAGCCCATCTTGTACAGATCGTTCCACCACCCCCTGAAGCACAGGGTCGTACGGGGTGAACACCTGCATGCCTTCGAGGAAAGGCATGTCGTTGCCGAACAGCCTGCGCACTTCGCGACGGACCTCGGTAAGGTAGGCGGCACCTGTGTCAGGCGCGCCGCTCGCCCGAGGGATCAACACCGGGTCGTGGAGGTGTTCGCTCGCTTCGGCCGGGGTGAGGTAGCCTTGCGCCACCATCAGCTTGAGCACGATCCCGCGCCGGGTCGCGGCCAGCTCCGGGTGGTGGCGAGGCGAATAGCGCGAGGGCGCCGGGACCAGCCCCGCCAGCATTGCCGCCTGGCCCGGGTTCAGGTCTCGGGCGGAGATGCCGAAGTAGTCCTGCGCTGCGGCCTCCACGCCGTAGTTGCCGTTCCCCAGGGCGATGTAGTTCACATACAGCTCGATCAGCTGCATCTTGGTGAGTTCGCCTTCCAAGCGGTAGGCGAGTACGGCTTCGCGAAGCTTTCGTCGGTAGCTCTTCTCTTTCCCGACGAGGAGGTTCTTCACCAGCTGCTGGGTGATGGTGCTGCCGCCCTGCGAGGTGCCGCCTCCGGTGAGGTTGACCACTAGCGCACGCAGGATGCCTTGGGGGTCAACGCCTTCGTGCTCGAAGAATCGGCGATCTTCGCTGGCGATGAACGCCCTCCACACCGTTTCGGGGAGCTCGCTGAGCGGGACCCACACCCGGCGCTCAAGGTAGAACTGGTCCACCCGGTCGCCGCCCGAATCGAAGACCTGAACCGAGCAGGGCACGCGAAACTCGGTGGCAGGCCCGAGCTCGGTAGGCAACGTCTGGAGAATCTCCTTGTCAAACCATCGGTACGCCAACCATCCGCCGATGGCCCCGACCCCCAGAAATACGAGGGTCGCTCGGAACACGAACCGAGCAAAGCGGGCGAGGCGCTGGCGCCACAGGCTCGGGGTTGGCGCTTGCATCGCGGCCGCAAGCTAACGCGCGGAATACGTTCCTCGGCATGCTGGGGCCGCTCGTTGCGCTGGGGATTTTGGGTTGCGGCGAGGCCGCGCCCGACGGCGGCGAGCCCGCGAGCGAAGCCGTAGCGATTCCCGTCCTCCTTACCGAAGTCCGGCTCCCCTTGCCCTCGATGGATGGCCGCTTCTCCCGGGAGCCCGAGCTGCGCGGCCTGCTCACGCTAGCGGTGGAGCTTGGCCTCGCGGACATCCCCGGGGTCGTGCCGCTCGTGCAGGGGGATGGGGTGCCCCTCGCGTTCGCCGGAACGCGCCTCCCTCCCGCTCGTCTGGCCGATGCGCGGCTTCGCGTTCGCGGCTCCGACGACGCCCTGGAACTGGAGTTGGAAGTGTGCATCGCCGGGGAAGGTTGCGCTTCCACCGTGGCGGCGGGCACCTCGAAAGCTCCGTGGGATGCCGTGGGAATGGTGCTGGAAGGGGCGGCCCTCGCGCTGGGCGGTTCCGTGGAGGCTTCGGTGGCCGCCGCGTGGCGCAAGCCCGGCTCGAAGGATCCGTACAGCGAACTTCTCACGGGCCGCGCCGCTGCGGCCTATTTCGGCCTCATCCCGCCCTCCTTGACCCCCGGCGATCGCAAGCTGGATCCTGTCGTAAAGGCCGTTTACCTTGACCCGGGGCAGCCTCTCGCCCAGTGGCTCCGCGCCCGCTGGGAAGTGGCATCCACGACCGATGGTGGCGTCGCGCCGGATTGCTTGGCAAAGGCGCAGATGCTCCGACCCACTTCGGCCTTGCTGGCCGCGGATCAGGCGGCGCTCTTGACGCTCACGGGGAAAACGAACGAAGCCCTGATGGCCTGGGAAGCTCTGGCGAATGAGTCGTCGGGGGATCCCCGTTGGCGCGTGCCCTTGGCGCGGGCCCGCCTGGCAGCCGGGCGAGCCGAAGAGGCGGTCGCCGTGCTCGAAGCGTTGCCTCCCGAATTCTTGTGGGATTCGGCGGTGGCGGGGCTGCGGGTGTCGGCGGTGGAGGCCGTCGATGGCGAAGCCGACCTGGACCCGCTTTTGGCACGCTGGCAGTCCGTTGCGGTCACGAACCCGGAGCCCGTGCGCCGTCGCATCTCCTCCCGGGTCCGTGCCAAGCGTTTTGACGACGCGCTGGAGTTCTTGGGCCCGATGCGCGAACGAGCCCCGGGGCCCGGGACCGATTCGCTAGAAGTCGCGCTGCTGGTGGCCCTCGAACGCTTCGATCCTGCGGCCGATCTCGCCCCGCCCGAGGTCGCATCCCGTATCCGGGCGCGCCGCGAACTGTCCTTGAACCCGGCGGAGTTTCCCGCGAGCCTGCCCGCGGACGATCCGGCGGCCGCCCATGTGACCGCGGAAGTGGCGCTCGCGCGGAACGATCCCGCGGGGGCACTGGCTGCCATCGACCTCGCCCTCGCCGTTGCACCGCTGGATGCGTCCTCCCATGTGGTGCGTGCCCGTGCGCTCGAAGCCCTGGGCCGCGGCCACCTCGCGGCGGAGTCGTGGGCTCGCGCGTGGGAGATCGATCCGGGTCTGTCTGGCGGCCCGGTGGAAGCGGCGCGGATCGCCTCAACGTTCACCTTTGTCGAGGCGGGGGAACATCCCGAAGGCCTCGGTGAGCTCGTTGCACCCGGGCCCTTGGGGCCCGAACTTTAGTCGTTGCCTTCAACGATGGGCGGTCCGAGGCCCGCGCCTGGGAAAACCTGGCGAGGCTCGCAGGCGCAGGTGGCATCGGGTGCCCAGCAGGCGAGACCCTCGCTGACCAGCACGACCGCGTCGTCGGCGCGCTGGCCGCCTGGACACACTACGCCGTTCCCGGAAGCAAGTACGGCCACCAGGCCGCTGCCTTCCGATCGCGCCCGGAGCGGTTGGATGGTCACACCGTCGTCCTGACCCGGTCCAGCGATGGGGCACGCGCCCAGCACGGGGCGCACATACGCGAC
>CAMBIK010000177.1 GCA_945867435.1 Klebsiella pneumoniae
GGGCAGACGACAGCATCGAAATCCTCCGACGGGGGGGGGGGCCCAAGGTACGCCAAAGGGGCTTCACGCGCAACCCCGGCCGCCACGTTTCGCTTCCCTACACCAGCGGACGCTGGCCCACTGCCACCAACCCCGCGCTCCCCGCCGGATAGAAGCGCACCTCGGCCAAACCGGCCGACTCCAGAAGTTCTCGGAGGGTAGTTCCGCTTCGGCGGGTCATCGGCCACTTCAGCAAATACTGGAAAATGGGCTCGTCGGGCGCTGGCGACATGGCCGTGACCACCAGGCGGGCGCCCGGTGCCATCCGGGCGATGATGGCCTTCACGCACGTCACCACCACGCGTTCCGGCAGGTATTCAACGAGCCCATCCACGACGACCACATTAGGGGGAATAAGCTGCGGAAACGCGCGACCCGCGCACAGAGCAGCGAGGTCTCCCTGCATCAACTTGAGCTTGAGGGAGCGCGGCCTGTTGCGAAAATCCTCGCGAACCAGGGCGAGCGCCTCCAGTTTCGAGTCGACAACTACGATTTCTCCGCCTTGGCGGCCAATGGCATCCAGCTCAGATGCCAAGAGGCTCGCGCTGTTCGCGCCGATGCACAGCAGTCGAGTTGGCGGAACGGCGGGGAGGCTCTCGGTCACCAGCTGCGCGGCGAGCGCGCGGCGTTCGCGCAACGCCCGTGCGGAGGGGAGGTCGAGCAACCACGCATCGATCAGCTCCCCCAGCGGACCATCCCCCTCGGGACGGTGGGCGGCGATGTGAGCCATGGTTCGGATATCGCCCGCCGCACGATCGGCGCGGTCGTGGGTCAGCTCGCCAAGGTGCGACCGCATCATGTACGGCAGGAGATCGGCGCCAACCAGCTCCCCCGCCGCCGCGCGGTCGTGCCTCGGCATTCCGGCCAGCTTGGCGTCGAGCATGGCCTGAAAGTTGTGCAACACCGTGACGAGGGTCTGTGCTGCGGCATCGCGCTCCCGGCGAATCAGCAGTTCCACCTCGTTCAGGCTCCGTTTCACGGTGCCAGACAGGATTCGCGCCTCTTGAAGCGCCGATTCGCTGCCGCTCGTTTTCCCTGCAGCCAGCGCGCCGACCATCGCCGCCGTCGTGATTCTGCGGCTCCTATCCACGGCGAGGGCTGCGAAGGCCCGATAGAAAGACGCTGCGAAGGCAGGGTCTGCGTCTAAAACCTTGAGTAGCCCGACGCGGTCCCAACGCTGCAACACGGTTGTATCCGCCGCGCGCACGTCCGCCGTACGCAGCTGTTCCTCCAAGAAGCCCATCTCGCCGACCATCCGACCGCGCCCCAGCACGTCCAGCACCACGGCGGGCTGCTGCCGCCCGTCGATCACCTCGAGCTCACCCTCGACGACTCGATACACTTCGCCGCCGCGCTCGGACTGCCGCATGAGGAATTCGCCGCGGGCGACGCGCACCGTCGTCGATGCGGCAACCAACCGCTCCCGGTCGCGGTCGCTGAGGCGGTCCAGGAAGTCCACGCCGTCGAGTATCATGCAACGGGGGAAAGGGCTGGACCCCTTCCGTTCGTTCAGGATAGGCCCTGCCGGCCACCGAGAATCAAATGGACACGGTCACTGCGCTCGTCGCCCGCATCCGCTCCGCCTCCTACTCGGAGCGGGAAGCCATCAAGGAAGAGCTTTTGGCTCTGGTCCGGGGTCCCGGCGGGGCTGCTGCGCGTGAAGCTTTGGACAGTGCTCGTAAGGGTGAACTGCTTGAAGTGCAGTGGGAAATCGAGGAGGTCCTGGAGCTGACAGCTCCGCCCAAGCCGGTGGAAGCCGCGCCCCCACCGCCGCCACCGCCGGAAGCGCCGCCCGACCCGAACGCGCCCCTCACATCGAAGGACCTTGTGATGGTGTACGACGACCCCCGCGGCCTGGTCCTGCACAAAAGCAAGGTAGGCGAACGTTGGTTTGCGACGCAAGTGGATCCCAACACCCGCCAGCCCCAGACCTTTGAGCTCCACCCTCAGGAAGTCACCCAACTCAAGCAGCAGCTCGCGGGGAGCCCCTACTGGGTGCTCGGCGGCGGGGGGGTTGCGTCGGCGATCGCGCCTACCGTCCCCCGGTCTCCAGGCGGCTAAGGTATCTTCGCCTGCGTGCTGAATCAGGATAAACGGGGGCTCGGAGGTTTCCATGTTCATCCTGCTCAGCATGCTCGCGGCCTGTGTCCCCCAAGAGGACTACCAGCTCCTGCAAGAAGAAAACGCTCGCCTGCTCGCCCGTATCGGCCGCCTCGACGCGATCGTGGAACGGGAAAGGCAGCAGGTGATCGATCTCAGGACCGACCTGCAGCCGCTGGTGAGCCAGGGTCTGCTCACCATCGAAGTCAGCAACGGCCGAATCACGCTCAGCCTACGCAGCGACGTGCTCTTCGCCAAAGGCAGCTCGGACCTCTCGGCGGATGGGAAAGATGCGGTGCAAAAGCTCGCCAAGGCCCTTGGCTCGCGCGCACCCGACCGCGACTTCCAGGTCGAAGGTCACACCGACAATGACCCGATCAACACCGCACAATTCCCCAGCAACTGGTACCTCGGCGCGGCGCGCGGCATCACCGTCACCGAAGCGATGATTGCGGGCGGGCTGCCTCGCAAGCACGTGTCCGCCGCCAGCTTCAGCGACACGCACCCGGTCGCGGACAACAACAATGCCACCGGGCAGGCGCAGAATCGTCGGATCGAGATCGTGCTCGTACCCGACGTTTCCGATATCTACAAGCGCCTGGAAAAAGGCGTGAACAAGGGCCCCAAAGGCGGAAGAAAGAACAGGCCGAAGAAGGAAAGCTGAGTCGGTTCAGCGGAACCCGAGCAGCCCCCCGACGACCATCACCGCGGCGCTCGCCACCCAGGCGATCGTGGTCATGTAGACGAACATCAGCACCGGCCAACGCCAGGTCCGAGACTCTCGACGCACCACCGCGAGCGTGCTTAGGCACTGCGCCGACAGCGCGAAGAACACCATGAGCGAGATGCCGGTGAGCGGAGTCCAAACCGGCGTTCCATCCGGACGACGTTCGGCTTGCAAGTGTTCGCGGAGGCTGATGTTGGTCTCGTCGGCGCCTTCCCCGATGCCGTAGAGCACCCCCATCGTCGAGACGAAAACCTCTCGCGCAGCGAAGGAGCCCACGAGGCCAACGCCGATCTTCCAGTCGTAACCGAGGGGGGCGATCAGGGGCTCGATCGCCTTCCCCATTCGGCCCCCGTAGCTTTGTTCCAGGCGAGTCCCCGCCGCGGCGGCCGAATCGACCTGGGCGTAGGGCGAGTCGGTGAGGGCCAGGGGGACCTGCTCTGGAGGGCGCGGGAAGTACAGGAGCGCCCACAAGATCAGCGTCGCGGCAAGGATCGTGGTGCCGGCCTCGACGAGAAAGGACCTTGCTCTCATCCACATTTGCCGAAGCACCGTCGCGAAGCGCGGCATGCGGTAGGGGGGCAGTTCCATCAGGAGCGGAACATTGGGCCCCTTGAGCAACGTGCGACCCAGCACGGCGGCGGCGAGGAGCGCGGTGCCCGTAGAGAATACATACATCGCGACCATCGCCACCATGCGTGAGGGCAACCCCAGCACGACCGAGGTCGGCGCCAGGACAGTGGCAACCACGAGCGTATACACCGGGAGGCGAGCGGAGCACGACATCAGCGGCACCACCATCATCGTGAGCAAGCGGTCGCGGTGACGTTCGAGGGTGCGCGTGGCCATGATGGCGGGCACGGCACAGGCATAGCCGCTCAGCATCGGAACAAAGGCCCTTCCGTGCAGGCCGACGGAGCGCATCAGCCGATCGACCAGGAAGGCCACGCGGGCCATGTACCCGCTGTCCTCCAGGAAGCCGAGCAAGAAGAACAGCAGCATGATCTGAGGTAAAAAGACCACGACGCTCCCGACGCCCTGGACGACGCCATCGATGAGGAGGTCGGTCAGCATCCCTGCGGGCAGACCGGCCGCCAGCACGCCGGCCAGCCACCCAAAGCCACCCTCGATGCCGGCGACCAGCGGATCGCTCCAGGTGAACAGGGTCTGGAAAAGCAAGCCGAGGACGATGACGAACGCGAGCCCACCCCACAGAGGATGCAGCAGGATCCGGTCCATCCGCACGCTGCCCCCCGAGGACCCGGCGGTAGCGAGGTCGCCGAAGTCATGGCCTTCAAGCCACCGGTACCGCGAGGTGACGATCTCAAGGTCGGGATCTCGACGGGCGGAAGCGGCGCGCGTGCGGATAGCGGCCACCTCTCGACGCACGGCGATCGTGACATCAACCAGCTCATCGTGGTCATCCACGGAGAGGAGCGACCAGAGCGCCAGCGCACGCCCCTCCCCCGGGGTGGCCGCCGCCGCGTAGGGCAGAAGCGTGGCAAGATCCGCCTCCAAGCTTGGGGGGTAGTTGATGTCGATGCGGGAACGCGGCGGGTGGGCCAACGCACGAGCGACCACCGATTCCAGCTCGGCGAGTCCCTCCCCGGTGTGCGCGCTCACGGCCACGGCCGGCACGCCAAACGCCGCCGCAACCTTGGCCGCATCGGGAACCGCGCCCTCCTTGCGTGCCACATCGATCAAGTTCAGGGCGATCACGAAGGGCAGGTTCGCTTCCGCCAGTTGCAACGCCAGGTACAGGTTGCGGATCAACTGCGTGCTGTCCACGACCACCACCACCAGGTCGGGGCGCGTGCCACCATCCAGCCCGAACAGCGCCCGAACCGCGACCTGTTCGTCGGCTGAGCGAGCGGCCAGCGAGTAGGTGCCCGGAATGTCGACGACGCTGACGACATCCCCGCGCAGCTTCCAGGTCGATTCCTCGCGTTCTACCGTGACGCCCGGGTAGTTACCGACCCTGGCGTTCGCCCCGGTCAGGCGGTTGAAGAGCGTGGTCTTTCCGGTGTTCGGATTGCCCGCAATCGCGACGGTCGGTCGAGACACGACGGCTCCCATCACTTCGCTGCGAGCTCGGGGAGCGCCGCGCTGACCTCAACGTAGTCAGCCTCCGCCCGGCGCAGCGAAAACCGGCAGCCGCGAACGCTTACATCCAGCGGATCGCCCATCGGGGCCACAGCTCGCACCACCACACTCGTCCCGGGCAGGAAGCCAAGCTCCATCAGCCGACGACGAAACCCACGTTCCCCGCCCACAGACACAATATGCACGGTCTGGCCGAAGGGGACATTGGCCAACGTGGGCGTCATGCGCTCTGGGTAGCCATATTGAGAGTGAATGTCAATATGGAAACGGCGCCGGCCCCGCCACAGGCGTCAGTACGGGAGCAGCATGAAACGACAGGCGTCATCATCGGCGCCATCGAAGGTCCACACGCCGGCAGCGGCTATCGTTCACCGCCCCACCTTCAACCTCACGATCACCGCCGCGCAGGCCAGCGCCACTTCTCGCACTTTGGGGTGGTCCGAAGCGGTCCCCGCGAGGCGGTGCGTGAACCGGTTGCGATGCGCGGCGAGCGCCACCAGACGGTTTGCGAGCATCGCGGCCTCGTTGTTCCCGATTCCAACTCCCCACCCGGCCAGCTCCCCGTACGCAGCGCGCTGGCCCGCCAGCAGCAACGCGACGGCTAATGAACGCAGCCCAAACACCCGGGTCGCCGATATCGGGCGCGCGAACTCCCTTGCGGCATCCTCCCCAAGCCGCGCGAACAGGTCGCCGCCGTTAGGGTCGATCCAATCGTCCCGCCAGTTAGGGGCAAGGGTGGTGCGAAGCTCCGCCCACCGCCCGGCCAGCGCACCAAGCTCGCGCAGGGCGGCTGGCCGCAGCAGATCGCGCACCATCGGCGTGAGAAGGTCATCCAGCCAAAGCTCGAGGCCTTTGACCCAGAAGATCGCCGGCGGCGCGGCGTCCAAACCGGGCGGAAGCGACCAGCCCGGGAGGTAAAAGTACTCGGCGGTTCGGAGTGCTTGCAGCGCGTCACGATGACGATGTTCCAGGCGAGCGGCAACAAAGCCCGGAATCTCAGCCGCTAGCCTCCGGTCGATGTCTTCCACTCCTGGCCGCGCCGCCCCGGGAACTGCGGTCGCGTGCAAACGAAGCTGCAGGATGCCGACGGCCAGCGGATCGTCCAGACCGTCGGGGGCCAGCCGGGCCACGATCTCCGGCGCCATCACCACGTTCTCAAGCCCGGCCAACGCCACGCGACGCAGCTCCACGTCCTCGTCGGCATCCATCAACAGGTCGGCCAGCCGGTCCTGCGCAACCGCGCCCCGGAGCCGGCCTAGTGCCTCGGTCGCGACCCAGCGCAACGACGGTGCCGCAGCTTGGCTCGCCGCAAGCACGCCCTCCAACCCCCGTTCCTCTCCGAGGTCCCCCAACGCGCCGATGGCGGCCGACGCCAACGCAAGGCTGCGACTGCGCGCCGCCTCAACCACGAGATCAACGTGTCCGACACCCCGGCATTTCCCGATCAACGACACCAGAAGCACCTTGCACCGAGGCGAGGCCTGCCCCATCCGTTCGGCCGCGACCGCCGCCACGGCGTGGAGGGGCACGCCGCCCTCGCCCGCCACCCTCAATAATGCACGGGCAATCCTAAATAAAACCTCCTCCGTGGCCTCGACTGCGAGCGCCTCGCTGAGCACGGTCAACTGCGCGGGCGCCGAGAATTCCGCCAAAGCCGTCGCCGCGGCACGGCGAATCCGCCACTCGGTGCTGGTGGCAAGCTGACGTCCCAGCTCGTCCCCAAGCTCGGTCAGGCCGATATTTCCGGCGGTGTACGCAGCCAGCTCGCGCACTCCGAGGTCAGCATCGCCGCGGAGCAGGCGGGTCAGGGTGGCGGCGATGGGGCCGCGGTGGGCGTAACTCAAGGTTGAGCGCCCCTTGTCGTCGTTCCGATCGCGGAAAGCGTTCTGTTGGAGGCGTGCCCACTCGAGGCGCAGCTCGGCTCGCGGCGAGTCGGCCAGCCACGCCAGTTGGCCCACCTCCGCGGACCCAAAAAGGTTGAGACGCGCCCGGACCGCCGCCTTGGCGACGTTGGGGTCTGCGTGCGTGGTCCAGTCCTCCAGCCAGCGCCGCATCGCGGGCGTGGCGCTGTGCACCCGGACCAGCGCCCGCGCCAATCCGCGGGGCGAACCGCACGCAGCGAGGTGAACGGCAACATCCTGCAATTCGGGAATCCCCGCCGCCAACGACGCGCGTACGATGCCCTCCGCTTCGCTCCCGTTCGGGTCGAGATCGGCGGCCAGCACGGCAAAGCCGGCCACGACGGCCTCGGGGCGGTGCGCCCGCAGGGACCGGGCAAGCCGGGAGAGGCGCGAAGGGGGGAGCTTCGCGGTGAGCACCTGGAGCACATGATCGTCCACCGACGGCCGCGGCAAGCGCAGCAGATGCTCACCGAAAATCGCCAGCGCCGGGTCGGTGCCACCGAGCAGCGGTTCCAGCAAAACGTCGAGCGCCTCCGCACGGATGGCGACGAGGTGCAGCGCTGCGGCCATCCCGCTGGTCGGGTCCGCAAGGTGTTTGACCGCTTGTTCACGCAGCGCCGTCGAACCGGCTTCGGCCAAAGCCACATGGGCCAGTTCGGCTGAAAGAATGCCACGATGCCACCCGTCCGCCGCGACCTTCCCGGCATCCGGGTGACCCGTCTGAGCGAGCGTGAGCACCGCAGCGTAAAACACTCCGGCGTCGAGACTGTCTCGGTCCTGCTGAGCGAGCCACCGCGCCACCAGCGCCCCTCCGTTCGCTAGGCCTACGGTGCCGATGGCCTGCAAGGCGGCCGTGACCACCGAACGATGCGGCGAGTCAAGCTCAGCGTGTAACGCCGGGATCGCGATGAATTGTTCGGTGCATCGCCCGAGCGCCCGGATCATGGGCACCCGGGTTTGTGGGTGCCGTGCAAGATGGCAGAGCTCGATCAACGCCGAGACGGCAGCGAGCTGAACGGCGATCACGGAGCCGTCCCCTCCGGAGCCCGTAACCGCCAGGGAATCCAGCACCGCCGCCTGCTCGGCTTCAGACGCCGCGAGGTACCAGGGAGCGTCGGGGCGCGGGGGGGTGGGCATCGGGTCGGCCGTCCCTATCGCTTCCCCTCCACGAACGCGGCGATA
>CAMBIK010000178.1 GCA_945867435.1 Klebsiella pneumoniae
GAGGGAGCTAAGGAGCATCGTGGCCCGCGATTCCATCGGTTCGCCGATCTGTTGCACCATGGCCCGCAGCCGGTCGAGCACCGGATCGCCATCGGAACCGCAGAGCTGCTTCAGGAAGCTGTGTTCACCCCCCGGCATGGCGCTCAATCGGGTGACGATACGCTCTGACAAAAGCGGCATACAGCGGGGGTCCTGCCGGTGGCGCCGGCGGTTAATCCGTCCACGCCTTTTTGACAAGCTCGGCGAGGGCTTAGAACGAGTCCGGGTCGGTCGACAGCACTGCGGATGCGTACGCCTCCACCGTGAACACATCTGCGCTTCGGGTGTCGATCTCCACCGGGCGCCACGCGTTGCCGGTTTGCAGGGGCGAAACCCAGGCGTAGCGGGGGGTGTCTTCGCCGTTCCACCATTGCACCAGGGCAGCGGTCTGGCCGAGCACGCCAGCGTCGGCTTCCTCCTCGTGGCTGCGGTCAACGACGGACAGCCGCAGCTCCCCGGCACCTGCGGGCGTGTTCACGACGATGACTTCCGGTCCCGGACCCGAGGTTGCGGAGCGTACGAGCTCGGCCAGGGGTTCTTCGCCGTCGCCGAGCCGTTCGGGGTAGAGCGGAGCATCCGCCCAAACGTGAAAACGCTGGTTAGCCGTGCGTGCTTCAGTATCGCGCGCCGGAGCGGTGAGGTGCAGGTCCAGGTCGGTCGCCCCCGCCCACAGCACCGCGGCCAGCAGGTGCCCTGGGGCTTGAGCGGGCGCCACGACGGCCTCTACCGGGCTCATCTCTGCGTGAGTGAAAGCCGGAAAGCGGGTACCTGCCCAGCCATCGGCTGGGGCCACATAGGCGGTATACAGGCCGGGTTCCTCGACCGTCACCGAGAACTCGCCTTCACCGTTGGTGCGGAAGTTGCCGATCGAAGCCGCTCCCACGGGGGCGTTCCAACCCCGCTGGAGCACGCCATCAAGACCCTCAACCGGCACCCCGGACGGGTCTACGATTCGGCCGGCCAGGGTTTCGCCTTCGTCGTCGAGGCGCATGCAGGCCAGCGGCCGGTGAACGGGTTCCCAGTCCTGCACGGGGCCGGCGCGAAGCGTCGTGACCTGCGCGCTCAGGAGATTCACTTCCCATTCGGCGTAGGCGGTGGCGAATCCTGACGCCGAGGCGGTCGCACGAAGGGTGTTCCCCTGGTCCTCGTCGCCGTAAAGAGGGAACGACCACGCACCCAAATCGTCGGTGGTGGCGACGCCCAGTACGTCTCCGGTGTCACCGGTGATGTGGACCTCCGCCCCCGCGAGGGGGGCGCCGTCGGCGTCGATCACAGAGCCTTCCACGCTCACGATGAACCCGTCAAGGCCTGCGGGGACGCAAGCGGGGAGCAGGAACACGAGGTGCCTCATCTGCGGCGCCGGACAAGCCCGAGCATCGCCAACGCCAGCCCGCCGTTCAGGGCCGGCGTCGTCGAGGTGCAGCCGCAGTCGGTCGGGGGAACCGGACCGCTCTGGGCCGCCCCGTTCCCGTACACGGTGTCCATCCCTTTTGCCCCGAGATCGTCGGCACCCTCGGCGGCCCAGGCCGAGAACTCCGCTGGCGAGGCGTGCAGGTTGGTGGCCTGGACCCACAGCGCCGCCAGTCCCGTGACGTGCGGTGTGGCGGCGCTTGTCCCTTCCAGCGCCCCTTCGCCCGTGCTGCTGGTGCTCACCTCGGTCGGCGCGACCAGGTCCGGCTTGATGCGCCCGTCGTTGGTGGGTCCGTGGCTGGAATAGGCCGCGATCGAGGAGTCCTCAAGGAGGTAGGCGCCGACCGCCGTACAGGTGAAGCAGTCCGCCGGAAGAGAGAGCGACTCGATGCCGGTCGCCTCGGATTCCGCGAGCCCCGCGCGGACGTAAAGGTAGCCCGTGAGGCCGCTCACGTTCACCCCTGCATCGGCGTAGACCGCCACATATACGTTCTCCTCGCAGTCGGAAACGTCGATCGTTTCCAAGGGGTCGTCGTCGCCATCCTGGGGGTTCTCGGAGCGCCCGCACTCATCCCCGGTGGTGGCATCGAAGGCCACCAGATCAAGGTCGATAGCCGCCTCTCCGAAGGGTTCGCTCCACCTGAACGAGGCTCGCGCTCGGCCGCCCGGGGCATCGGCCGCAATGGCATAGTGGCCATCGATCTCCACATAGGTGGTGTCTTCCGCGCGGGTAAGCGGGCCGACCCGATAGCGGGCGTGTTCGTTACCCGCGGCTGTGACAACGATTACCCCAGCTTCGCCCATGGCATCGACGTAGCGGGTGGGGCCGCTCGTGCCATCTGCCGCCCACACGTTGTCGAAGCCAATCGAAGCATTGACCACATCCACGTCGGCATCCAGAAGCGTTTGAAGGCCCTGTCCGAACTCGACATCCGTGGAAAAGCTCACCAAGGTCAACGTCGCGTCGGGAGCAAAGTCCGCGATCACCTCGGCCACCGAAGTGCCGTGGTCTGAGGATTCCGGGGAACCTTGGGAAAGCTCGAGGGTCACATCGGCGGGCAGCTCCCCGCCAATCAGGGCTTCGGCCCCTTCGAATCCGACATCGAGCACGCCCACATGCACGCCGCGGCCGGTCACGCGGTCGTCTTTGTGCCAGTCTTCGGTCATGGTGGCTTCGTAGCCTTCGCTCACCACCTCCTTTGGGTCCGCTCGGAACGGCTCACGCAGGTGGCGTACGAAGGGGCTCTCAGCAATTTTTACAAGTTGTTCGATGGCAACCTCGAACTGAACGAGGTCCGCGAACTGGGCTTGTGGAACGAGCTGCAAAGCGGTGGCGAACTGGATGGCATCGGCGTCGGGTTGCAGCTCGACCACGATCACCACGCTGCCGCCGGCGAAGCGGGGGTGCTTTTGCGTGAACGACGCCCAGGAAGCCAGATCTTCGCGTGCGCGGCTCAGTTCGGCCAGCGTGCTGCTCATGCGGGCATCCGGTGAGTCGGGGGCGACCGGCCGCGCGAGCGCGAGGCTGACGAGGAGGGCGACGGTCATCGGCCCGGCATCGGATGGGCGAGCATCGGAGGGCGAACGCCGATCACGCCGGGAAGGGCGGCCAGCTCGCAGAGGCGGGTGCCGGCGACGGAGCCTTGCGCCAGGCTATCGACCTCGGCGCTCATCGTGAACCAGTCCGGCGGCACGAAGGAGCCATCAACCACGACAAGCACCGGTTCGGCGAGGGTCGTTTGTGGCCACAATCGTGGTTCTAGTCCGGAGCACGGGGGTAGTGCCGCGGGCTTCGAGGCTACCGCGGGTAGGGTGACCGGCGGTCCGGCGGGCGCAGGGACCTTTCCGCCGCAGATTGCGCAAGCAAGGTTCAGCATTAGCAGCATCGCACAGGCTTAGCCGGTGACCGTGAGGATGACGATCTCCGGAGGTCGGTTGAACCGGTTCGGGAGCACGCGCAAACCCCGTTCCTCTCGGGCCGTGCCGAAGACCAGGCCCCCGAACGCAGGATTGGGGGCCGCTTTCAGGTGGTTGGGGGACTCAATGCCGCCACATATGCCCCCCGCCCCGCTTGACCCAATCCCCTAAGCGGGGCTACGGTCAACCCGTGCGCAGCTTTCCTCGACTTTCCTCCGCAACGCTCAGCCTCCTCCTTCTGGGCGCCGGGGTCCTCGTCGCCTGCAGCACCGATGATTCCGTCCGCAAGTCGCGGCCCAGCCACGGTCCCGCCGACGCCGACGCCGACGCCGACGCCGACACTCAGACCCCTTCCGACACCGACACTCAGACCCCTTCCGACACCGACACGGTCCCCACGGATTGCCGCTGGACCACGGCCGAACAACCAGACGATCGGGCTCTCTCCACCAACGTTTCCGGGCGGCAGGAGACCACCACCGCCGATGGCCACACGGACGCCTATTTGTACGACGCGACCGACTACATCAAGGTTGGCGTGCGTGAGGACTGGGGTGGAAGCGTGGTTTTCTTTGGTCTGGCGGATGGATCGCCGGGCACCAACGCATCGAACACCATCGATGGCAACGATACCGGGCGCGAGGTGCAGGTGGCGCTCTACGATCCCGACCGTTCCATGCAGGGATGCGCGTGGAATGCCTCCTGCCTCGTCACCCCCACTTCGTGCCCCAACTCGATCACCTACCTGGGCTGGAACCCGGTGCAGGGCGGCAACCGATGCAATCATGGCTCCGGGGTAGATACGGTCGGCGCCACTGCCGATGGCGGCCTTTCGGTGACCACCACCCCGCTCCACTGGAACCCCGACTGGGAGGCGCGGGATTGCACCTCAGACGGCTGCGGCGACAGCGCCACTGCCACGCTCCGCAGCGAGATCGAGCTTACTCAAACCCTCCGCTTCGCCCGCACGCATGTGGTCGAGCTGCGCTACACCGCGATCGAGACCGCTGGCATGGAGCACGGCTGGACGTACCACGAAATGCCGACGCTCTACGCCTCGAATGGCACGGCGGGGCCGGACCTTTGGCGCCTGCTGTTGAGCGATGGCACCCAGGTGACCATCGACACCCCCGGAAACGATGGGTTCTACTACGAGAACACCACCAGCCCGGAGCCCTGGGTCACTCTCCAGGACTCCGGCTCCTCCTACGGGGTGGGCATCCTGTACGAGAACGGTGTGACCGCGTTCCAAGGCTGGCAGCAGCGCTCCCTGCCCTTCAACAACGTGCGCGCCCTCTTCCCCTTCGCCATCCCGGCCTGGGGCACCGTAAATGCCCGTGCCTACTTGCTGATCGGCTCCTTCGCGACCATCCGGGATGAGGCGACCGCGGTGATGAACAGCCTTGCGCCGTTCGGTGTGCTGGATTCGGAGAGCACCAACGTCTCGGGATGGGCGCTCGACAATCGAGGCGTCGCGAGGGTCGTCGCTCGTGTGGACGAGTCGGCGGAGCTGCCGCTGACCTACGGCGCGAGCCGACCCGACGTTGCGCTCGCATGGCCCGGCTACCCAGGCGCCGCCGCGGTCGGGTTTACCGGCACCCTGGATCTCGCATCTCTGGGGGATGGCAGCGGGTGCCCGCACCTTGTGGAGATCGTCGTCACGGACACCGATGGCAACGAACGTACGATCGATCGTGCTTTGGTGGCTGAATAGTTCCACGCCCCGGTTAGCCCGCAGCCGTGCTGATCCCGCTCCTCCTCGCCTGCGAGTCCGATCCCGTGCCGGCCGCGGAGTGCGCCTCGTCAGCGGCGCCGGCCATCGACATCGAGGGCGCGGTGGCGGGAACTCGGGAGGATGACACCTCCTATGTGGTGCCTTGGACCGGTGAGACTCGCGATATCGTGGTGCACGCCTGGTATGCGACCGACGATACGTCGGGAGAGGCGGCTCGTTGGCTGGACGTGTTCGAGGACGCCAACTCGTGGGTGGGGGCGAGCGTGCGCCCCACGCCTCAGGGCTGCCTGGCCCCGCTGGTCGTTTATTCTCACGGCTCGCAGGCCTGGGCCGGGAATGCCTCGCCGATCTTGCACCAGCTGGTGAACGCGGGTTGGGTGGCGGCGGGACCGGACCACACCGACAACCTGCTTACCCAGGACGAGGAGGTGAAGCCCGAGACCTTCCCCTTGCTGCGCACCCTCGATGTGCGCGCGACCATTGACTGGATCGAGGCGTTACCCGAGGGGGATCCGCTCCACAGTCGAGTGGACACGTCGCGGGTGCTGGTGTTCGGGCACAGCTACGGCGGCCAGACCTCGTGGCTGCTCGGCGGTCCGTCGTTCGATGCCGCTGCGATCGGGGCGCGATGCGCGGGGAGCGAGATCGGCTGTACGGATGCGGAGAAGGCGGCCTACGCGGAGCGTGCGGTCGATGAGCGGATCGTGGCCGTGGCGCCGCTCGCTGGGACAGCGGGCAGCGACCTCGTGGCGGAGAGTGGGTGGGACACCCTGGACCGGCCCGTGTTGTTCATGACTGGGTCTGCGGATGGCGGCGGAGAGGATGCGTTCGCGCGCACCTCCGCCGGCGATATCACTTGGGTGAACCTGGAGGGGGGCTGCCACGAGTCCTTCACCGCCACCCCGATCCCATGCGGCCTCGACAAGACCTTGGGCCTTACCGTAGCTGCCACCTACATCGCGGACTTCGCGGTGCGTGAGGTGCTAGGCTCCGATGACGCGGAAGTGTTGGGTGTGCTCGATGGCACCATTCCTGTTGATGCGATCGTGACCTTGAGTCGGAGTCGGTAACGGTTCACCGCACGCGAGCCGCGATCACCCAGTCTTCCCCCCACACCAGCGGTACGGCGGCAAGCGCCCGCGCCCGCACATCCGCGATGTGGCCTTCGAACGCCGTGGCCAGCCCGCGGTCCTTGAAGTACGGGAGCTTGCGGCTCGCCACGTCGAGCTGTCCGTTCACGAAGCGTGCGGCCAGGCGGTTCGGAAAGGCCGCGCTCTCCACGACGTCGTAGCCCGCTTGGTCCAGCCACTTCAGCACCAGATCCCTCGGATATTCGCGGTAGCACCTGTGCCCGGCCAGCGTGATGGCCGCATCGCGCAGCCGGCAGACTTCATCCAAGATGCTGCCATCTTGCGGCGGCGGTTCCAGGCCCACCAGGTACAGGCGGTCGGCCACGTTGGGGCGGATGCGCTCCAGATAGCCGTATTGGAAATAGGGCGCGTGCCCGTCGATGGCCCCGATCACATAGTCGGCAAGGACCACGTCGAAGCGCTCTCCGGCCAGCAACGCCGGGTCGGTCCATTGGCCGAGCACGACGCGTGTTCCCGGCACCAGATCCTTGAGCCCCGGCATGCGCCACGCTTCGACCGTGACCGCGGTGATCGCGCTAGCCCCCACGGTCCCGAGCCAGCCCAGGGAGTGTTCGCCCGTACCCGCATCGAGCACGGAGCCCCACTTCGGACCATGAACGCGGGAGATCCAGGTGAAGAGCGCGTCCTCCCGCTTCGCTCCCGCCATCACGCGGACTCGATCCGGAACGGCTTCTTCTTCCCCGCCCAAAGCACAGTAGGCCCCTCGATCACGGCCTTGATGTCCGTCACTTTAGCATCCCCTAACGAAACCCCGTTGGCCTCGACCATTCGGCGCGCGTCGGAGTTGGACTTGGCCGCCCCGCTCGCCACCAGCGCGGCGGTGACCAGGATCGGGAACGTCACAGCCACAGTCGGCATATTCGCGCTTACCCCCCCGGAGAAGGCGGCCTGCGCGGCCTCGTCGGCCGCGAGCGCAGCGGGTTCGCCATGAAGGACGGCGGTGGCCTCGAGCGCCAGCCGCCGCTTGGCGCTGCGGATATCCGTGACGTCGATCTCGTCGAGTGCACGGAAGGTGAACAGGCGCGTGAACCGCTCCACGTCGCGATCATCCACGTTGATCCAATACTGGTAGTAGTCGTAGGGCGAGACCTTGGCTGGATCGAGCCAAACGGCCCCAGCCGCGGTCTTCCCCATCTTCGCGCCTGTCGCCGTGGTAAGCAGGGGCGTGGTCAGCCCGAAGCAATGCCCGCCTTCGAGGCGCCGGATCAGGTCCATGCCGCTCACGATGTTGTACCATTGGTCGCCCCCGCCCACCTGAAGCGTGCAGCCGTGACGCCGGTACAACTCCAGGTAGTCGTAGCTCTGCAACAGCACGTAGTTGAACTCGATAAAGGACAGCCCTTGCTGGCGTTCCAGGCGTTGCTTCACGCTGTCAGCGCGGAGCATGTCGTTGACGGAGAAGTGCCGCCCGATCTCGCGCAGGGCCTCGATGTAGCCCAGGCCATCCAGCCAGTCGGCGTTGTCGATCATCTGACCCGTGCAAAACCGTTGGATCTGGGCGGCGATGCCTCGCTTGTTGTGTTCCAGCCGCTCGCCGTCCATAAGCTCACGCGTGGCATCGCGACCCGAGGGGTCTCCCACTTTCGCCGTGCCGCCGCCCACGACGGCGATCGCCTTGTGTCCGGCGCGCTCCAGGTGCGCCATCGCCATGAGCTGCACCAGGCTGCCGACGTGGAGGGAATCCGCCGTGGGATCGAAGCCGATGTAGAAGGTGCGGGGCACCGACAGGTGCCCGCGAAGCGCA
>CAMBIK010000179.1 GCA_945867435.1 Klebsiella pneumoniae
CGCCCTGAACTTCGAGACGTTCCTCAACCAGCTCACCAGCGCCGAGGGCTCTGACGTTCCTCGCGCCACGCTTCACGACGCGGTGAACAACTACGTTCGGGAGAGCACCGAGAACGGTTCGATCATCGACTACCAGCTGGCGATCACCACGACCAGTGCCGACTATTCCGTAGGCGAGACCACCGGGGTAGACGACGGCGAAGCGGGCCTGCTCACGGGGCGAGACGACGAGCAGATCGTGCGGCGGGGCGACGCGGACGTGGCCGGGGCGTTCAGGAGGAACCTGGCGTGCAGCACTGTGTACTGGAAGGACTCCGATTTGCTGTCCGACCTGTCCTACAAGGCAGACAGCGACGGAAGCTGCCCGCTCCCCGAAGGCGACCAGATCCCCAGGGAATACCTTGAGTGCCTTTGCCCCGACGGTTGGGTCGAATCCGAAGGCGCGGGCAACGAGGAAGGCCTCGAAGCGGCGCTGGACACCCTCTGCCGCGCCTCGGCCGCGCCGCCCGACCTGTGCTGGGACGACGACGACGATTCGAGCTCGGACCCCGGCTACCCGATCACCCGTGGCGACGAAGGTTCGGTCGAGGGGTTCATCCGACCCGAGGCGAACACGCTGGTCGTGGTCGTATCCGACGAAGGCGATGGCAGCCGGCGCGTGCCCAGCACCGACGAAGACCCGACCCCCTACCTGGACATCTTCAGCGAGTTCCCCAACCCCGTGCGCTTCGCCGTGATCGGCCCCGTGTACGAGGATCGCAACGGCGACTGCCTCGACGGCGCCCAGACCTGGGGCGTAGAACGCTACCAGACCGTCGCAGGCGCCACCAACGGCACCTACATCCCCCTGCGCGAGATCCCGAGCTGCGACTCCACGGATTGGGGCGAGAACCTGACCAAGCTCGGTGAGTTGCTGAACAACCAGCTCACTTCCTTCCCGCTCCAAGGCGTGCCCGACGTGGCGACGATCCGCGTGTATGTCGACAGCGAACCGGTAGTCGAGTCCGTGATCGACACCGGCACGGTCGAAGCCGGCACGGCGGTCTACCGCGCGGGCTGGTCGTACGACGCCTCGCAGAACGCCGTTTCCTTTCACGCCAGCGCCATCCCCGACTACAACGCCGACGTGCGCATCTACTACCGCCCGCTCGGCGGCGTTCCCCGCGAACTTCCCTTCTAGTCCGAGGCTTTGCTCTCCATGCTGCTTTTGACCGCAACCCTCGCGTTCGCTGGCGATGTCTACAAAGAAATCGCCAAGGACACCCTCGATATCGGCGTGCTCAAGAATTCCGAGGTCAAGGTCGTACAGAAGATGCTGTACCGCAAGGCCGGCGCGTTCGAGATGGGAGGCGCTCTAGGCGTCATGCCTTTCGACGCGTACACGATCACGCCGCAGTTGAGCGTATCGGCGACGAAGCACCTGAGCGACACCATCGGCATGGAGCTGCAGATCGGCGGCGGCTATGGGCTGGAATCAGCCACCTATGCCGATCTTGCTGGCCCCACCTACGGCGTGGCCGTGGAAGCGTACCGCTACCTGGCTAGCGCTGAGGTGGATCTCCAATACACCCTCGCCTACGCGAAGATGAACTTCGGCGGCAAGAAGGTCGTGCATTACGACGTGTACCTTCTAGGCGGTGCCGGCGTAAGCCTGGAACAATCCATGCTTCCGGCAGCCGATCTCTCGATCGCGCCGACCGTCCCTGTGGGCGTGGGCATGCGACTCTTCACATCGAAGACCAGCCTCGTGCGGCTTGAGCTGCGGGACAACGCGATGCTGTACTACCGGGTGCAATCCAACACCTGGGGCTTCAAGCAGGATGCCGTGATCTCCCTAGGTTTGAGCATCCTGAGCGGGGGCGGAAAGTGAAGCGATTGCCCCTCCTCTTGGCCGTGGCGCTGGCCAGCAGCACCGCGTGGGCGGGCCCCAAGGGCAAGGCGCCTAAAGAGGTCGAGCGCCCCTCCGCGGCCGCGCCCGCCGAGCTCACAAAGAAAGAGACCAAAGACAGGGCACGGGCGTTTGCCCAATATGATTCCGAGGTGGCTGCCGGAAGCAAGACCCGCGCCGCGGATGCGCTCGTGGTCATCGCAGACGACGCATCCCTCGCCGAGTTCCACGGTGAAGCCTACGCGCTCCTGGGCGACATCCTCGCCCAGCTCTCCCTCCCCTACGCCGCATTGTGCGCCTACGCCAAGGCCTTTGAAACGGCGACCGACACCAACGTAGACGAAGTCAGCATCCGGGTGCCCAAGGCGATCGAGCTGGCCACTAAGGTGGGCGATCTCGCGATCCTGCAGAAGCCGTTCGCCGCCAACCTGGGCCTGGCGCGCACAGACGACGTGCGCGGACAGATGGCCTATCTGGCCGCCAAAGAGAAGGTTCGCGCTGGGCAGTGGGGCACAGCGTCTGCCATCCTCAAGATGGTGAAGGAAGGCGACCCGCTCTGGGCGGATGCCAAGGTGCTCGATGGCATCGTTCTCAACCAGCAGGACCGCCACGAAGATGCGCTCAAGGCCTTCGAGGGGGCGGCGCGCGGCAGCAGCGGCAAGGGGGCGCGCTGGGTAGACAGCGTGCAGTTGGACACGGCGCGCACCTGGTTCGGCGCAGGAAACTTTCCAAGGTCGATCGAAGCCTACTCCAGAATTCCCCGTGAAAGCGCCTTCTGGCCCGATGCGCAATTCGAACGGGCGTGGGGGCACTTCCGGATCGACGATTTTAACGGCGCCCTCGCTCAGTTGTTGCCCTTCGATTCCGCGTTCTTCTCGAAGTGGTACTTCCCCGAGGCCGACCTGCTGCGCATCTACAGCATGTTCCTCCTGTGCAAGTTTCCAGAGGCCGAGGCCCAGATCGCCCACTTCAAGGACAAATACACGTCCGTCCACGCCAAGCTGCGCGGCTGGTCCGACCGCGACGCCGCCTCCACCTTCGAGGCCGCCCGCAAGTACCAGGAAGTCGGCAAGACCACCGACTTGCCCGAGATGATCTGGCGGCCGTGGGCGGGCGAAGTCCGCTTCGCCCAGTCGATCGAGGCGGTGCAATCCGCCGAAGATGAACTTAAGCGCATGAAGAAGGTCGACGCGAACCCCTTCTCCGATGCGGCGAAGTCGTGGCTCAAGGCGCGGCGGGACGACGTGGTGAACACCGAAGGGTCGCGCGTGAAGGAACGCTTCGCCGCTCAGGAGGCCCAGCTCGGCGAGATGCTGGGCAACAGCGAAATGTTCATCCTCGACATCCTTCGGATGAAGCAGCAGATGTACGAGCAAGCTGCCGTCACCGGCAAAGAACTGGAAGCTGCGCGCAACGTGAAGCGCACCGAGCGCATCCGGAAGGGCTACCAGGAATGGCCGTTCGAAGGCGAATTCTGGGCAGATGAACTTGGCTACTACAAGGTCGACGTGATCCCGGAATGCCCGGCGAGCATGCGTCAGAGCGTGAAGTAGCGCTACAGCGCGACCTCGCCGACCTGCACCCGAGCCCAATCCGCCTCGAACACCACGGACTCGGGGCTCAGCAGGCGCAGCCGCCGCTCTTGGCGCGTGGTCACGGCGACCCCAGACTCGTGAAGGTGGCCCACCGATTTCCCAGCCGCCAACCGAGCCGCCACAAAGTCCCGGTGAGTGTCCCGGCGAGCGCGAGCTCGAATGGGTCCCAAGCGCATTCCTAGATCCATCACCTCGCGGAGCCGCCCGGCCAGCGCGGGGTCGCGGTCTACGCCGACGCTGTTCCGGCCGCAGGCCACCGCCGCCGCGAGCGTGGTTCCTGTGCCTGCGAACGGGTCGCAGACCGTGTCCCCTTGCAGGCTCAGCATGTGGATGAGGCGCCACGGGATCTCGAAGGGAAAAGCGGCGCTCCGGGTGCGCTCCGCTGACTTCAGCGCCTGGGTTTCGCCGGGAAGGGCGTCCCACAAGTCGGAAAACCAGCGATTGCGTTCCTCCCAGAAGAAGGCGCTGTTCTGCCGGCGTTCAGCCTCGGCGGCAGAAAACGCCCGGTTGGGTCCTTTGCGGAAAAGGGCGATGTACTCGTGCTCGTAGGTGACGTAGGCCCCCGCCGGGAGCATTCCGGAGCCCATGAACTTGTTGGGTGCGTTGGTGGGCTTCCGCCACAGCACATCCGGCATCGGGGAGAGGCCCAGTCGGACCATCGCCATCGTGATGCGAGCATGGTTCGGATACAGCGCAAAGCCAGGACCGATGCTGCGGGTGGCATCACCGATGTTCACGGCGATCCAACCGCCCGGCGCGAGAACGCGGACACATTCCGCCCAAGCCACGTCCAGTTGGAGATGCATCTGTTCGAAGGCGTCCCAGCCGCGGCCAGCCGCGAGGAGCGCCCCGATCTCCGGGTCGGCGGCACCGAAGCCGCCATCCCACATGGCGATCATCGGGTAAGGCGGCGACGTGACGACCAGGTGCACGCTGGCCGCCGGGACGGGTAGCGCCGACGCATCCCCCGCGAAGAGCCGATGGGTGGTCTCCATCGCCGCGCTCTATCCGCCGCGCTATGAGCCCCGCATGAGCTTCGCGCTGATTGTCGGCCTCGGATCGCTCGTCGGCGTGCTGGGCCTCAGTGCGTGGCTGATCCACTTCGCGCCGGATGCGTGAATGACGTTTGCCTCGCACTACGATGAGGCCTCGTTCCATCACGGCCCGCCCGCGCTGTTTTCCCCGGATCCGAGAGGAAACCTCCGCATCGACCCGGAGCGCACGCGAGAGATGTGGCTGCTCGTTCCGGAGGCCAGCGGGCACGAAGCGGCCGTGTATGTGCTCACGGATCGGGCCAGCGGTGTGAAGATGGTGCTGGCGACCAACTGCCCGGCGCTTGTCCTGGCCCTCCCGCGGGCCGCGGCGAAACGGGTGGCGGACTACGCCTCAGCGCGCTCGGAGACCATGGAGCAATGGTCCGAAGCCGCCGCCGAGCGAACCGTGGGCGGACCGACTCACGAGCCCTGATACGTATCGAATGGCTCGACCGCACGCCGCTTCGAGGGCCACACCCTTTGCTAGCTCTGCGGCAATTGCAGCGGATAATGTGCAGCCCGTACCATGTGTGTGGTGCGAAGTCACGCGGCGATGCCGATAGGTGACACATGCATCACCTTCCCTCAGCACATCTTCGACCCACGGACCCTTCGCGTGGCCGCCCTTCACCAGATGAGCCACCGACAAGGCCCCGAGAACCTCCGCCTCCGGAAGATTGGGTGTCACCAACGTGGCCAATGGAATCAGGCGAGTGCGCATCGCTTCAAGCGCGGCGGGGTCGAGCAGCGATGATCCATCCTTGGCCATCATGACCGGGTCGACAACGAGGGGCGGCGCCGAGGCGAGTCCCTCCAAAACATCGCACACCACATGCACCACCGCTGCCGACCCCAGCATGCCTGTCTTTACGGCATCCACCGGGAAGTCCTCGAAGACAGCGAGGAGTTGATCGCGCACCATCGCCGGGTCGGTCAACGAAACGGACCTCACGCCGTGCGTATTCTGTGCCGTAAGCGCGGTGATCACGGACATGCCGTACACGCCCCGGCCTACAAACGTCTTCAGGTCCGCCTGAATGCCCGCCCCACCCCCGCAATCCGAGCCGGCGATGGTCAACGCGGTGCGCACACGCATACCCGCGGGATAACCCGGCCACCGTGACCACCACCGAAGCCGAAACCCCCGAACGCCTCCCCGGTTGCGGGCTCGCAGCCTATGTCCTGTTGCTGCTGACGATCGGCAGCGCTGGCGTGATCGGCCTGTCGATCTCGTGGTATTCGCTGGTGGCCGGCGGCCAGCAGCTGTCCCCCTTACGCAGCAGCTACGGCGGCGTCGTCGATCCCGCTGTTCTCAGGCCGCTCCGTGATGCCGGACTCATCGGCGGGACCGAGATTCCCGACGTCTTCCACGCCGAGCGCTTCGATGGAGAAGCGGCCTGCGCGATCGCCGGCCAGCGGTTGGTGCGGCTCTCCGGGGAACACGGACCGCAGACCCTGCCGTTGGCCGAGATCACAGACGTTTCTGGCAGCGAGGCGACCGTAACCGCTGTCGGCGCGGGGGTGACCATCACCTGCCCTTTCGCAGCGGGAGAAGGCGGCGGCAGCTTCAAAGCGATGCTGGATCGCCGCTGAACCGCCGGTCAGCCGTGGCCGAACCAAGGGACGATGCGAATGTTCGGGTCGGCGGGATCGGGCCGACCCGCCGCCTTCGCAAATCGGTCTGCGACCGCGGGATGAATCAAGACCCGCGATTCGTGCCGTAGAACCCGGAAGCCGCCGATGTGCTGCTTCTGGATGCCTCCGCGGCGGCAAAGCATCGGGAGGAGCCACTTCGGGTCGGCCCGCTGGGCGTGCCCGACGCTGATGCGGAACCAGGTGCCATCGATGGCGCCGGCATCGAAGCCAGGGCCAGCATCGTCTTCGTTCGACACGGGCCGCCCGGTCGGCCGTTCGCGCTTCGGCAGCGGGGGCGGAGCGCGCCACTCGCTGACCTCTTCGGGGGCGGGAAGCTGGGCGCGTTGCAGGCGTACCAGCGCGCCCACCAGCTTCTCAGGATCTCCCGAGGCGATCAGCTCTCTTGCAACGGCGAGATCCTCTTCGGCAACGTCCGCGGCGAGCTCGGTCACATCTTTGCGAAGCCCCACCTCGTCGCGGGCGCGGATCGACTCCGCGCTGGGCGGGCCCATCCACTTGGGTTCAACGTTCGCCTCATGGAAGATGCGCTCGGCGAGTCGCTGCTTGGCGCCAGGCACCAAAACGACGGCCATGCCCTTCTTGCCGGCGCGGCCCGTGCGCCCGCTGCGGTGGAGCAACGTGGCCGAATCGGTGGGCACTTCGGCGTGGATGACCAGGCCGAGGTCCGGCAAGTCGAGCCCGCGGGCGGCCACATCCGTGGCCACGCACACCCGAGCGCGCCGATCGCGGAGCGCCTGGAGGGCGCGGTTCCGTTCGGCCTGGCCCAGTTCACCGGAGAGGGCGACAGCTGAAAAACCACGTTCAACCAGCTCCATCTGCAACCGATTCACGCCTTCGCGAGTGCGGCAAAAGACAAGCGCGCCGGGCGCATCAACGAAGCGCAACACATTGACGATCGCGCGTTCGGCCTCCCGCGGCACCACCACGACCGCCCGATATTCGATGTCTGCGTGCGCTTCTCCTGCCGCCACGGCGACGCGCACGGCCTTGCGCTGGAACTTGGCCGCCAACGATTCGATGCCCTTAGGCACGGTCGCGGAGAACATCAGGGTGCGCCGGTCGGGCGGGGTGGCCTGAAGGATGTGCTCAAGTTCCTCGCGGAAGCCGAGGTCGAGCATCTCATCCGCCTCGTCCAGCACCAGTCCCACCACGCTGTCGAGCGAGAGGCGGCCGCGGTCCAGATGGTCGCACAAGCGGCCGGGCGTGCCGACCACGATGTGGGCTCCCTGGTGAAGGGCCCGAGCGTCGTTCCGAATATCCATGCCGCCGACGCAGGCAATCACGCGGCCACCCGCCGGCGCGTACAGCCAGCACAGCTCCCTTTGGACCTGCATCGCCAGCTCTCGGGTTGGCGCCACGACCAGCGCCAAAGGCGCCTTGGCCGGGGGCAGGCGGCCATCTTCGCCCAGCAGAGCCGGCGCGAGCGCCAGGCCGAAGGCCACGGTCTTTCCGGAGCCCGTCTGGGCTGAAACCAGCAGGTCCTTCCCACCATGATTGGATTCCAGCACCGCCGCCTGCACGGGCGTCGGCTCGGCATAGCCCTTGTCAGTGAGGGCCTTGACGAGCGTGGGGTGAGCGTTCTCGAAAGGCATGCGGCCGCCGTTGGGGCGCGGGGCTAACCCGCCCCACCCACGGACGGGTGCGGTTCGCGATACTGCTTCGGATCTCCTCCCGTCGCGCCCGCATCGCTATAGTTCTCGCTTCATCGTTGGCGAGCCTCGGCGCGCTCGAGGCCGGGCTGCGCGATCACGATGACGAGATCGTTTTTCTGGAGGCA
>CAMBIK010000180.1 GCA_945867435.1 Klebsiella pneumoniae
TCAACTGGCGGGCAGCGGAAAGCGCAATGTCAGCCTCGGTGCGACGCCAGCGGATCTCGGGGTGGCGGCGCACCAGCCCGAGGGCAGAGCACGGCGCATCGACCAGAACCGCTGGCCATTGGCCGGGCAATGGCGAAACGTTCCAATCATGCACGCGAGTGGCGACCATGAGGCCCAGTCGTTCGGAGTTCTCAGTGATGCGCCCCAACCGCTCCTCGTCGATATCGGTCGCGGAAACGGCGATCCCGCGGGCGGACAGACGCAGGCTCTTCCCTCCCGGAGCGGCGCATACATCCAAGGCCGAATCCACGTCGGGGACGAGGTCCGCAACGGCTACGGCGGAGGGGTCCATCACCCACCAACGACCTTCGGTGAATCCTGGAAGCTCATCGATGCGTCCTGCCCGCGGAGGCAGGCGGAAAACCCCATTTCCTGCCGGGACCAGCGCCACCCCGGCCTTCTGGAAGCTCGCGGCCACCCCGGCACTGTCTTCCTTGACCACGATGTGAACCGGTGCCGGGGCGGCACAGGCCCGCATGAAAGTATCCGCGGTTGGGGCGCCCAGGCGGGAACGCCATCGACCGATGATCCACGCTGGAAACCCGAGAGAGACATCGCCTTCCAAGGGCACGATAGCGCGCCTCAGGATGGCGTTGACGAAGCCCGCCGCGTGGGCGGCACCCAATGCCCGCGCGAGCTCAACCCCCTGGTCCACGGCGGCGTGGGGGGGCGTGCGCGTGAAAGCAAGCTCATACAGCCCGGCTCGCAGCGCGATGAGCACGGGCGGGTCAAGCGTCCACACCGCGCGCCGCGCCGCGGTGGCGATCGCCTCGTCGAGCGCGGGCCGGTTGCGAAGCACCCCGAACGCAAGGTTCCACGCGAGCGATCGGTCGGCCGCATCGTCGGGGATGCAGCGCGCCAGCGCCTCTTCCACGTTGCGCCCATCTTCGACATCGAGAAGCGCCAACGCCGCGGATACGCGGCCCGGATTCGCTCTGGACCGGGTGGATGGCCGCTGCGGGCGGCGGGGCGGCCCCTTGGCGCGTACCGTTGGGTCAGTCACGGTCGGCCAGCTCGGCGTCGATGATCCGCGCGAAGAACTCCAGCGGCTGCGCCCCTTTCACCTTGTAGCCGTTCACGAAGAACGTCGGCGTGGAGGTGATCTTGTGCTTTTCGGCCCGCGCCACGTCGGCGGCCACGGCGGCATCGATCTCCGTCGAGGTGCGATCCGCCTCCCACTTGGGCAACTTCAACCCCAAGGTCGTGGCGATCGCCACCAGCTTGGCGTCGTCGAGGCCCTCCGCTTCGTACAACGCGTCGTGGTACTCCCAGAACTTGCCCTGCCGTTCGGCCGCCATCGCCGCCAACGCGGCGGGCCGAGCCATCTTGTGCATCGCAAGCGGCTGGTTCATGAAAACCACCCTGATATTCTCTCCGTACTTGGCTTTCACGGCCTTGATCTGAGGCTGCGCCTTCTTGCAGTACGGACACTGGTAGTCGCTGTACTCGATGATAGTGACCGGCGCATCCACCGACCCCAGCGACGGGGAATTCCCGGGATCCAGCGGGAACCACGGTTGGCTGAACTCCGCCGCAGACCGCAGGTCGTCCGGCGACTTCCCTTCTTTGGCGAGGCGAACCACCCGGCGACCCAGGACTGGCATGTTGGCGCAGATGCCCTTGTCCAGCAGCTTGGGGGCTCGCTCGAGGCACTTGCCGATGCTGTACTGCTGGTCCAGGCACGGCACGCAGCTCCCAACGATGTTGTTGAACGCGTAGGTCGCCTTGACCGCCGCTTCTCCCGAAAGACCGGCCAGTTCAGGCACCCAGGCCGCAAGCTGTTCCGCCGTGTAGTCCGTGGGCGCGAATGGAACTTTCTCCTTCTTCTCCCCTTCCTCGCTTCGGCCACGAGCCGGTGCCGCCGCTTTGGCCGCCGCGACTTCGCCATCCTTGGCAGCGATGACCGCGCTAGCCTCGAGCGAAGCACGGCCGTAGCCAACGGTGTACCCGCCCCACATGCCGAGCCCGCCAAGCAGGAGTGAAAAGCCGAGCAAACCGAAAATCGTGGTGTTCTGGGACATGGGGCGGCGCCTAACCGCATCCGCTCACCGCGGTGCAAATGGCGCGGCCATCGGGTACTCTGGCGGCATGTACCGCACCTGGCCCTTCTCGCTGCTGCTCACCACCGCCTGTTATGGAACGCAATCGATTGGCGTTGGCGGCGGTTCATCCGAAACAGGGGGAACGCTCGACCCCGCCGACTCCGGCACCGATGCGCTGCCCGGCGACACATCGGAGGACACCGGAACGGAGGAGGAAGAGGACCCGGCGGCGAACGCCGCGTGGCAAGATTCCTTCTTTAGCGACACGGTAATTCATGAGATCAACATCACGATGAGCGAGGATGCCTACCGCGATATCCGTCGCGATGGGCACACCTATGTGCTCGCCGACCTGGAAGTGGATGGCGAAACCGTGGTGGGCGCGGGTCTGCGCCTGCGAGGGAAGATCGGCTCCTACCGGGAGATTTACGGCAAGCCAAAGTTCAAGCTGGATCTCAGCCAGTTTGTCCCGGGACAGCGCCTGCACGGGCTGCACTCGCTGACCCTGAACAACGAGGTCGTCGACTGCTCCTACCTGAAGGAACCGTTGGCGTATCGAGTGTTCCGGGAGGCCGGCATCGCTGCGTCGCGGACCAGCTTCGCGCGCGTGCGGGTGAACGACGAGATCTATGGCCTGTACGTCATCATCGAAGTGCCCGATTCCGAGCTGCTGGAGAGTCGCTTTCCCGGCGACGATGAGGGAAATCTCTACGACGGCAAGTACGTCTACAACTGGGACTTCGGCTCCTACACCCTCCTTGACTTCGCCGCGAACGTCGACGAACTCTACGCGCTGGAAGAAGGCATGAGCGTCGAGAACGCAGACGTCATCGCTATCAGCGACACGATGGAGGGCGCACCCTACGGCGCGGGCTTCGCAGATGCCATGGACCCCTTGGTCGACTGGGACCAGTGGCACACAGCCTGGGCCGTGGAACAATGGATCGGCCATCTGGACGGGTACCAGATGAACAAGAACAACTACCGAGTGTACTTCCGGCCATCCGACGGAAAGATGATCTACCTCCCCACGGACTTCGACTACGGCTTCCTCGCCGATGGCGGCTGGGGCGTGGGCTGGACCGGCCCGCTCGGCAACCTTGCTTCACGATGCTTCCTCGACGGAGCCTGTCGTGCCGCGCAGACGGATGCCGTGCGCACGATGCTCGCGGGGATCGACACCGCCGCCCTTCGAACCAGCTTCGACGAGATGGCGGCGCTGATCGCCGACGATGCCAGCGACGACCCAAAACGCGAGTGCCGCACCAGCAGCGTGTGGTCTGAGCAAGACGCCCTCCGTTCCTGGATCAGCGGGCGCGATGCTCAGGTCCGGGCAACCTGGGGGCTGTGATACGGGCGTTCGCCGCCGCTGAGTAGCGTCGTGACGGGCCTAGACCCGAGCTGCGGTAGCCGGCGCACGCAAAAGAATCCTGGACTGGGGTCGCCGCGGCTTGCGCGGCGACCCCAGTCCGGGACGTTCGCTGTGAGCCCTACTCGCGAGTCTTCATGCGCTTGCTGAGATCGCCCATGATGTCGCCGAACTTCGCGGAGCTGTCGCCCTGCTTGCGAAGCACTTCGCTCATGTCACCGCCGCGAGCACGGTCAACCGCCGACTTCTCGGAGAGGGAAACCTTGCGGTCACCCACGTCGATGTTGATGATCTCGGCGGTGATGGCGGCACCCTCTTCGTAGGTGGTCTGCCAATCGCCCGAGCCGTTGGCGAGCTCGCTGTGGTGCACGAGGCCCTCGACGCCATCCTCGATCTCAACGAACACGCCGAAATCGACCTTGTGGACGATCTTGCCGTTCACCACCTGCCCAAGGAAGTACCGTCCGGAAACGGACTTCCACGGGTCGTCGTGCAGCTGCTTGATCCCGAGGCTGAAGCGTTCGCCATCGACATCGATGTTGAGCACGCGGGCCTCGACATCGTCTCCCTTCTGGTACTTTTCGGAGGGGTGACGCACGCGCTGGCCCCAGCTCATGTCGCTCACATGAACGAGACCGTCGATCCCTTCTTCGATGCCGATGAAGATGCCGAAGTCGGTGATGTTGCGCACCTTGCCGCGCACGACGGTGCCGGGCGGGTAGCGGTCGGCCGCAGCTTCCCAGGGGTTCTGCTCCAGCTGACGCATGCCGAGGCTGATGCGGCGATTCTCGAGATCGATGCCGAGGACGCGCGCTTCGACGATGTCGCCGACATTCACGAGCTTGCTGGGGGTCTTGACCCGCTTGTTCCAGGTCATCTCGGTGATGTGCACGAGACCCTCGATGCCATCTTCCATCTCGATGAAGGCACCGTAGTCGGGGAGGCTGACCACGCGACCGCGGATGGTCGCGCCGACCGGGTACTTGTACTCGGCATCTTCCCAGGGATCGGGGCGAATCTGCTTGTAGCCGAGCGACACGCGACCCGTGTCCTCGTCGTAACGGAGCACCTTGACCTCGATCTGCGCGCTCACTTCGAACATCTCGCTGGGGTGCTGGATGCGACCGTACGACATGTCGGTGATGTGGAGCAGGCCATCGATGCCGCCGAGATCCACGAACGCACCGTAGTCGGTGATGTTCTTGATGGTTCCCGCCATGATGGCGCCGACCTTCAGGGACTTCAGGGTGTCGCTCTTCTTGTCCTCACGCTCGCGTTCCAGGAGTACGCGGCGGCTGAGCACGATGTTGCCGCGCTTCTTGTTGAACTTGATGATCTTGAAGTCGTGCGTTTCGCCGATGAGCTTGTCCAGGTTCTTGACCGGACGAAGATCGACCTGACTTCCAGGAAGGAAGGCTTTGACGCCGATATCCACCGCAAGGCCGCCCTTGACGCGGCTGGTGATGAGGCCGCGCACGGTCTCGTCCTTCTCGACCGCCTTGGAGATCTCGTCCCACGACTTCATCGAGTCGGCCTTCTCCTTCGAGAGCTCGAGGAGTCCATCTTCCTCGCCCATTTGATCGAGGAACACATCGACCTGATCGCCGACCTTGACGTTGATCTCGCCGCGTTCGTTCAGGAACTCGGAACGCCGGATCACGCCTTCGGCCTTGTAGCCCACATCCACCGTCACGAACTCGTCGCCCACTTCAAGCACGGTGCCGCGCACCACGCTCTGCTCGCGTACCGAGCGGTCGTTCAGGAATTCGTTGAAGAAGGTCTCGAAGTCTGCACGAGAGAGTTCATCGAGGGGGGTGTCGAGGCTAGCGGGTTGGGTGCTCATGAAGGGATGGTTCTCGGCGCCGGGCAGGCCGGCGCGTGGGTTGAGGTCGATGAGGAAGCTTAGGGTGCGGCCTGCACTCCCGGAATGGGAGATTGCCGCGACGGTAAACGTGTCCTCAACACGTCGGCGCCGGGTGCATCGGGGGGCCGAAGCCCAACGAAGCCCGCGCGACTATCCCAACGCCGCCCCGCGTCAAGTGGACCGCACGGATTGCTACCTGAAGAGATCGGCAAGATCCGCAGTAAACGTGGCCGCACCATCCGCCGTAAGGTGGTCGAAATCGTTGAAGTTGGACTCCTCCGCATCGAAGCGGGCTGAAAAATCGAGGAGGGCGGTGCGGGGGAGGCGACCCGCCACTGCGCGCAGAGCGTCTCGCGAGTGGGTCCAGTATTCCGGCTCCACGGTGTCGCGAAGCATGCGCCGAACCGGTAGAATCACCAGAAAGGTGCGCTGAGCCCCGGCGGCGAGCACGACCGACTCCAGGGTGGCGATGCAATCCTCGTTGACCGCCGGCTTCCACGCGGTGAGCGGCGCACCCAGCAGAAACTCCCGCCGGTTCTTGGCGTGTGCCGCAGTGAGCGGAGGCGGGGCCTCCCCTTCCCAACGCGCCACCGGAACGCGCTGGCCGTACCCGAGATCGAGGAGCGCGCTGAAGAGATGACGCGGCGCCTTGAGGTGTTGCACCAGGTCATGCCGACGCCCGCTACCCGCAAGCCAGCGATGCGGAAGCACGGTCATGGCTAGCGCGCTGGGGCGATTCGGGTGACCAAGCTCGCGTGCGGCGCCGACCCACTGCGGCTGCATGGACACATGGGGGATCGGCGCCCGACCGCAGCTCACCTCATCGACCAACAGCGGGGAAACCTCGATGAACAACACATCCAGGCCCGGCGCCGCCTCTGAAGCGGCGAGCAGGTAAGGATAGGTGGGAACTAGGGAATTTTCGTTCAGGGTGTGCCGGGCGAGGCGCTGCCAGGACAGCCCCGTGCCCTTGGCGAGCTGTACCGTGTCGATGTCGGCACCTGTCCGACTGCTCCCGAGCAAGAGGCCGCGCACAGGCCCCTCCCCCACCGGCAAATCGCCATTCCAGAAGGCTTCCTGCCACTCACAGTGCGGTTCGTGTACCGAGAGCGTCCACCAAAGGCCCAGCGGAATCGCCACGAGAGCAGCGACGAGGCCGGCGACGAACTGGAGGGGACGGGACACGAGGAGTTGCAGCCTTAAAAGTTGAAGAGTCAAGGTGTATGTGGAGCGGGGCGGGAAAGTCAGGGTTTAGCGGCCGATTCTACGACTCGGGTGGTGGTGGGCCACCGCACCGACCGCACGAAAGAACCGCAGGAATCCGCAGGTGTGTGGGGGAAGTGTGGGGCGCGGTTATCGCGGTGCCGCGACCGACGCCGAAGCGGCGCTGGCGCTCGCCGACCCATTCGGCATCGTCCACGACGGTCTTGCACCCGACCACGTTCTATAAGGGCTCGGGGCTTGTCAGGAACAGGGTGCAGTCCGGCTCCAGCATGGGCCAGTCCGGCTTCACTCTTGGACTACCGTGCGGTTCCCACGGCGGCCGCCTTCGCGTCGAGCCGCACCGCAGTCGCTGCCACCTTCTCCGCGAGCAGGTCGGCGAGCGTGGTGCCGGTGGTGCCCAACTTGCCGGTTGCGGTAGAGGGGCGGGCCTTCCGCCCTGAAGCTGGATGCGGCACACCGGGTCCTCCCCCGGCGTGGCCGTGCCGATACCACGCCTGGGCCGCGGCAGCGTCGATGTAGTACGGATGCGGCCGGATGTCCCTCCATTCTTTGCGACGCCGGCCCATGGTGTCTACGGAAACCCCCACAGCGCGCGCGACGGCCGCCCAAGTGGTCATCGGTCCACTTTTTCCCGTTGGAGTGCCCGGACCAACAGGTGCAGCGACCACTTCGCGGCGCGGATGGTCGCCGCCGCTGCATTCAAGCCTGGACGTGAGGTGCTGGAGGCGCGCGTTCGACTCCCGGTGCGCGAGAAGCTGCGCCACCTCCATCGACCGCCGGTAGTGGTGGGGGTCGCAGGCCAGCGGGCCTGACGGCGACGGGTCCCCGACCACATCCTCCAGAATGTACCCCGGACGGAGCTGCACCCTGCGTGGGCGCACCAAGAGCCCGTCGTTCATCTGGAACGGGTTCCCCTCGCACTCGAAGAGCACGGCGGGGTCGGCGCTGGCGACCCATTCGAACGCGTCATCGGGCGTGGCGTGCTCGACCATGCCTTCGGTGTAGCCGGCATTGTGGGGCGGAGCAATTATAAAAACGAGGACGAAGGCACTCTATGCGTGGGCATAGGCGTTTGTCTATGCGTGTGCAATGCAGGGGGTGGGCCGAGAGCCTTCCGGGGCAAAACGTCGCAACGGGTCGATTGCGTGAAAAGCAGACAGGTTGTCGCTGTGTGTCGGTTCGGGGCGTTGGTGCATGGCTCGCCCGGGGGCCGAGCGCGGCCGGTTACCCTCGACGCGACGAGAGATTGCCGATGGCCGCGCGAACGAAGAGCCGGGTGACCCCGAAGTACAAAACGCGGTACCGAGTACAGAACTGGCCGGCGTACGAGGCATCGCTG
>CAMBIK010000181.1 GCA_945867435.1 Klebsiella pneumoniae
GGGGGGGTGACCTACACGCGGCGGCGCTACCGCCCGCGCGTGGAGGCCGGCTTCGCGCGGATTGAGCGGTGGACGAGCACGGCGGGGGCGGTGCACTGGCGGTCGTGGTCGCGGGAGAACGTGCGGCGGATCTACGGGATGGACGCGACCGGCAGCCTCGTCAGCGACGGGGACACGGCCTCGATCGCCGCCCGTGCCGCGGGCCGACTCGTGGATCCCGACGACAGCCGGCGGGTGTTCCGCTGGTTCCTGCAAGAAGAGCGGGACGAGGTCGGAAACCTCATCCGGTACGAGTACGCGACCGAGGACCGGGCCGGCGCTCCGGTCACCGTGGCCGAGCGCCTCCGGACCTACGCGGGCAACGGCTGCACGTACGTCTACCTGAAGCGGGTGCTGTACGGGAACGTCACCCCGGGCGACGCCACGGGCGGATGGCTCTTCGAGGTGGTGCTCGACTACGGGGACCACTCCGGCGACGCGACGGCGAGCCCGCCGACCGCCCCGCCGCAGCTGCCGGACGCCACATGGTCCACCCGGTCGGACATCCAGTCGAACTTCCGGAGCGGGTTCGACGTCCGCTGCTACCGCCTCTGCACGCGGATCCTGCTCTTCCACCGGTTCGACGCCCCCACGTCCGCGACGGCGGGCACGCTCGTCCGGTCGACCGAGCTGACGCACAGCGCGTCGGCCGTGGCGACGACGCTCACGTCGGTCGTGGTGCGCGGGTGGCGCTACGACACCGACAGCTCCGCGTGGACGACGGCGACGATGCCCCCGCTCGCGTTCGGGTACGGCGCCGCGACGATCGACACGGCCGTGAAGTTCGTGACCGGGCTCGACGACCTCCCGAACGGGCTCGACACCTCGCGCTGGCAGTGGGCGGACCTCGACGGCGAGGGCCTCTCGGGGCTGTTGTCCGAGCAGGGCGGGCAGTGGTTCTACAAGCGCAACAACGGGGAGGGCGCGATGGGCGCGGCCCGGGTGATCCGGACCCGCCCCTCGCTCGCGGCGCTCAACGATCCACAGTGCCGGCTGATGGACCTCGACGGCGACGGACGCATGGAGATCGTGAGCCTGCGGCCGGGCATTTCGGGCTCGTACGCCCGGGGGGCGGACGGCGAGTGGCAGGGGTTCAAGCCCTTCAACACCCTCCCGACGACCTCGCTCAACGACCCGAACGTGCGGCTCATCGATCTCGACGGCGACGGGCGGGCGGACATCCTGCTCACCGAGGACGACGTCTTCACCTGGTACCCGTCGGATGGGCGGAACGGGTGGACGAAGCCGGAGCAGCGCCGGAAGGAGCACGACGAGGATCGGGGCCCGACGCTGGTGTTCTCCAGCCAGAGCGAGTCGATCTTCCTCGCGGACCTCACCGGCGACGGGCTCACGGACCTCGTCCGCGTGCGGAACGGCAACGTGAGCTACTGGCCCAACCGGGGATACGGCCGGTTCGGCGGGCGGATCCAGATGGGGAAGGCGCCCTGGTTCGACGGCCCGGACCGGTTCGATCCGAAGCGGGTCCGGTTCGCGGACGTCGACGGCAGCGGGCCCGCCGACCTGCTCTACCTCGGCCCGTCGTCGGTCCGGATCTGGGCGAACGAGTCGGGGAACCGCTGGTCCACGACGCCGACGACGCTCCCGAAGTTCCCGGGGGTGGAGGATTCGGCGTCGATCCAGGTCGCCGACCTGCTCGGAGACGGGACGTCGTGCCTCGTCTGGTCCTCGCCGCTGATCCGGGATGCTTGGCGGCCGCTCCGGTACGTGCATCTCATGGGCGATGGCAAGCCCTACCTGCTCCGGTCGATCGACAACCACCTCGGGCGCACGACGACGCTCACCTACGCGCCCTCGACCCGGTTCTACGTCGCGGACCGCGAGGCGGGCACGCCCTGGGCCACGCGGCTGCCGTTCCCGGTCCAGGTGCTCCAGAAGGTCGAGGTCGCCGACGCGGTGACGGGCTGGTCGAATGCGACGGTGTACGCCTACCACCACGGCTACCACGACCCGGACGAGCGCGAGTTCCGGGGGTTCGGCAAGGTCGAGGCGTGGGACACCGAGACGGTGCCGCTCGGCGGCGTCTCGACCGACCTGCCGGCGGTCCGCACCGTCACGTGGTTCCACACGGGCGCGTGGCGTCAGGAGGGCACGCTCGAAGACGCATTCGCGACGGAATACTTCGCCGGGGACGGTGCCGCGTTCGCGCGGACCGCCTGCGCGCTCGGGATCGCGGACGACGACCCGGCTCCGCTCCGGGCCCGCGAGCGGCGCGAGGCGTCCCGGGCGCTCAAGGGACGGCCGCTCCGCCAGGAGGTCTACGCGGAGGATGGCACCTCCGCCGCGGACATCCCGTACACCGTGGTCGAGACCTGCTTCACCTCCGCCCGGCTCCAGCGCGCCGACGAGGACACCCACGGCGTGTTCCTCGTCACGCCGCTCCAAACGCTGACGACCCACTACGAGCGCGACGCGGACGACCCGCGCATCGTGCAGGAGCGCACCCTCGAAGTCGACGACTACGGGACGGTGACCCGGGCGGTCACGATCGTCTACCCGCGCCGGGCGGTCACGAGCCCGGACACCCACGACGTCGAGCAGCGCACCGGCGTCGCCATCGTCACGCGGACCGAGGTCATCCACGACGACGACGTGGCCACGAACCCCGACCGCTGGCACATCGGCGTCCCCTACCGGACGCGGAGCTGGCACCTGGTCCCGGCGGCGACCGACTTCTTCGACGGGCTCGTCGGCGCGAGCGACGTCACGAGCCTCCTGCCCGCGGTCGCGGGCGGGACGGCGTCCACGAGCGTGCTCGACCTCGACGAGGCGGCGCTCTCCACCGACTTCCTTCGAAAGCTCGGCGACAAGCTCACCACCTGGGACGACGCCGGGACCGAGCTCGCGGGCGGTACGATGGGCGCGCGCGCGCTCGTCCACCAAGTCTACCAGCTCGCGTTCACGTCGACGCAGGCAGCGGCGTTGGACGCGAAGCTCACGGCGCTCGGGGTGACGGTCACCGTTGCCGATCAGGGCTACGTCGAGGGGACCGACACGCCGTTATCCGGCCTCACCGATGTCGACGGCACCTGGGCCCGCTCGGGGACACAGACCCGGGACGGCGCGCACTTCCACGTCGCCACGGCGTTCACGGATCCCTTCGGCGCGACGACCACGGTCGGTTGGCATTCGAGCTACCTCTTCCCTTCGTCGGTGACCGACGCGCTCGAGAACGGCGTCTCCGCCACCTACGACCTCGTCGCCCTCGCCCCGGCGACGCTGACCGACCCGAACCGGAACGTGACCCAGGCACGCTTCGACGCGCTCGGCCGGGTGGTGGCCCTCGCGCGCGCCTCCGACACCGGCGACGGTGAGACGGACCTCGACGACCCGTCGCAGACGTTCAGCTACAACCTCACCGTGATCCCGGCGACCGCCTACGCCGCCGTCCGGGACCTCCACGCGAGCGAGACCGGCACGGCCCGCTGGATCGAGACGTACCTCTACAGCGACGGCGCCGGGAACGTCGTGATGCAGAAGGCGACCGCCGCGCCGGACGCCGCGACCCCGACGACCGCCCGCTGGTCCGGGTCCGGGCGCGTGGTGCTCAACAACAAGGGCCTGCCGATCAAGCAGTACGAGCCCTTCTTCTCCGCTTCCGCCGCGTTCGAGGCCGAGGAGGGCTTTACAGGGGTGACGCCGGTGATCACCTACGACCCGCCGGGGAGAGCGGTGCGGGTCGATCTGCCGAACGGGACGCTGCGCCGGGTCGCGTTCGACCCGTGGAAGCAGACCACCTGGGACGAGAACGACAGCATCGACGAGAGCACGGCGGCCGCCGGGCTCGTCGCGACCGTGCCGTCGAGCCACCGCGACACGCCCGCGACCGTGCACCTCGACGCGCAGGGGCGCCCCTACAAGACAGAGGAGTTGACCGCCTACGGCGGGACGCCGCTCGTCACGACGCTCACGCTGGATGTCGTCGGGAACGCGACCGACGTGTTCGACGCGCGCGCGAACGCCGCCACGACACCCTGGTCTACGCAATCCCGGACGTTCGACCTGCTGGGGCGGCCGATGACGACGACCTCCGCGGACGGCGGCGCGGTCACGGCGCTGCTCGACGCCGGGGGCGTGCCGAGGTTCGAGTGGCACTCCGGCGACGTCGGCATCGAGATCGAGGTCGACGCGCTGCGCCGTCCGGTGCGCGAGTGGGAGTGGGACACCGCGACCCCCGCGAAGATCCTCCGGGTGCGGCGGGTGTACGGCGAGGCGCTGGAGGACGCCACCGCGACCCCCTCGGTGGACCCAGCGGACGCCGACGCACGCGGGCGGCTCGTGCGGGTGTACGACGCGGCCTGCGCGGATGCTTTCACCTACGACTGGAAGGGAAACCTCACCTCGACCACCCGCCGCTTCCTGGCCGACGACGAGGCGGACATCGACTGGGCCGGCGACGACCCGGTCGCCTACCCCTACGACGCGAGTTCGCCAGACGATGCCGCAGGAGTCGCCAGCCTGGAGGCGGCCGCGGCGACCGAACTGGACAGCGAGTCCTTTGCGGTTTCGACCACGTTCGACGCGCTCGACCGTCTCCTGACGGAGACCGCACCGAACGGGAGCGTGAAATCCTACACCTACGACGACGGTGCGCGCTTCTCCGGCGTCGGGGTCGACGGCACGCCGTTCGCCGGCGGGACCGTCTACAACGCGCGCGGCCAGCGGGAATTCATCAGCTACGGCGATGGCGTCTCGACGATCCTGGCCTACGACGCCGAGACGTTCCGCCTCGACACACTGACGAGCACGCGCGCGAGCGACTCGCTCGCCATGCAGGCGCTGACGTACAGCTACGACGCGGTCGGCAACATCCTCGGCATCGCCGACGCCGTCCAGAAGACCGTGTACTTCAACAACAGCGTCGTGTCGGCCGACCAGACCTTCGCGTACGACGCGCTCTACCGGCTCACCAACGCGTGGGGACGCGAGAAGTCGGCGCGCGGGCGCGCGGACTGGGTCGAGCCCGACTACGGCGACGCCCCGGCGGCCAGCGAGACCTGCCAGCTCTACGAGCAGCGCTACACCTATGACGAGGTCGGCAACCTCGGCGAGATGCGCCACCTCCTCGGCGGGTCCACGAGCTGGGTGCGGACCTACGCCTACGCGGGTGCGAGCAATCAGCTCGCGACGACGACCGAGACAGCGGGCACTCTCGCCTACCAGCACGACGCCCGCGGGAACATCGTCTTCCTGCCCCACCTCTACAACGACGGCACGACGCCGCCGGCACCGAACGTCACCGTCACGTACCGGGACCAGATGAGGCGGGCGCAGCTCAACGCCTCCGACTACGCCCTCTACTTCTACGACCGCGCCGGGCAGCGCGTCCGCAAGGTGGTCAAGAAGGGCGCCAACGTCGAGGACCGGAAGTACATCCTGGGGTACGAGGTCTGGCGCAAGTCGGTCTCCGGAACCCTCGACGAGGAGCGGACCACCCTTCACGTCATGGACGGCGAGAGCCGGATCGCGATGGTCGAGACGAAGACCGTCGAAGGCGGAAGCGCCGTCTCCTCGCCCGTCGGCCGCGTCCGCTACCAGTTCGGGAACCACCTCGGCTCGGCCGTGCTCGAACTCGACGAGACCGGCCAGATCATCAGCTACGAAGAATATCATCCGTACGGGTCGACGTCGTGGTGGTCGGGGGATTCGAGCGTCGACGTCAGCAGGAAGAGGTACCGCTACACTGGGATGGAGCGGGATGACGAGACCGGGCTCCAGTGCCACGGGGTGCGGTACTACGCGCCGTGGTTGGGGAGGTGGACCAGCGCGGATCCCATCGGGTTGGGGGATGGGGTCAATCGGTTTTGCTACTGCCATGATTCGCCGGTCGGCAGCGGCGATCCAACGGGAATGGCCGACGATACAATCTACTTTGATCAGGCGGGTAACCAGCTGAATGTGCCGGAAATTACGGTCACCGCAGATCGGCCGGAGTCGGGCTGGGAGAAGGCCGGGGCGGCGCTGGGTGGGTTCCTCCTGGGCGTCGGCGCCGCGATCGCCGCCGGCTTCGTAATCGGAGCGGCCATCGGAGCCGGCATCGTCAGCGCCCCGTTTGTCGCTGCGGTCGGTGCCGTCGCGCTTGTTGCGCTCGCTGTCGATGTCGCCGTGAATTGGAAGGGGTACAAGGCGGAGGCAGCGAGGCTGCTTTCAGGTCAGGCTTCTGCCAGCGAGTATTTCTCAGCCGGGTTTCTGACGGGCACCTTGGTGGGTGGGCCGGCCGCGCGGGGCGCTGTCCGCGCTGGGGTTGAAACCGGCGTAGCGGGTAGGTTTGCTTACGGCGTAGCTACCACGGAACTAGCAGCGCCAGAGATCGAGATGGCGAGCGGAGCCCCCTTGGAGCCAATTTCGGAGCCCGCTCCACCAGCCCCCTCACCGACTCCGCCCCCGGCCGCGTCCGAGGGCGTTGCCGCAGCTACCGTCGCGAAGGTCGGTCCGGGGTTGCCCACGAACCCGGACGAACTGTTGAATCGCGGCTACGAAGACACAACCGATCCAGGCATGCGGGAGAACACCGACTCTCGCGAGTTCACGAATCCCGAGTCGGCCGATCGGGTGAGGTTCGATCCGGGAAAACCAGGCGCGAGCGGGTGGGAGGGCAAGGACCACTATCACAGGTACAACCCGAATTCTACGGGAAAAGGCGATCTATACCTAGACGCCAACGGCAACCCAACCCCGCGAGGCAGCAAGGCCTCGCACCTCCGGCCGGGGGGATGATGGAGCCTACCTTGGCGGTGTGGGGCGAAGACGCCCCTCACATTCACGATGGGAGCGTGGTCGGACTCCGGCACAGGGCCGGCGTCGTGGAACTGGACGTGCAACTGGACGAAGAACAGGGCTGGGCGACCTTGCATCTGCACTTCATTCTGACGGGGGATCGGGCAGCGTCTTGGGAGCCCTTGGATCGGCTGCTGGGGGCAGGCGCGGAGCCGGAGTTGATGTCTCTCACCATCGATCACGGTGTTGCCCACATCGGGGTTGCGGTTGAGTCGACAACTTCTGACATTCGGTGGCTGGACGTGCGGGAGCGGGTGAGCGCCGTCCTTTATCGACTTGAACCATCAGCACCATGAGGAATCTTACTGGTGGCGAGCGCGGGAGAACTGCCTGCTGGCGTGATTGGCGTCCGTGGCGCCGCCCCGCGTATGATCGCGCCCCATCTTTTTCGGGAGGCCGGCGCGGGTGGCTGTCGCCCTCCTCCGGGACGGTTGGGATGACGACGACCGGAGTTGTGCAATCCTTCGGTCGCTGGTGGCATAGTTCAGCTGGGCGCGCGGGTGCGCCTGGATCGCGGCGGGATGCCGCTCCTGATAGGAAACCTTACGACAAACTCGAAAATTGAGGATCTAGGAATGCTCGTGCTCACTGCCATCTTTCTGTTCGCCGCGTCCGCCGACGCTGCGGCGCCCGATCCTTGCGCGCACGTTCCCATCCAGAAGGATGCCTTCGCGGGCACGTGGAGGGGCGACACGTTCGAGGTGCTGGGCCCGTACGGCGGCGAAGTGACGCTCCGTCAGGACGCTGCGGCTACCCTCCTGGTCGCGGCCTTTCATGTGGACGGCGCGGCCAGCGCGGTCCTGGTTGCAGGCTCGACGGTGAAGATAGCGCTTTACGATGGTAGCGTGCTGCAGCTCCCGACAGTGAAGAACGCCGCTCCCGCAGCCCCACGTCGTCCACCTCGACGGCGTGTTCGACCGTGGCGCCGATGGCCAGCTCCGCTTCTTCCAGCACACCCCGAGCACGCGGGACGTCGTGGTGCTGGTGCAGCGCATCGAGCGTGCCGCCGAGCGTTTTCTCGCGAGCCGCGGCTTCC
>CAMBIK010000182.1 GCA_945867435.1 Klebsiella pneumoniae
CCATGCCGACCAGCCAACGTGGCTGCCCCGAGGCTGCCGGCGGAGCGGACAGCTCCTTACGCCGCGGCGAGGGGGCCGCCACGAACGGGGCCGAAGCCCGCGAGCCGGTCGCCCCCCCGTCGGCCCGAACGCCAAGCTCACGCATGCGGAGCGCCAGCGCTTCCAGGTCGCTGGCCATCTCCAGCGGGTCGAGGTAGCGGCGGGACGGATCGATCTGCAAGGCGCGATCCAGTAGATTCACAATGTCGGCGGCCAAACGTTCGTCGAGAACCGGGTTTCCGAAGGTGCCGGCGACAGCCTCCGCCACCGCAGCGCGGTCCTTGTCGGGCAGCCGGTCGGGGGTGGCGAACGCGGCGGGGTCGAGATCGCGGTCTGCAAAAGCGTTCGGCCGACGCAGCTGAAGATCCGCGACCAAAGCCGTGCGATGGCAGCGGAAGTGATGGGAGTGGGTGCCGTTGGGCGGCATGGTTCCCCCGCCGCGCAGCAGGGACCGCATGCGCAGGAGGGCGAAGAACGTGCACCCGATAGCCCAGGTGTCCACGGCGGCCGGGTGCGGCTTTCTCGCGTTGAAGAGGGTCTCGGGCGCGATGTAGTTCTCGGTCCCGATGATCATCTGGGTGGCGGCCCAGGTTGCCTCTTCGATGCCCCGCGACTTGGCAGCCCCAAAATCGGTCAGCAACCAGCGACCGGACTCGCTCAAGAGCACGTTTCGCGGCTTGATGTCGGCATGCACCACCCGGCGACCCAGCGCCAGTTCACTCACCACGGCGTATTCGCGCACGCGCCGGCACACCTCCGCAAGGGCGTGGCAAAGCTCGGCAAAGGCTCCAGCATCGGCGTGGCGATCGGCCCACCACCTCTCCAGGTCGGTGGGGCACCACTCCATCACCAGCCCGGGAGTCGGAGAATCCACGACATCGAGCAGACGTGGGCACGGAGGTTCTCCGGGTGCCGCGCACAGCATCTCGAAAACCGAGATCTCCTTGCCGAGCGCCTCAACGCTCAGCGGGTCGTCTACGCGGGCCAACTTCAGCGCGACCAAAACGCCCTCGCGCGGCCCCGGCCCGGGACCCACGCCGGTCACCGCGAGGATCGCGGCCATGCCGCCTTCGCGACCGGCCTGCCCGAGCACCGGGCGCCAGAGCCGACCCGAGCGGCCGACCCAGCCGCCTTCAGAAGTGACCTGAGACCCCGACACTGGCGCCACCATCGAGAATGACACCCCAGTATCCGATCCCCAGGCCTGCCAGCAAAACCCCGCCCGACGTGAGCACGAGTGCATTGGTTAGGGTCTGGTATTCGAACAATTCTTGGGTAGTGCCGCTGTTTTGGAACTGGTCGTGAGTCATGAAACTTGCGGCGTAGATCCCGCCTGCTCCCGCGATGGCGATGGCCCCGACCACCATCAGAGGGGTCTTTTCCAGCGGGCGCTGCCGTTGCAAGGTCACGGTACCCGCGGCCTTCGCGACCGCGGCGGTGGCGGCGGTGGCCGCCTTGGACGGCTTGGTCGCCTTGACCACCTTCGCCTGGTCGTTTGGGGTGGGCGAGGCCTGCGTGGCGTCCTGCAGGATCTGCTCGGGCAAGGCGGCCCCATCGATAACCCAGGTGCCTCGGATGCTCTTGTCTGCCGTTGCGATCTGCTGGACAATGTGGGGGCGGTTCGGCGAGGCCTCGGCTGCGACGAGCGGGCGCCCATCGATCGCGTAGGTGGAACCGGCCGGCCTGGCGAGAATCTTGCCATCGACCTTCACGACCGGCGTGTGTGCCGCATCGCGTTCTTCGTCGAACACGCGGCGCATGGGATTGTCGAGTTCAAGCTCGCTGGCATCCCACTGGTAGCTGGCATCCAGTTCAAGGGCGGTGCGGAACCAACGACGGGCACCCTCGATGTCCTGGGAGAGGTAGTGGCTGGTGCCGATGTATCGGTACGCACTTGCGAACACGATGGGTGGGACCGGATTGCTGACGCAACCCACGCCACCTTCAAGCCGCTTTACCGCCTCGATGAAGAGGGACTCGTCCATATTGCGGAGCGCCAACTGGCTCGAGGTCAGGTCGCGGACCAGCTCGGAGCTCGTGTACGCGGCCTTGCACTCGGCGCTGGCGCGGGCGGGCAGCAGCAGACCCAGGACGAGACCGGCGAGGACGATCGGGGAGATGCGTGAACCCATGGGCCTACCATAGCACGCCGACCCCTTAGCCACGGAGGCCGAACAGTTCGCCAATTCTGCCCCACCCACCCTTCGCCTCTTCGACAGGATCCGGCACGACCCCGCAAGCGGCGACCGGTACCGTGCCTTCGGTGAACCAGTCGGTGCCTGTCTCGGAACACGCCGGGCAAGGCGGCGCACCGGTCGCCACGCAGACCTCCGCAGAAACCAAGCCCGCTGGTGCCTTCCTCTCCTTCCCATCGAAGCCCACGGCATCCACGAATCGCGCCCAGATGGGCAAGGCCACCGCGCCTCCCGTGAGCCCGAGCGACTTCGGATGGTCGTACCCGACCCACACGACGACCGCGTAGGGGCCGCTGACCCCGGCAAACCAGGCATCCGAATAATCGTCGGTGGTCCCCGTCTTTCCCGCGGCTCCAGGGCCCACGCCGTAGTTGGCGGCACCGGCGCCGGTCCCATCCGTCATGACGCTGCGCAGCACGTCATAGGCCAGGAAGGTCGCCCGCTCGGAGTATCGAACGCTGGCTTTCGCCGGGGCGTGGTCCTCGACAACGCGATCGTCGGAGCGCACGGAGCGGAGCAGGTAGGGCTCATGGTACGCACCGTCGGCCGCGAAGACCGTGTAGGCACCGGCCAGCTCGCGGGGCGTGGCGGAAAAACCTCCGAGCGCCGCCGAAGGGAAGGCCGTTGCGCGAGAGAGCCCCAGCTTGGCCAGGTGCCCCTGGAGCGCGGGCAGCCCAACCCGTTCGGCCAAAAGGACCGCAGGAATGTTGCGCGATTTCGCCATCGCCGACCGCAGCGACACCTCCCCCGACCAGGCCTGGTCGTAGTTGGTGGGGGTCCAAACCTTGCCATCGACCATGCGTTCGATGGCCGCGTCGGTGAAGACCGTGGCCGGCGAAAGCGCCGGTTCCGCCTCAAACGCGGCGAGCATGGTGAGGGGCTTCACGGTCGAGCCCACCTGCCGCGGGCTGTTCACCACCCGGTTGAAAGCGCTGTCCGCGTAGTCGCGACCGCCCACCATCGCCACCACGGCGCCGTCGCGAGCTCGAACGGCGATGACCGCCCCTTGAACCCCCGAAAGCTTCGGGTGGGCCGCGATGACTTCAGCCAACCCGGCCGTTAGTGCGGCCTCGGCCAGCCGCTGCACCTGGGGTTGGATGGTGGTTTCCAAGACCAGCGCCTCCCGAGACACTCGGCCTTCATCCTTGGCTTCAACGGTTTCCACCACGAGGTCCACCGCCCACGGGGACACCCGGCCGCGTGCGCTGGCGTGCGCTCCCAGCGGCGCCTGGCGGGCGGACTCGGCAGTCGCGGCATCGATGAACCCCACCACGGCCATCCTGGCCAAAACGACGTTGCGCCGGGCGAGGGCATCGTCGGGGTGGCGCACGGGGTTGTAGGGATTGGGTGACTGAATGATCCCGGCGATGGTCGCGGCTTCCGCGAGGCTCACCCGGTCGATCGGCTTGGCGAAGAAAGCCTGGGCGGCGGCGTCGATCCCACACAGCGAGGAACCACCGGCCTGGCCGAGGTAGATCTCGTTGAGGTAGAGCGCCAGAATCTCGTCCTTGGACTTGCGCTTCTCGATCGCGAGGGAGAGCAGAGCTTCCCGCACCTTGCGGTCGGCGGTGCGCTCGTGAGTCAGAAAGAGGTTCTTCACCAGCTGTTGGGTCAGCGTGCTTCCCCCTTGCACCCAGGCGCCGTTCGCAGCGTTGTGGGCCATCGCCCGACCAATGCCGATGGGATCGATGCCCATGTGTTCATAGAAGCGAGTGTCTTCGATGGCGAGGACCGCCTGAATCATGTGCTTCGGGATGCGGTCGAGCGGAACCGGGCTGCGACTCTCATTGTCGGCCCCCCTCACCACGGCGAGGGTGGCCGGCGGAAGCTGCAGCTGCGAGGATGGGGTGATCGAGGTTACCCTTCCCCCCGCGAAAGTGACGAGCGATTCGCCTGCTTTCACCGCCCATCCCGGCCCCGTTGCGGGTGCCAGAACCACATGAACCGCATCGTCGGTGACCTGGAAGTCCCCGGGCTGGACCGCATGTGGCACCCGCGCGTAGCCGGCCGCGGCCAGATCGACGGCGAGCACCTCGGGGGAAAGGGTTTCGCCCTCCCACACGACCAGCGGCGCGCTCTGGACCTTGCCTGGCACGCTCCACGTCGGTCGTTCCAACCCATCGTCCACCACCCCGAGGGCCCAGTTCCACAGCACGCCCCCGATGACGACGCTCCCCAGAAGGGTCCCGATCACGAGGCTGCGCCGGACGGCCTTCATCCAGTTGCTCGGAGCCTTGGCCCCTTTCTTGGCGCCGCCCGCCTTCGACGGACCCTTCGCTGGCTTGGCACCGGCCTTGAGTTCCATGCGGGTTTTCTTGTCCTTGGCCACGGCGCACCTTTGACGCGTCAAGAGTAGCACGAGGCGACTCGCCGGCACACGTTTTCCGCGTCTTCCCGGCCCGGTCTGCCGCCGTTTCCGCATCCGGAGGATAGTCCTGCCCGATGGTGATCCTCGCAAGCCTCGCACTCGCCGTAAGCAACGGTTGGATTCCCACCTGTCCGGCGAAGGACTCCCCTTCCCTGTGGTTCGTGTTCGAGGGCAAGCCGCCCGCGAAAGATTCCGTCGCTCCACCCGAATTCGTCTGTCCCGGCCTGTTTTTGGAGGGGGTCGCGTGCGGCGCGTCGGTGGGGATGGGCAAGGTGGTGCTGACCGGCGCAAGCGCCATAGGCCAACCTGAGTTTGAGCTTCGGTACTTGCCCAGCGGCGACACCACTTCCGTGGTCGGATTCCTGAACAAGGAAGGGGGGGGCGTGAAGTTCAAGCCGCTCTACACGCCAGACACGCCCTCGCTCGAAGACCCTCCGCCCGACCCCGCCGAGCTGCTTCGGCAGTACCTGATCCAACGGTACAAGGCCTCACAGCCCACGCAAGGCATCGTGCTTCACGCTTGGTCCTGCCCGGCGGCCCCGTTCGTGGCACCTTCCGAGGAGATGGGACCGAACGGGATGCAGTTCCGACCGCACACGGCTCGGGCGCCGACCTAGTTCGCGCGGCTCAACGCACCGTCACGATCAACGACCGCCACCCCATTCCCCCCCGGCCATCAACAACCACGGCGGCCAGGGTGTAGGTGCCCGCATCTTCGGGCGTGGTCCAGGTCATGTCGGACGAGACGCTGCCGCCGTCGCCAAATGAGACGTCCTCAAGATCCTCGTTGTTCGCAAGAGTTCCACCGCTGACGTACCAGCGCCACGTCGGTTCCTCCGTGCGGGTCTCGACCACGCCATCCGTCGTGACGTAGGTGTACGTTTCCGCCGAGTCGGGCAGGTCGGCGTGCAGGTCGATGTCGAGGTTGGCGCCCACCGCGACCGCATCCTCCACCTCGATGTCATCCAAGCGCAGCGGGGCGATGTCAGGATTTTGGTTCGGCGTGGTGGCGAGGCTGACAGGGATGCGCTTGAGCGTGAGTTCGTTGTCTGCTTCCGTTGAAAGCGCGACCGTGACCGTTCCGCTCGACCCCTCTAAAGCCTCGGCCTCGCTCAGCCCTTCGAGCGCGTCCGCAGGTACGATCCACTGGAGGTCCATGCCCGGTTGGATTCCAACAAAGCCTGATTCGCGCAACGCCTGCATCAGCGCGGCCAACTCCGCATCGGACAGATCCTCGGCGTGTTCCAACTGGGAGGTCAGCGCCGGATCGAGGGAGCACCCCTCGGTGTCGCCGTCGATGCATGCGAGCCACACGCTCACCCACTCCTCCTCTCCCGGAACATAGGCCAGAGAGGTGAACGTGACGATGTCTCCCGGGCGAGGCTCGGCCGGCTCGGCGCGGATGGCCAAAAGTCGCAGCCGATCAAGCTGCCATTCCTCCGCGAAATCCGGAAGGGTGCACGCCACTAGCCCGAGGGGCAGCCACCTCATAGGTTCACCTCGGCCTGGAAGCCCAACGATGGAATGAACGGCAGCCCATTGATCCAGTCGTGGTCCGTATAGTCATAGTTATACAATATGAATTCTGGATTCTCGCCATGAGCGATATTCAGGAGATCCACAAAGACCTCCAGCTGCCAGCGCTTGAAGGTGAACAGCTTGTCTAAGCGAACATCCACGGCCCAATAGTCGGGCTGCCGCTCGCTGTTCGGCTCGCCGGTTGCGTAGGGCAGGTACCCGCCTTCGTCCATAAGGTAGATGCCCCCATCGTAAGGCGTGTAGGGGTTCCCCGTGGTGAACTGGGCCTTGGAGGACACCTCGAAATCCCAGGGCAGGCGGTAGCCAGCGACGGCAGTGAGGATGTGGGTCTGGTCATATTCGAAGTTGTACCAGGACTCCTCGTCGTCCGGCGTGTCGTTCCGTTCGCTCTTGGAGAGGGTGTAGCTCACCCATCCGAAAAACCGGTCCACGCGGGCGTGGCGCACCATGGCCTCGAGGCCGTAGGCCCGACCAACGGCTTCGTCGTCGCCGAAGCCGCCTGTCAGCGGGTCCATCCAACGGTAGTAGCCCGTGAGATCCGCCTGGATCGCCGGTCCGAACTTCTGTTCCCAACCCACTTCGCTGCTCCAGGCCTGCTCCAGCGTAAGCGCCCCTCCCAACGACGTTCCCGAGGGCGGTTGGTGGTAAAGTCCGGTGCCAATCTTGGCGGTGCCGCCGGGAAAGAGCATGTACCGGGCAGCGAATCGGGGATCGATCGCAACCGTGGCCACCTCATCAAGGTCTGGATTCGCATCCTCCGACGACCGCAGTACGGTGGGGAGCCGAACGCCCGCGACCAGCACCAATACCTCGGGATCGGCCAACGGACGAAATTGAGCTTCAACGTAAGGATCGGGCATGCCCATCCACAACCCTGCGCCCGCTTCGAGGGGTTCGGTCTCCGACAGCGGGTCCTCCCCATCGACCGGAACGGAGCCGATATTGACCTTGAAGTCATTTCGAGAGGCTTCGGCATCCATGCCCGCAATCAAAGTAACTTTGGGGGAAGGCTTCCACGTTACATCGCCACGAAGGTCGAGAACCTGGTCGGTCAGGTCAAGCCGAATGGCGCTGCCGAAGCCAAGATGCACGCCATCGAAGCCGATGCTGGGCTGAAGCCGCAGGGTGAGCGTGTCGCTGAACGGATGCACCCAACGCGTGATCAGTCGATGGGTGGAATAGCCAACGCCAATCTGCTGATCCTCGGCCGCGCCCATCCGCACCACGAGCTCGTCGTCGAACCCGAACAGGAGGAAGGAGAGTTGGTCCGGGCCGCCGCCCATCCATTGAAGCTTCGCTTGGTAGTCCAGCCAGCGAGGTGCGGCGTAGAACGCCTGGTCGGCGAGGGCTGCTGCGAGGATCACATCGACGTAGGAGTGCCTTCCGCCGACCGCAAAGCCCCATTTCCCGGCGCGACCCTGAGCGTAGATTCCGGTGTCGAGCAGGTCCGTCCGCATCGTGAGGTGTGTACGTTCGGGGAAGGTAGTTTGTGACCGCACATCGATCACGCCGCCGATGCTGCGCCCGTAGCGCACGCCGTAGGTGCCCGGCAGGTAGTCGACCGCCTCGATAAGCTCGGGGTTGAGGATGGAGCGGAAGCCACCGAGATGGTAGACAAGCGGAACTTCGACGCCATCAATATAAACGTTGCT
>CAMBIK010000183.1 GCA_945867435.1 Klebsiella pneumoniae
CCCCGCGCTTCTCACGGGTAAGCCTGCAATGAAGCGGCGCCGCCTCATGGGTGCCGTTCCGGAGTTCACGTCCGGGGGACTCGATGTGGGTGCCCTGGCGCCGATGGTCGACATGATGGTCTTGTTGCTGGTTTTTCTCCTTCGCACCTACTCTACGGACCTCGCGCCCGCGCCGCGTGAGGGCCGGTTCGAGCTCGCCGCGACAACCTCCGAGGATGCACGGAGCGGGGGCGTCGAGATCCTGGTTTCCCCCGACGCTATCTATGTGGATGGGCTGCGCATCGCCGCATGGTCCTATGTGGAGGGGGCGGGGGTGATCGATCCGCTCTACCAGCGCCTCCTGCAATCGCGCAGCAAGGACCGGGCCGAGGTGCATGCCGACGCCGGTGTTCCTTGGGCGAGGCTCTCCCGTGTGCTCAACACTGCTCAGGCGGCGGGGGTGAAGGAGCTGGCGTTAGTGGGGGTGGTCGCGGGGGGGATGTAGGGGGATTCGCGTCACGCTCGTGCTCCGTGCCCACATCGTTCGAGGTCTCATGCGTGCCTTCGGTTTGGCCTTCTTGTTCTTCGCTTTATTGTTTGGGGCATTGGCGCTCATGCCGGAGAAGGAGAAGCTCCCGACGGTTGAGGAGCTGGACTCGCAGGTCGACGACGTGTGGTACGGGGTCTACTTCGACGCGCGGAAGTTGGGCTGGAGCCACCATACGTTCGCCAAGGGTGTCGAACGCTGGGGCGTAGCTCTGCACGCGGATGGTGCCCGCGACGCGGCCGACACTGGGGAAACGGCCGACAACCGTGACAGCGCCGACAGCGCCGACTGTTTGGACGCCCCCGTCGGCGACGCGGGCGCCGCGCAAACCGTGAACCTCAGCGACGGGCACGTGCAGCTCAACGGCTCCGCCAGCGGCGGCTGTGGACCCTTCACCTGGTTCTGGGCGTTCCAGGCCGTGCCGTCTCACTCTGCCGTCAGAAGCAACGACATCCGCACTTACGACATCGAGGATCCTACCTTCGCCCCGGATACGGCAGGAACCTACGTCCTGTCGCTTTCCACCTACGACGGCGCACAGTGGTCCACTCCTGACATGGTTGAGATCACCGTGTTATGATGCGTAGTTGGCCGAAAACCGGCAATAATGCCTGGCCACGTCGGCGAGCATGCGCACAAGGGGGAAACCCCGGGCGGACGCCGCCGCGCCGCTGAAGCATCACGATCCCCGACGCCGCGGCCAGGCCGAACACGCCCGCCGCGATCGCCGCAAGGACGTCCACCGGGTCGAACGGAAGGCCGAGTGGACCGCACCTCATCGCCACGAACGTGCCGACGGTAGCACAACCCCCGGCCCAAGCGGTGGGGGATCCGAGATACGGGGCCGAAGTGGGCCTCCCTTCCGCTTCACAGCGCCGTTCAGTCCGCCCGGTCCCCGGGCTTTTTGCAGTAGCTGGCTTCGCGATCGGCTGCCAGACCGCCGAGGCGCCCGCTGAAACGGCGGACTCGGCTCACGACGGCTCGGATGCGATCGTGGTCTTCTGGAGCCTCGACACCCTCAGCGAGCGCGCCGCGATAGACGACGGGATGTGTGAGCGACTTCGCGCGATCGCCACGGCGCACGGTGGCGACCTTAGTTGCCTGGAGGGCGGTGTTTCACCCTCCTCGTGGACGGTGGAGTCCCACCTGCGAAACTGGTGGCCGGCGCAGAATGCCGGGGCGCGACGCGCCGACCTCTACCCGGCCTGCGATGACCCGAGCGTGCTCGCCCTCGCCGCGGCCGCGCTGGGCGGGCCGCTCTACATGGGGCTCGACAACCCCAGGTTCGCCGACCCCTTCGCCGACACCCGCTGCGACGGAGCCTCCCCCTGGTTGACCGGCGTGACCCAAACCTGGATCCCCGACTTCACCACCGACCTGGGCACCATGGCCGCCGTGCCGGAGGAGGATCGTCCGTTCACGCAGGCGCTCGATGCCCTCGGTGTCGCCGTCGCCGACGGGGGCCCGGCCTTCGCCTACCTCAACGATCTGGAGGTCGGCGGCCATGTTCCGCGGTGTGTATACGCGCCCGAGAGTGACGAGTGCCAGGTGGTGTGGCGCTACGCGCTGGCCGCCGGGATCGTAGCGGAGGCCGACGATGTGGCGGCGACCATGGCAACGACGCCGTTCTGGTCGAGCGTTCACGACGCGGTGCAGCTCGACCGCGACACGCCGGCCGCCGACCTCCGCGCCATGGTCTACGCGACCATCCTCGGCCAAGTGGACTGGTTTCGCGCCTCGCGGGTGGAGGATCGGCTGGCGCGGCTCTTTGCTACCCTTGAGGGTGCGGGCCGGCTGGACGACCTCACGCTCGTGATCATGGGCGACCACGGGGAGGCCCCCTGCGTGGAGGAGCCGCTCTCCCGAGTGCGGGCGTGCGGCCACGGCGACCTTCCGAACGAGTGGAACGCCCAGGTTCCGGTCTACGTGTTCCCGGCGGAGCTGGCGCAAGATTGGGTATCCGCCGGCGCTGTGGGGAACGCGACGACGCCGTGGGCAACCGCCAACGTCGCCCAGCTCGTGGCGGCCGACCTGGGTATCGAGGCGCCTGAAGCGTGGCCCGAGCGGCTGCCCGTCGGTCGAGCGACGTCCTGGGCGTGCAGCCGCTCGATGCTGATGGGTTTCTCCTGGGGGACCGACATCGACGGTGACCGCAGCGTGCGGTGCGATCACGACCGGTGCGGCGAATTCGACTGGCACGCCCTAACCGATCTCTCGGACGGGCCCATCCTGGCGACCGACCTGCCTGATACGCTGGCGGCGCGCGAGGCGACGACCGCGGGCCAAGCGAATTGGTTTCTGGCGGCTTGTGCGGGGCTGGTGCAGGACTGACGTGGGGATGGGCGCGCCGCGACGTAGCCGGGTGGGCGAGGCCGATGACGGAATTGTGGGCGTGATTCGCTGTCATCATCGACATCGGCCGGGGCGTCATCCGGGGGCATCGTCGTCGTCATCGGGCGTTGTCATCGATCAAGCCACCGCTTGGCCCGATTCGAGGGCGAATAGATAGGCGTGTAGAACAAGTGGGAGAGTTTCGTTTTGCGTAATGGAGACGATCCCCGCGATGAGCAGAACGCGAGGTATCAAGGGGAGGATCGCGGAGGCGTGCGACACGGACTGATCCGGTTGGCCGCGTCACGCCGGGCCCCCTGTTCCTCGATGTCGAGGGGTGGAGCCCACCGCAAGACCGACGAGCAGGGCCTGCACTACGGGGTGATGTGGCGACGCACCCCGCAGGGACCCGCGCTCGGAGGCGGGCACCACGTTCGTCCGATCGCGTCCTGACCGCCTAGGCGAGTTACAAACGGCAGGGTCGAAGTGTCGGGCGCTTCTTCGCCGCAACGCGCATGGCCCACCGCTCGGGCCTCACGCCGCCCAGTCCGCGCCCATCGGCGGGGCAGCCAGAGCCGGCACCCCAAGGCTGCGGCTGAACCGCTACTCCCTCATATCTCGGTCGAGACGAGGACCGAGCCCGATCCATCGACCAAGGATATTCTCATCCTCCCGGCGATCTCGCCTCCGGTTTCGACTAAGACCGAGTTCTCGCCCGAGTCCGGCAGAACGCCGAATGAGCAAGCGTCGCAGTCCCACACCCCGCCCTCAAACGCGGCCGAGAACCCGCTCGGAGGATCCGACACCTCCGATCCGATGGTCCACGAGAAGGTCTCGACCTCCGCCTCCTCCCCGGCCGCCAGCGTGATCTCTGACCGATCGACTTGTCCATCGCACGCGCCGAGGCCGCCGGAAGCTGCGTTCACCCACCCGCGTCCATCTCCGTCGAAAGCCACCGTGTCAAGGTAGTCCGAGTAGCCGCAGTCGGTGTTCGCGCACCCGGCCATCACCGATAGTGCGGTAGCCGCGCGCCTCATGGGCAGTCCCAGGTGCTCGGCAGGCCAGCAAACTTGTTCACCATCGCATCAGCGGCATTTTCATCCGCACCCCACACGTGCATGATCTCGTGAGCGATCACGCAGGCAATCTCCTTGGCATTGGCGCTGTCAACGAAGTCAATGCAAAGGTGGATGTCCTGCTGGGCCTGCTCCCACTGACCACAGTTGGTAAACGCAACTGCATCCGGACTGAACACGTGCTTGAGCCAGCAGTCGTAGCAATGGATCACGAAGTCTGAAGACGCCAGCGTGGTCGACAGGACCGTTCTGGGGTTGCTGCTCTTCGCGTGGCCGGCGAAGCAGGTCTTCGCCGACCCAGAGCACGCCCAATCGGTGCCGTCGTTCTTCACGCATGTTGAGCTGATGTCGTTCGCGTGGGACTTCAGCCAGGAAACGGCCGCCGTGATCTTCTTCGCCCGCGTGCTATTACAGGCCTCGTCGCCCGATGTATCAACCTCGGCACCGCTCGCTGATTTCGACTTTCGAAACGCCGGCGCAGAACCCGACCCCCGGAAAATCGGGGTGGACATGGCCGATTGGACAGTCAGCGCGGCGCGTGCATCGCCGAGAGTCAGCGCGCCCGCCTTCACTTGCGCGAGCACACTACACGTACCGCACCACCGGCGAGACCGACGACCACGGGCCGTTATCAGACCTCCGGCAACGACGATGCCCGAACTCGCTCCGAGCAAGTTCGGCCCCACCCGCCCACCCCGCACGGACTCGGAAGGTGCGGCGCGCGGCCCGCCTCCGCAGCCGCAACGGGCCACCCTAGTTGGTCCTCAACATCCCGCCCACCCCGAAGATCACCGCCGGAGTGCCGGTGCCGCCGAAGCTGATGATTTCCCACCGAATATACTTCGGCAGGCCGGTGGCCGACAGGCGCTGCGATCCGGTGGAGGTCATCGCCTGACCGGTCGCGAGAACCACCCAGCCGTCTTCGGTTTCTTTCTGCATCCCCCCGATGATTCGGACGATGGCGGTCGGGGCCGTCCCTTCTACTCCGTAGCATGTCACGATCATGTCGGCCTGATCGTAGGCAGCGACTTCCAGCGCGTCGTTCAGGAACTGCTTCGCGTTCGCAGTGGCGCGGAGCGCCTGAGGGGTCAAGGAAAATTCGTCGGCCATGAGAACTCCGGGTTCGCACCGTATAGCCGATGAGGGATGGAAGTCCTGGCTGCGCATGGGCGACTTTGCACGGTGTTTGCAAAGAGCCTGGCGGGTCGGCGGCACGAACGGATGCCTATCGGGATCGGAACTGGGCCGTCGACGGGCCGATGGGAGTTTCGTGACCTTTCACAACGTGGCAGGGAGTGAGAAAAGTGCCTGATTATAGCCGGCTAACAGGGTGCTGAACATCCCGCTGTTCGGTCGCCGGTGGCCGAGGAAACGCCGTGACTCGGCCGCTCGACGGCCAAGTCGCGCCCTGGCGTCGCCCCAAGCGGCAGCATTTCATCGCTCAGCGGGATATTCGAACCACCTTGCGGCGGTTCGAACGTGACTTTTCTACGCCGGAGCCAAGTCTGGGCGCAGCTTTGCCATTCGGAGGAGGTTGTAGGCGGTGGCGGTGAGGAGCGCCCAGAGCCCGGTGCGCTCGATGCCTCGATATCGGCTCTTTCGCAGGCCGCCGATGGTCTTGGCCCAGCCGAAGATCTCCTCGATACGCTTGCGGCACCGGATGCTGACCGCGTACCCCGCGTGCCGTGTGGTGCGCCCGTCGATCGCCGAGGATCGGCTCGCGCTCTGGTTGCGCGCGATGTGCGGGGTGACGTCCAGGCCGCGGAGCCGAGCGACGAACTCCCGGGCGTCGTAGCCCTTGTCCGCCGCCAACGTCTTCACTCGAATTCTCCTCCTGCGAAGTCGCTCGATCATGACCACAGCCTGGTCTCTCTCCGCCGTGCCCGTCGCCCGCACCACCGAGACGTCCACACACAAGCCGTTGCGGTTCTCCATGATGACGTGACCGGAGAAGGCCAGCTTCGTCCCCCCGCCTCGGGACTTCCTCGCCAACCTCGCCTCGGGATCCGTGGTGGAGGCGTGGGTCTCATTCGTTCGCTTCTCCCCGTGGAAGTCCACGCTCGGATTCCCAGGGTCGTCGGGCGGTGGGCGCTGCGTCGAGTCCTCGCCCCTCGGTCGCACGCTCTTCATCGACGCCCAGGCCTCGATCAGCGTCCCATCCACCGAGAAATGGTCGGGCGAAAGCAGCCGATAGCTGCGTGCCCGGTTGACCACGGCCTCGAAGAAGAGTCGCGCTACGTCGGCCTTGAGCAGGCGATCCTTGTTCTTTGCGAAGGTCGACGCGTCAAAACACTCCTCCGCCATGTCCATGTCAAGGAACCAGCGAAACAGCAGGTTGTAGTCAAGTTGCTCGCAAAACTGGCGCTCACTCCGAACCGTGTAGAGCGCGATCAGCAGGCAGGCCTTGAGCAGTCGCTCGGGCGGCGTCGAGGGTCGGCCCGTCGTCTTGTACATGGCGTCCAACTGCGGCGACAGGCGGGCCAGCTCCGCGTCCGCGATCTCCTTGATGCGCCGAATCGGATGGTTCTTCGGGATCCGCGCCTCCGGGCCCACCGTCACCAGGCTCACCTGCTTCGTGAAATGACCGCGCATACGCCACCTTTCGTGGCGATCAACGTATGTTAATCTCGGCGGCTGTCAACCGAGTTTTTCAGCACCCTGCTAAGAGAGCTATCTGGCCTCGCTGTTGGAGCGCGATGGATCAGGGCGGCTGTCGCGCCGCCACCGCCAGCCCCGCGCGCAGCACATACTCCCACGCCCCCGCCGTCGTCCGCAGCCCGAGCCGCTCCTTCATCGCCTGCAATCTTCGATACAGCGCCGGGTCCACCCGCGCGCACACGTCCTTCCGGCTCGGGGCCGCCGCATCGTAGCTGAGCGGGTTCCCGACGGCCTCGACGAGCCACGCAGGCACGCCGCCGGCCGTCGGGGGCACAATCGCCAGCCGGGCAAGGATCGCCGCGAGCAGCGCCGTCGGCACCTCCTCGGTGGCCCGGGGCGGTTCCGCCCGCGGCGCATCGGCCCGCCGAACCACGGCAACGCGAGGCTGCGTGGGCACAGCCTCGGCGGGGCCCTCCTCCACCGTCGGCACCACCTCGGGCTGGGCGACGGTGCCCGCGGTCACGCCCTCCCACGCCACGGGCCCTGCACCCCACAGTGAGCCCGCCCCGCGGCGCTCCGCGGCATCGGCCTCGGCGCGCGCACGGAGCGGATCAAGCATCGTCGTCCCAGCCGCGGATGTGCACGGCGGACGCCGCGTTCGCGCCCAGCGGCGGCAGCGCGCTGTCCGGCCGGATGCGGGCCCACACCACGCCGGCCAGCGATTCGAGGCCCTGGAGGAATTCGCGGGTGGCCCCGCGGCGGGCGAGCGTCCACACCGACTGGCCGCGGTTGAGCGCCTCGCGGACCTCGTCGGTTCGTGGGAGCGGATCGGAGAGGTACCCGAGCGTGCCGGTGTGGTTCGAGGCGTCGTTGATGGTGGCCGCGTCTTGCGCCCACTCCCGCTTCGGCACCGCGTCGATGCGAACGAGCACGATCTCGGTGTTGGCCGGCGTCGCCCGGAGCATCCGGATCAGGTTCGCGGAGGCGTCGTCGCCGTCCGTGGGTGCGATGAGCAGGACACCCGGCAGGCAGCCGCCCTTCTTCACCGGCGGGGTGTCCACGACCACCGCGTCGAAGCGCCCGAAACGGCCGGGCCCCGAGCGGTAGAGGACGTCCACGGCGTGCGCTCCCGCGAGCCCGACCACGGTGATGCTGCCGGGCCCACGCTGGACGCGGGCGACGTCGGGGTCGGACTCGGAGATCCCGAGGCGCCGGCGGGCGTCGAGCTGGTCGTCGGTGACGAGGTACAGCACGTCGAG
>CAMBIK010000184.1 GCA_945867435.1 Klebsiella pneumoniae
GGGAGCACTCGACAGGGACCCGTCACGTCACGCTCTGGCGCGTGCCGGCGTCGTGGTCGGCCTCATGGCGGAGGAACCCGTGCGGGCCGAGTTCATCGCTCGCTTCGGCCTGCTCGCCTCGCCCGGGGATGTCGGATTGCGCTACTTCCTGGCCTTGTCGCTGTGCATGCAGGGCAGGGCCGACCAAGCCAAGGACGAGTTCCTTGCCCCCTCCGAGCGGGGCACGATCGCGATGCTGGCGGCGCTCCACTGGCTTGGCCGAGGTGAATTGCGGGCCGCGTTGGGCGCCTCGCGCCGGGCGACCTTGGGGGTCTCCGATGCGGAGTGGTTTTCGGTTCGGGTCGCGCGCACCGTGCGCGTACTCGCCCTGGCGCTTGCGGTCGCGCGAGCGAGCGCCGCGCTGAGCGTGGTCGCCGCGACCGCGTTTGTGTCGATGGAACAGGCTAAGTTGGGATTGGGATTTTGCGTGGTGGCCGTGGCGCTCGCTGGGTACGCCGAGTGGCGCACCCGCAGGCTTGGTCGCGAGGCCTTGCGCCGCGGGCGGTTGGGATCGGTGCGCTTGGTTTCTCCTGAGAGCCTCCCTCGCGAAGGGGATGCACCGCGCCACTGAGGTACACTGCGTGAATGCTGCGCTTCCTCCCCTTTTCGCTCCTCCTCTGCGCCTGTCCACCCTCGGAAAAGGCTCCCGGCGACACCGGCCTCGCGGACACGGACACGGGACCGGCCGACACCGATACGGCTGCCGAGCCGACCGACGATGATCTTGACGGCTACGACAGCCTCACCGATTGCGATGACCATGACTACAGTGCCTACCCAGGTGCGACTGAGGCCTGCGATGGCGTCGACAACGACTGCGATGGCGTCGTCGACAATGGCTTCGACCTTGATGGGGATGGCGCGACCGACGCGAACGCATGCGAGTTGGGGACCGACTGCGACGACACGGAGGCCACCATTCATCCCGAAGCAGCCGAAGTGCCCTACGATGGCATCGACCAGGACTGCGATGGGGCCGACCTGATCGATGTCGATGGCGACCGTTACGACTACACTTTCGATTGTGACGACGAGGATGCCGCCGTGAATCCGGGTGCCGTAGAGGTGCCCAAGAACGGCAAGGACGACGACTGTGCCGATGGAGACAATGGCGATGGCGATGCCGATGGCTACGACGACGACGAGCTTGGAGGCGACGATTGCGACGACCTGGATCCCTCGGTGCATCCCGGCGCTCGCGACCTGTGGGGCGATGGGGCTGACACGGACTGTGATGGGCTGGATTCCAGGTTGGCCTCGCTCGCGGATGCTCCGGTCACCGTTGTCGGCGATTCAGGCGAACAAGGGCTGGTCGGCGAAAGCGTGGTCCTGTGTGATCTCGATGGGGACGGCGCAGACGACCTGATCGTGACCGCGCCGTTCGCAGGTTTCTACGCGGGTCGCGTGGGCATCTGGTACGGCAGCGGCGAGGCGTCCTGGACCGCAGGGATGGCCATGGGCGATGCCGACACCCTGCTCGAGAGCAGCGAACTCTTCCTTGGATTTGGTGCTCAATGCGTGGATATCGATGGCGATGGTAATCTTGACCTGGTCACGACCCGCGGCGAAATTCACTACTCCTCCTACCAGGCCGACTACGAGATTTTGTTCTTTTACGGCGATGGCGCTCGCTTCGGTGCCACGCTGAGCGAGGCCGACGCCGATGCCAGGCTGTCGTATCCGCTTGGCGTGGAGTCTGGTCTCGCGACGGTATACGCGCAATACATCACCGCGGGCGATCTCGACCTCGACGGGGCAGCGGAGCTGCTCGTGAACGATTCCACGGGCGACCACATGACCGAACCCACTGGTCTGCTGTACGTTTTGCGCGGCAAGCGATATTCCGGTTCCAGTGACCTCATCGATGAGGTGGTCGCGGAGATCGATGGCGGCATCGACGGATTCTCGCGGGTGCGCGTGCTGGAGGATGTGGATGGCGATGGCGTGGTTGATGTCTTCATTGGCCAGGCGAACGGGCAGCCAGGCGACACCGGCGATTCCGCCGCGGCTTCGGTGGATACGGGCAGCAGCCCCAGCCAGGGAAGGGCGTTCTTCGCCGACGCGACCTTGGTGGATGCCGCGGTCGCCGACCTTGCCTGGCGCACGTGGGAGGGGCGAGCCGGCGATGCCTACGGGTGGGATGGCGTGGTTCAGGACTTCGATGGCGATGGTGCCGACGATTCGATGGTCGTGGCGCTCGGCTACAGTGATTACTCCGGTGCCCTCTACTTCTTTGACGGTGTGCCCACCGCTGGCTCGCCGAGCGATGCCACCGCCGGGCTGTTGGGCTCCACCCCAGCCGGGCAGTTCGGCTATGTGACCCGCACGCTTAGCGACGTGGATGGAGATGGCATCGACGACCTGTTCGTCTCCGAGCTGCTCGGGGGGAGCACGTCGGAAGGGGTCGTGTGGGTGATCAGCGGGGCGCTGGCCTTCGCGGGCGCGGGCGATGCGGAGTCCGCGGCGCTCCTGGCCTGGTCGGGCGAAGAAGCCCTGGCCTACACCGGCAACTCCCTCGGCGTAGGCGATGTCGAGGGGGATGGCGTGCAAGAGCTGGTGGTCGGTGCCGAGCTTTTTTCGGATGGCACGGGCACCACCTACGGCAAGGCCTACCTGATCAGGTGAGGAACCGGTAGATGCACTCGGCCACGCAGCCGGGCTTCGGCGATCCATCGATCTCGATGGTCGCGAGGAACTGAGCTTCCACCCATCCGTTTCCGACCTCCTTGACCTCGCCGAGCTTCATCGCGAGGCGCCAGCGCGCGCCTTCCTTCATCGGCGAAGGGAAGCGAACCTTGCCCGTGCCGTAGTTAATGACCATCTTGAAGTTCACCAGCTCGAGCAGCTCGAAGAACTGGCCAGCCACCAACGCAAGGGTAAGGTAGCCATGGGCAATCGGGGCCCCGAACGGAGATTCCTTTGCGATGCGTTCTTTGTCCACATGGATCCACTGGTGGTCCCCGGTGGCATCCGCAAAGGTGGTGATCTGTGAGAAAGCGAGGGTCTGCCAAGGGGAGGCACCGAGGTCGGCGCCGGCGAGCGCGAGCAGGTTGGCGCCGCCATCAATCCGGATCTTTACCATGCCGCGGAGCTAACCTGTTTGGGGCTGTGGCCTATGCCGTTCCATCAGGCGATGTCGGCTCGCAAAAACGCTGTGCCGCTTCAGCGCGCGCCCCGCCGCCCACCGCGGCGGCTTCGGACCTTGGCCGTTCCCGCATCGGCAGGAACATCGTCTGCGGCTTCCTGCGCTGCGGGCGGAGTGTCGGCTTGGGACTCGGTTTCGGTCGCCTCACTCTCCGCTGCCGCCGGTGCCACTTCGCCTGCGGCCGCGGTGCGGCGACTGCTGCCGCTGCGGGTTCGCTTGCGGCGGGCTGGTTCCGGCACCACTTCGGAAGCTGGCGCGTCGTCGGTGACGGTCGCGGCTTCTTCGTCTGAGGTCGATTCACCTTCCTCACGCGGGGGGAAATCGTCGCGCCGCTCGGCCCCGGGATCGCCAAAGATGGCCAGGCGCGCTGGGAAGTCAAGCTTGATCGCCCGTTCGCCGAGCATCTCAAGCGCGCGTTCCTCGAGGAGAGCCCCCAGCTCCGCCGCCGAAGCGGGCGTTTGAATCGGCGCGGTAGGTCCGCGCACGGGATCGCCATCGGGGTGGAGGAGCGCGCCGATCCGAACGAGGGCCATCAGCACCCCGCGGACCCGTTCCGCATCGAGCCCGAGTTGAACGAGGTCGCCTTGAAGGTACTGGACCGCCAGGCGCCGACCACGCGAATTTCGCTCGGTGCAAGCGGCGGAGAACGCGTCGAGGATGCGGTTGCGTTCTTCGGCCTCGCCGATGTCGTACCCTTCATTGCGCAAAAGCGCGAGCGCGGCTTGACCCGGGCCGCTCGGCAAAGGAGCCTCGGCAACCTGGCGACGGGCTGGCCGGGGAGGGGGAGGCGGAGCCGCCGCGGTTTCGCCCGGACCCGGGGCGAGTTCGACACGCCAGCCACCTGCGCGCCCGTCTTTGGACAGGAGCACCAGGCCTTCCGCCTGAGCGCGTTCCAAGAAGCGCGCAAAGGTCCGAAAACCGAGGTCGTTCTCGCTGAACGTAGGGGCCTTGCGCTTCATCGAGGTCTTGATGATGCTGCCGTGGACCGGACCGGATTCGTCACGCGCGTGATTCTCAAGGGTCTCCACCAGCAGCGAGAAGGCGTGGTCGATCTTCACCTTGCTCGGCCGCTCTACCTCGTCCTCGTCCTCGTCATCCCCTTCGGGCTCGGGTGCGCGTCGCTTGACCAGCGTGTCGTAAAAGAAGAACTCGTCGCAAACGTTGGCGATCAGGCGCGACGTGCTGCCGCGGGTGCCGATGCCGATCACGGACCGATTCAGTTCCTTCAGGCGCTGCACGAGCGGGGTGAAGTCGCTATCGCCCGAGAGGATGACGAAGGTGTCGAGAAAGTCCTTGGTGTAGGCCATCTCCATCGCGTCGACCGCCAGCGCGATGTCTCCGCGGTTCTTATCGCCGTGGCCGGTCGCGACCAGCTCGACCATGGTGACACCCTGCTCGGCCAAGGCCTTGCGGTGCCGGCTCCAGCGTTCCCAATCGCAGTAGGCGCGGGCGACCAGAACGCGACCGATGTCCTTGAGGCGGCGCATCACGAGCCGGATGTCGAACTCCCCTAAACCCTCTTGGCGGCTGCCTTTGGCGATATTGTCGAAGTCGATGAGCACGCAGAGGTTGTGGTCCAAGGGGGGTCCGAGGCTGGGGAGGTGAGGGGAGCGAGGGCGGGAGCGGGGGTCTAACTGAATTGCGCCCCTCTGGCCCGCTTTGCGCTGTGTTAGCCGGGCGACCATGTCCAGCTTCTCGGGCTCGGCCCGCTACATCGCCGACGAGGGCCTGCTGGCCGACGTCAATGCCGCCATTGTCCTCCAACGACCGCTCTTGGTGAAGGGGGAGCCAGGCACAGGAAAAACGGTGCTCGCCTCGGCGGTGGCGGAGGCCCTTGGTCTGCCCTTGGGCATCTGGTCCATCAAGAGCACGACGAAGGCTGTGGAGGGCTTGTACACCTACGACGTGGTCCAGCGTCTCAACGACTCCCGTTTCGGGGAAGGCGATGTGCGGGACATCCGCAAGTACATTCGCTTCGGCGTTCTCGGCCGCTCCTTCACGCTGGCCGAACGGAGCGTGGTCCTGATCGACGAGATCGACAAGGCCGACCTTGAGTTTCCCAACGATCTCCTCCGCGAACTGGACGAGATGGTCTTCCACATTCCCGAGTTGGACGAGACCGTGCGCGCGGTTCATCGTCCGGTCGTGATCATTACCAGCAATGCCGAAAAGGAGCTTCCCGATGCTTTCCTTCGCCGTTGCGTATTTCACTACATTTCCTTCCCCGACCGCGAACGAATGAAGAAGATCGTGGAGGTTCACCTGCCGGACCTTCCGGAACGCCTGCTCGAAGCGGCGTTCACGAGGTTTTACGGGCTTCGGCGTCTGGATGGCCTACGCAAGAAGCCTTCCACCAGCGAGCTCATCGATTGGTTGACCGTGCTCGTTCGCGCCGGCATTTCGCCCGAGGATGTGGTCGCGAAATTCCCCTTTCCAGGGGTGCTGCTAAAGCAGGAAGCCGACCTCGAAGCGGCGCGAGTCAAGCGATAGTGCTGCTGAACCTCCTCTACAACCTGCGTAATCAGGGCCTGAAGGTGGGAACGGGAGAATGGTTGGCGTTCATGAGGGGGTTGGACCTCGGCCTCGCGACGAATCTGGATCAGATTTATTTTCTGGCGCGCTCGGTGCTTGTTCACACGGAGGCCCATTACGACGCTTTCGATGTGGCCTTCACCGCCACATTCGACGGCGTGGAGATGCCCGCGCCGTTTAAGGATGAGCTGGCGGCTTGGCTGGAAAACGCCCGGAAAGCAGAAGGAGATCGCGTTCACCACGACTTCGAAAGTCTCGAAGCGATGCGCAAGGAACTTGAGAAGCGGCTCAAAGAACAGAAGGAACGCCATGACGGGGGCGGCCATTGGGTTGGCACCGGGGGGTCTTCCCCCTTTGGCAATTCCGGCCGAGCGGATCAGGGAATCCGGGTGGGCGGCGAGGGCGGTGGGCGTGGGGCCGTGCAGGTGGCCGGCGACCGCCGTTGGGCGGGCTACCGAACCGATATGAAGCTTGATATCCGTGATTTCAAGGTAGCCCTTTCGATGTTGCGCCGCTTTGGCAGGGAAGGGGCCGAGAAGTTGGACATCGATGGTACCATTGAAAAGACGGCCAAGAATGCTGGTGAGATCGAGCTCGACATCAAACGCGAACGAATCAACCGCGTAAAGCTGGTGCTTTTGATGGACACGGGTGGCAGCATGGAGCCAAGCGCGGAGCTGGTTAGCCGGCTGTTCACCGCAGCAAAGGAACTAAAGACGTTCAAGACCTTCGAGGCCTGGCACTTCCACAACTGTCCGTACAGCTGGCTTTACAAGGATTATCGAACATTCGAACGACGCCCCACGGCGGAGGTGGTCGAGCGCCTTACTCCCCAGCACCGGCTCGTCTGGGTCGGGGATGCCTCGATGGCGCCGTGGGAGCTGTTCCAGGGGGCCGGGTGGGGGGAGGCCGGGCCGACGGGCATTCAGTGGCTGCAGCGATTTACGCAGCGTTGTCCGTCGAGCATCTGGCTCAATCCGGACCCGGAGCGCTATTGGGATCACCCCACCGTGCGCGCGGTCGGGGCGACGATGCCCATGTTTCCGCTCACCGTGGATGGGTTGCGGCGCGGCATGCAGACGTTGCGCGTCACGAGCTAGCGCGGTCAGTCACATTCGCGGACCACGCTTCCGAAGGTGGCCCACTGCCAAGTCAGGTCCTTGTCTTGCACGCACACACAGCCGAGCGCGCCGGCATCGCGCATGCTGATGTCCAGGTACATCCAGCCGGCGCGCTCTGGGTCGCAGTAGGCGGGCGGGTGCTCCGCCATGGGCAGCGCGATCGCCTGGCTGGAGGGGGGGGTCTTCCGCTTCTTCAAGATGTCGCTGGGCGTGTAGGCGAGCGCGCTTCCGGCCACGCCGAGGAGGGCACCCGCAGCGAGCGTGGCGAGGATGAGGGGTCGAGACATGGGGGCGGCTCCGGATTCCATCGGTGGCTAACGCGCTCTGCGGAGGAGGGCGGTGGGGTGGCGGCCGTTCACGGAGTGGGGCAGTTTCCACGATTCACGCTACCGCACTGCCGGAGGCCGCCACCCTCTACCTTACGAACACCCGGCCCTCCCCCTCGGAGAAACCCGCTGCTTTTGTGGCCAGGGGGTTGGCGAGCTCCACACCCAGGTCGGGTACTTCATTTGGGAGGAGTGGTACCTATGGGTGGGCGCGCCCGGCTATTTGGCGCGCGTGGTTTCGGTGCCTACCGAGCCGAAAATCGGTCTTATCGTGGGGGCTCTCTTTCTCCTGTGGCCGGTCGTCTGGGCCATGGGCCCAGACGATGACGCCCACATGGAAGCGCAGCTCACGCCAAAGTAGGCGCGACCGGACTCGCCGCCCGGGCTCGCCGCGCGGCTCGCGGCGGATTAGGAGCGAGAGGACTGGGGCGTCGTCAAGCGGTAAGACACGGGCCTTTGACGCCCGCATCCGAAGGTTCGAATCCTTCCGCCCCAACCACTTTCCACGCCAGCCCTTGGGGCTGGCGTGGAAAGTGGGGGCGGAAGGGTTCGAAGCGGAGCCGCCGGCGCGAGCGCTGCGAGCGCGCCCGCCG
>CAMBIK010000185.1 GCA_945867435.1 Klebsiella pneumoniae
CCACCCGCGCCACGCCGGGAGTACGGACCTTGCGCGCCGACATGCGCAGCCCCTCGTCATTTGTCGTGACGACAAACGACGTGCCCTCGTGGCCGCGCATGGTCGCGGCGCTCATGGCCGGCAACATCCGCCAGCCCCCTACGGCGTCGGCCTGGTAGGCGGGTTCGACCCCAGCGAGGCGGAGGCTGACCTCTGCCAAGTACAGCCCGAGGGCGGCGACCAGAACGCCAAAGCCCAGATTTCGCCGCAGTCTGCGGCGTCGTCGGCCGCCGGGGCTGGCATCGGGCGCAGTCACATGCAGAGTCTACCACTACCGCCATGATAGAATCCCAGCGTGCTGGCTCTCGCGCTCCTCCTCACGTCCGCGGTCGTTCACGCCGGAAGTGGCGTGGCGGTGCTCGTGCAGGTCCAGATCGCCGAGGTTCCCGCCGGGGCGCAGCCGGTGGCGATGACCACATGGCTGGGCGAAGACCGCACGCTCGTGCTGGTGGACGACGGATCCGTGACGGGCGACAAAGCCGGCGATAAAGTCTATATCGGGCGTTGGGAGGGCGAAGTCGTGCGGATCCTGCCGGTTCGCCTTGGCCTGCGCGCTTCCACGGGGGAAACCACCACCCTCGCAGCCTTCAACGAGGCTCTGGGCATGGGGGAACACGACCTTGCCTACACCGTGGCTGCCGGAACCGCGCCCGGTTCCCCACCGGTTGTTCGGCGCGTGGCTGCGGCCTGGTCCTCACGTTCGGCCGAAGCGGCAGACCTGGCGCGCGTGGGAGCGGCCATCGGGTGGACCGCGTTGGTGCTCGGGTATGTGGCTTGGCTGGTCGGGCGAGCGCCACGGTGACCTGGCGCCCCGCGTGGACACCCGCCATCTTCTCCGCCCTGGCGCTCCTTTGGCTCTGGCCCGCGCCATTCACCGGCGACCTGCTGGGGCGTCGAGCCGATGCTCTCGGCACCGCCTGGTTCGCCTCTTCCGCAGGAAGGCTGCTCCCTTCGCTCCACGACCCGCTTACCGGCTGGCCGGTAGGCGCGGACTACACGCGCCCCGACAGCTGGACCCTGCTCGCGGTCGGGGCGTTGGGGGGTGCGATTCCCGCCGCTCGCCTGCTCGGCCTCGTGGCGCTGGTAGGGCTTGTCGCCTCGGCGTGGGCGGCGGAGGCGTTCGCACGCAGCCTCGGTGCGAAGGCCCCCTGGTCGCTGCTGGCGGGGCTGGGGTACGGTTTCTCGGGGCTGGCCGCAACGGCGTGGATCGAAGGCTACCCCTATCATCTTGCCGATCCGTGGCTCCCCCTCTGCGGCCTGGCTTGGATGCGCGCTGTCGGCCGCGAGGGTACGCCGCGGGATGGCCTGCTCGCGGCGGGCGCGTTCGCCCTCGCGCTGGCAACCTCGGCCTGGCACGGGTTGGCGGCGACGCTTCTGGTCCTGGGTCTCCTCGCAGGGGCACGAGCCGCAAACGTGGTGCGGCTGCGGCCCGTGGCGGTCGCGGGAGCGGCGGTGGGCGTGCTGGCGGTCGCCTACGCTGTCGCTTTTTTCAGCCACGCAGCCGGAGAAGCGGTGCCCGCCACCGGCCTCGGCGGGCTCTCAACCGTCAGCGAACGCCTGCTGCTCCACACCGCACCTGCCCCCTCCGTGGACATCGACGGCCGCAGTCAGACCGCCTGGTTCTCCTCGGTGATGCTCGGCTGTTTCCTCGCGGCCCCGGTCCTCGTGGGTCGTGACTGGCGGGTGCGAGCCCTGTTCATCACCGCCACGGTGGCGCTTTTTCTAGCGCTCGTCCCGCTGCCGTGGGCGTGGATGGCGGAATTCGTGCCCGCGTCTCGCGAGGGTGCCCTGGGGGCGCTCCGCGCGGCCTTCGGTCGCTTCCCCGAGCGGCTGGGATGGACGTGGGTGCTCGCCGCCGGCGTCGTAGCCGCCCGGGCCGCCACGGAGCTTCACGAACGGGCTGGGCGCGCCGCGCTCCCCCTGCTCGCCCTCGCCGTTCTGGAGGTTTTTTTAGGGCCCCGGCTGCCGTGGCGTCAGGTCGCCACACCCGGTGGAGCGCCTTCCGCGTACGCAGCCGCCGAGGGTCCCGTGCTCGACCTCTGGCCGACCGACCTGGCTCCAGAGCCGGGGTGGGACTTGCGGGTCACCAACACGGACTGCTTCTACCAGGCCGGGCACGGCCGCCCGATCGGGGAGCTCTGTCTGCTTGCGCCCGGCGCAGTCAGCCCACGCGAGCGACTCGCCGCAAGCACCATCGACTTCCTCTTCGCAGGAGACGCCGCGGGCGCGGGCGCGCAGCTGGCGAGCTTCGGCTATACGACGCTCGCCGTGCACCCTGACCTCTTCCGGCCCTCAGATCGTGCGCACATCAACGCCTCGCTGAGCGGGCTGGATGCCGCCCCCACAGAATCCACGGATGCCGGAGATCACGTCGTGGCCTACGCGATCGAGGGTGCGGCCGACCGTGAAGCGGCGCGGGGCGCTTGGCTGGCCTGGGATGCCCCGTGATCCTCCTATGTACCGCGGCGTTCGCGGGCAGCTTCGTGGTCGTCGTTCGCGAGGAAGATCATGCCTTCTCCGGTGCCATCCCCCGGCTCACCGTAACGGATGATGCCGGCACCCCCGCACAAGTGGATCTCAACGACAACGGCTCGAACCCCGACCTGAAGGCGGGCGATTCCGTGTGGTCGGGCGGAAATGCCGCGTTGAGCGGCGGGAAGCTGAGCGTTCTTCTCACCGATGGCGGCGACCACCGCGTGTGGAAGGGGGTGTTCCAGCCGGTCGCGGGCGACCCACAGGTGCTCTCCCTCTCCGCGGCGGCCGCCGGGGTGATCACGCAACTGGAAGCCTCTGATCTGGCCTTTGGAACCCTTGCCGCGGGCGATCCCGGGCCCGAGGATCCGGCGCCCGCAAGTGCCCCTAACGGCCAGCCGGCCGCCGCCTCACCGGAGCCTTCACCCCCCCAGGCCGCGCCGGGAGAGCCCAGCGGCGCGGCTCCTCCTTCCGGGACCGAAGGGAAGGCAGCGGCGGCGGGGGGGCGGTCCGTCGCCGCCTCCTCCTCGACCGCGCCAACCCTCGATCCGTTCAGCGTCCTGGGCGCCCCCGCACGCGTCGCCGCCTGGGGGTTCGTAGCGGCGGCCATCGCCTGGGTGCTCGCAGGGTCGCGGCGGTTCACGCCCGCGGCCATCGAGCCTCTCCCGGGGGCCATGCCCACCCTGGAAGGCCGCGGGATCGTCCCGATGGGGGGCGACTGGGCCGCGTTCGTGCGCACGTTGGCCGGTCCCTTCCGGGTCATCCTGCTCGGGGCTTCCGATCCAGGAACGGTGCCTGGAGGAACCGTTTTCGTCCTCGGCCCCGGACGAGCGGCGGTCGATGACGTGGTTGCGATGCTGGCGCACCTCGACCACAGCGGTCCTCCGGTCGTGGTCGTCCTCCTGGGCGAGGTGGAAGCCGCGGGCGGCCTCGCCGGGGAGGCGGCCCTTCTGGAGTTGGCGCGCAAACTACCCTCTTCCGCCGTGGTCTACGCCTTCCCCGCAATCGCGGGGTGAGGCTCGCATAGCGCGCCGATGATCAGGTCGCCCCACCCGTCGCCATCCCGCCTACGTCCCGGCCGGCAGAAGGTGGCGGAGTCGGGGCACCGTGAGCTCGACGATGGAGACGCCCACGTCGGCCGCCGCGATCGAAGTGGCCTCGTCGACGTGGACGCGGAGCGGAACACGCTGCTCCGGGAAGTAGAAGCCACTCCGCGGATCGTTTGCGGTCTTGGGATCGAAGCGGAGATCGACGAGGAGATCCTGCGGGCGCGCCAACAACTGGAAGGCCACCACCGAGTCGACCGAGAGCGTGCGTCGTGACCCTCCGACGAGAGCCACCACGACGGGCGCTTCGCTGGTGGCCTGTGCCGCTCGGAAAACTGACCAGAGGGTTTCGGTGAACGCGAGGGCCGCGGCGGGGTCTGCGTCGTCCTCGACGGGGGTACCGTCGGGGAGGCGCGCCAGATGGGCGTCGAGCGTGCCGAGGGCGGGATCTCCCGTCTCCGCGCGGAGCTGTTCAAGCGGCAGATCGCCGCCGATCATCTCGGCCCGCAGCCAGTGCTCGGCGCGTTGGTACATCACGACGTGGAGCACGCCACAGCGCAGATCGCGCTGGCAGCGCAGCGCCCACAGGAGCGCGACGAGCGGAGCAGGGTTGCCGCCGGGTGCTGCGACGACCGTGCAGTCGGTCAAGGCAGACTCGCGAAGGCCGCGCAGGCGGCCTCGAGCACGGCGAGATCGCGCTGCACCTTCGTTTGGCTCTTGGTCGTGGTCTGGATGCGGATTCTCGCCTCCTCGGGGGTGACCCAGGCGATAGCTTCGGTCTCGTCGGCCCCGAAGGCGCCGGTCTCGTCGAGCGAGCGCATCAGCCAGTAACGGTTGATGGTGGTGGTGCCGTGGTGCTCGCCGGGGATCGGGCAGACGATTTCGGCGACGACGCCCGTCTCTTCGTAGACTTCCCGCCGCGCGGCCTGCTCCGGAGATTCGTTGGGCTTCGCCCCGCCCTTGCTCCAGGTCCAGCCCTCGCCGTCGAAGCCGCCCCTCACCTTCCGGAGCAGCATGCTCCCATCCGCCCGCATCACGACGCCTCCATAGGAGCGGCTCTTGCCGGAGGCGGGCTTCGGCGCCGCGCGAACCGGCGCCTCGAGCTTGCGGAGCGCGGTCCACACCTCGGAGTAGACATGCGCGCGGTCAGGCCCCTGGCGGGCGGCGACGGCGCCCTTGAAGTTGGCGTAGTCGATGTCGTGTGCCATGCGGCCGAGCGCATCGGCCCAGGCAGCGTGGGTGCAACGCGCGCGGAAAGGGTAGTCGGTTCCTACGTGGGACTGCGTCGCGGAGAGGCCGGGCAGGTAGCGAGACCGCAGCGCGTCGAGGTCCTCAGCGACGCGGGCGCGGACGGTGAGGCCGGTGGTGTCCGTTTTCTGGACGACGGAGAAGAAGCCGATGGCGGTCAGGGTCCACATGGGAAGCTCCGGGGGGTCTTGCTTCGGTAACCACGGGGGACGAGGGGGCAGGAAGGCGCAAATTTGCTCCCGCGACCTCGGCCAGAAACGTGACCCCAAAGCCGCCGGCGAAGCTCAACGTAGTCACCGGCCATGAACGACTGTAGCACCTGCACCGTCGGCATCGATCTCAGAGACGGGGCGTCCGTATCGAATTAACCTCAGTCTTGGAGGCGCTCATGCGTTTGACAGGATTGGTTGGCTTGCTGGGGCTCACGGGCTGCCCGGCGTCGGTAACCGCGGAAGGGATTGACGAAGGCTTCGGAATGGCCTTCGGCGCCGCGTGGATCCACACCGACGCGGGGGAGGAGGAGTCAGACTCCATCGTGATCGCCAACTACGGCGACATCTGCCCGAAGTACGAGGCGTACTACCAGGCCTACTCCGAGTTTGAGGACTCGGCGCTGGATGTGCTCTCGAAGGACTACTGCGAGAACATCGAGGAGCCATTCCTCGCCTGGATCGACGCCGCTGCGGCCATCGGGTTCGACGGTGCAAAGATCGTTTCCATCAGCTTTTTGGGCGATCTGAACGACAAGGAGTACGACTTCGATGACGACGCGTATGGGTCCGTTTCCGAGGTGAGTGACGCCCCTTGGGAAGACTTCGCGAACGACTTCGATACCGACGGCGACATCACCGATGGCTGCGGAATCGGCACGATGGACACCGACTACGGGGACGTCTGGTCGCTCACGGACGGCAGCGTCGAGATCACCGCCCTGGCCGACGAGGCCTCGGCCAGCGGCACGGTGGACGCGCGGATGCAGGATACCGGGAAGGGGGACGACAAGTCCGGCTTCACCGCCTCGTTCGGCGCGGGGTGGTGCGAGATCAACCTGTAGGTCGGCCATGGGGGCCGCAACTCCGAAGCGCTGTACGCCGCCACGCCGACTGTCGTCGCAAGCGTCGGTCCGACTGCCGGAGTCGCTCAGAGGCTCGCCTCGGCGAGCAGAAGCGTGGCCTCACGCTCCCGACAACGCACGCGCCGCCGCCTTCCCAGACCCCCGCCAAGCGGCCAACCTCGACGCCAATTGAGCGGCAGGAATCACCCCTGCGCCCGCCAGGCACACCAGCCCGAGGCCGGCCGCCGCGCTCCCTTCCACCGGACCGAGTCCTCCCACCAACGCGCAAATCGGGAGCAGCAACCGCTGGCTGTGCGCGCGGGCGGACCACGCGGACACGCCCGCCACCGCCACCAAAAGCAAAGGCAATAAACGGGCGCCCTCGGGGAAAGGTGCGCTCACCGCCGTCGCGCGCAGCGCCAGCGCGGGCAGCGCCAGCGCCAGCCCCCCGGCAAGCACTCCCACCAGAACGCCGATGTGCCGCCGCGACTCCTCGCTGCGTGCCGCCGCCCCCGCGGTGACGGCAAAAAGTACGAGCAACGCACGCGACTCTGCAGCGGAAACCATGAAGATCGCGCCGGTCAACCCCGCCGCGCTGAAGAGTTGCCACGCCCCCCCTCCCAGCGCCCGCAGGGTCATTCCCCACGCGAGGGGCAAGAGCGCCAACGCTGCCAAGGTGGCGGTATCGCCTGACACAAAGGTGGCATCGAGGGTCAGCATCCATGCGAGCCCTGCCAGCGTGCCGGCCAACGCGCTTCCCCACCAGGCCCCGACCAACCAGGCGGCGGCCCCCCCGGCCACAGCCAACCACGCTGCGCCAGCCACCGGGGCCCAGGAGCCGGAAAGCCACACCAGCGGCAGCGCGAGGACCGCATCGAGCGGGTAGCCGCCGGCGGCCAGCGCGGTGTTCGCGAGCTCAGGAAAGGAGCCTCCCAAATCCGCAACCAACCGAAAACGAGTCGCCGCAGCGCCGTCGGCATCGTCCCAGCGCGCCAGGTGAGCCAGTGCGAGCGCACCGAAAACCATCGGCCGCACCCAGGGCGGGTGTCCACGCGGCACGGCCAGGAGGGGGAGCGCAGAGAATCTGGGGGTGCGAAGCAGCACGGGCGTAGCCTATCCGATCCCGCGCTCAGCCCCCCGTAGGTGCCTCGACCTTGGGCATGTACACGTACCTCAAGCGCACGGGCCATCCGGTTCGTGTTGAAGGGGCGCTCGCTCCGATCGATCCCTTTTTGGCCCAGTGATCGGTAAAGCCATGGCCAAGCTTGTCATCCGGGAGGACAGCGCTGCGGAAGTCGTGAGCGATGGCGTCATCTACGGTAGCGACGCCTAATTTGAGCGCGCCACCCACATGGTCGATGTCCCACAACGCAATGAGCGCGAACGAGGGGCGTTTGCCCGCCATCACGGCGTAGAACGGTGCATGCGGGATCAGGATCGGGTCCGGCAGACGAGAGATCTCGGCGATCACGTTCTGCATGTTCGCCACGTCCGTTTGGGTGGGGACGTACCGCCGCGGGTCGAGTTGGGCACCCTGCCACGCCGCCACCACCGGCTTTCCCGCCCGCAGCGCTGGCAATAGCCGCCCGTAGTCCGTGCGCCAGAACAGGAGCTGCGCCGCGACCACGAGCGCCGCCACCGAGCGAGCCCGCGGCCCACCGAAGGCGTTGGCGGCCACGATCGGGAGCAGGCACTGCAGCCACATCATCGGGATCAGCACGTTCAGGTAGCCGCCCGTGTGTCCCCGCATGATCGACACGATCACTAAGGTCATGCCGCTCACCATCGACCAATAGCTGCGCTTCCACAGCCACGTTCCCGCCAAGAGCGCGGCGGTTGTCGATATCGGCAACGCCTTCCACACTTCAAACTGCGCACCCGGG
>CAMBIK010000186.1 GCA_945867435.1 Klebsiella pneumoniae
CCCAATCCCGGCCGCTGCGCGCGACATGGAAGTGGGCGTGATGCTGACCACCATCGGCACCGTAACCGTCGATGATCTGCTGGTCGCCACCGACCCCCCGGACCTCAAATCGCTGGTGCGCGGCTCCTTCACCTATCGATGGCTGGGCAACGACAGCTTCCGCGATGACCAGTTGGAAGCCAACGACGGGCGCTTCGCAGAACTATCGGCCGTGTTCGGGGTCAAGGCCGGAACCCGCCTCGACTATTGGAAGTACAAAGACGCTGCGACCCTCGAAACGTTCACCGGTCGCCGTGGGGATTCCGTCGTGAGCCCCACCCGCGTGGACACGATCTTCCGGAACGACACCCGGGCGTTGATCCAATTCCTTTCAAGCGGGTGGGGTCGGCCTGCAGCGTTCGTGTTCGAGGGGCTCGCTGTGCACCTGATCGGCGACTGGGATGGCCGCGACCCACGGCTATCCACGCGAACGGCGGTGAACGAGGGCACGGCCCCCTCGTTGGTCACGCTCTTGGACCCAGTGAAGTTCGCAGCCGAGCGCCCCGAGCGCGCCTTCACCCAGGCGGGCGCGTTCATCTCATGGGTGGTCGCCACTCGCGGGGCGGAAGCGGTAAAGGCCTGCTTCGCGGCAACCTCTCCGGAGAACTCCGCAGCGCAGAACCAGGCCGCGATCGAGGCGGCGCTCGGTGCGCCGTTGGCCAAGTTGGAAGCAGATTTTCGCGGGTCGTTGTGAGGGGCTCAGGAGCGCAGTTCTCCCAAGTCCGCCCACAGCCGCGAGATGGCGATCGCGTCGATTCCGTCTGACATCGGGAACGAATGCGCGCCGGCGTGGATCACGAACAGGCGGTCCAGCTTGAGGTCGGCCCGGGCGATCTCCATGGATTTGGTGCGCGTGGGCGCGGAGGTGCGCTTGAACTCGAAGCCGTAGCGACGCCCTCCGACGGGTACGAACAGGTCGAGCTCCGCGCCAGCGTGGGTGGCCCAGAAGTAGGCGTCGTTCCACCCCAGGTCGAGGCGGTCCAACACCTGCGCGATCGCGAACGATTCCCAGGCGTGGCCGAGCCGAGGGTGGCCGAGGTGCGCTTCTTCGGTCGTGAGGCCGAGCAAGGAGTGAAGCACGCCGTTGTCCGCGATGTACAACTTGGGGGAGCGAACGACGCGTTTGCCGGCGTTTTCGTGCCAGGGGGCGAGTCTCCGGAGGAGCAGCGCACCCGTGAGCACGTCGAGGTGGCGCCGGATCGCGGGCTCGCGGATCGCGAAGCTTCGCGCGAGGTCCGCCACGTTGAGCAAGCCGCCGTGGACGTGGGCGAGCATCGTGAGGAGGCGACGAGCGCCGAGAGGGGGGAGGTCGATCCCCAGCATCGGCAGGTCGCGCTCGGTGATGTTGCGGACGTACTGGTGGAGCCAGCTCGCGGCAGCGTTGTCTGAGTCGGCCAGCGTGGCGGGGGGCAGCCCTCCGCGGAAAGCGAGGCGTTGGGCATCGGGCACCTCGTCGAGGCCCACGCCGGAGAGCTCATGCCAAGCGATGCGGCCCGCGAGCGACTCGGCCCCCTGCCGGAGCAGTGCCGGGCTCGCGCTCCCGAGCACCAGGAACGTCGCCGGTCGGTCGGACCGATCCGCGAGCACCCGCAGCGCCCGGAACAGGTCGGGGCGATGCTGAACCTCGTCGATCACGACGAGGCCCCGGAGGCCGCCGAGCGCCAACTCGGGATCGGCAAGTCGGGCCACGTCGGCGTCGCGTTCGAGGTCGAAGAACGTGGATTCCGGCCAACTCTGAGCGAACGCACGAGCGAGTGTGGACTTCCCGATCTGGCGAGGCCCCCGGAGCCCGACCACGGGAAACTGCTCCGCGAGCCGGGAAAGGGCAACTTCGTGGCGGGCGCGCTTCATATCCTTGAAATAATAACTGGACCGAACTGTTTTTCAAGGAACTTTATGGGGACCCGTACCGTACCGGCCTCCGCGCCGCCCAGCCGATGAGCGGAAGCTCTGCCTTGGCAGCGGTATCCACGGCGAGGGATGTGGCCGCGCCGAACACCACCATGCAGCCGACGCCTGCAGCAACGGCCTTTTGCACGATCTCAAATCCAGCGCGACTGGACACCACCAGCCCTAAGCCGATGCAATCGCCATCCTGCCGCAGGCGGGCACCGATCACCTTGTCCACCGCGTTGTGGCGGCCGACATCCTCGCGCACCACGAGCAACGTGCCATCGGCGGAAAACAGTGCCGCGCCGTGAACGCCTCCGGTGGCCGCGAAAGTGGTCATCTCGGCAGAAAGCGCAGCCACCACCGCACCCAGCACCGCATCGTCGGGCACCCATCCGGCCCCGCGTGCCTGGGGCCTCGGGAGGCGATCGAGCGAGGCCACACCGCACAGACCGCAGCTTGAGCTCGCGAAGATCGCGCGATCGGCGCTGCGCGCGCGGCCCGCCGGAACGCCCTCGGCAAGCCGCACATCCACCACGTTGTCGGCGACCTGCGCCATCGCCCGCACATCGTCCCAGCCATCCACCACACCCGCGGCCAACAGGAAGCCCGCGGCCAAGTCGAGGTCGTGGCCGGGGGTGCGCATCGTCAGCACGGCGGCGATACCCTCCACGCGCAGCTCCAGAGGCGCTTCGGCGGCGATCGTGTCGTCGCCAGCCTCGGCCGCGTGGGTGACGGCCACGCGGCGGGTGGGGGGGTCGGTAGGCACTCGCTGGGGTAACCGAGCGGGGGGCGTGCCACATGGCTGCGAACGGTGATGGAACCCCAGCCGAACGGTGCTTAGCAAAGCGCCGTGTCCGCCCCACCCGACCTTGGCGCGCTCTTGCGTACCCGCTTCGGCCACTCCGACTTCCGTCCGGGGCAGCGGGAAGTCGTGGAGTTCATCGCGAACGAGGGCGATGCGCTGGTGGTCATGCCCACCGGCGCGGGCAAATCGCTGTGCTATCAGATGCCGGCGCTGGCCCGGGGCGGCCTGTGCGTGGTCGTCTCCCCGTTGATCGCGCTGATGAAAGATCAGGTGGATGCCCTGCTAGCGCGGGGCGTGCGGGCCACGCTCATCAACTCTTCGGTGGCGGTGAGCGAGCGCCGGGAGCGGTTGGCGGCCATGCGCGCCGGCCAGATCGAGCTGGTCTATGTCGCCCCAGAGCGGTTCTCGCCCCGCTTCATCGACGATCTGAAAGCCTGCAACCTACGCTTGTTCGCGATCGACGAAGCCCATTGCCTTAGCCAGTGGGGCCACGACTTCCGCCCCGACTACCTGCGCCTGGGCGACGTGCGGAAGGCCTTGGGCTCGCCGCGAACGGTGGCGCTGACGGCCACGGCCACGACCGAGGTGCAGGACGACATCCTCGCGGTGTTGGGACTCTCGTCGGCCCGCCGCTTCGTTCGGGGGTTCGATAGGCCGAACCTTCGGATCGACGTGATCGAAGCACGCAGCCCCAAGGAACGGGACACCCTCGCGGCGGCGCTCGTGAGCCCCGGACCTGCGCTGGTCTACTGCGCCACGCGTCGCAACGTCGAACGCGCCACCGAAGCCATTTCGGGGGCGCAGATGTACCACGGCGGCATGGAGCTTTCCGAGCGGCAGAACGTACAGGAGCGGTTCATGCGGGGCAAGGCGCCCGTGGTGGTGGCCACCAACGCCTTCGGCATGGGCATCGACAAAGAAGATGTCCGTGCAGTCGTACATTACGACATGCCCGGCAGCATAGAGGCGTGGTACCAGGAGATCGGGCGCGCAGGTCGAGACGGAAAGCCGGCGCGGGTCACGCTGTTGTTCCGCGAGCAGGACCGGCGGATCCACGAGTTCTTCATCCATTCGGGCAACCCGCCGGCGGCGTGGTCGCATCGGATCTGGGCCGAGCTCAACGCCCGTTCGAAAGGGGGTGCTGGCCCCATCTATGTGCCGATGTCCGAACTTCATGGCTGCCTTCCCGACGACGCCGACGAGCGCGCGGCGCAAAGCTGCCTCTACGTGCTTCAGCGCGAGGGGCTGATTCGAAGGTTGGGGGCCGCCGATCGGCCAGGGGTCGCGACGTTGGTCGGTCCCTGCGCGGAGCGCGGAGCCGCCGGAACGGTGTACGCGTGGGTCGCCGCTCAGCAGGATGCGCGTGAGGGCGTGGCCCTTTGGATGGACCGCATCGCGGAGACCCTCGATCTGGACGTTCCCCATGTCGTGGCCGCGCTTTCGGTGCTGCACCAGCGCAAGGCGATCCGTTGGGAGGAGCCCAGCCGCGCCGACGGCATCGAACTGCTGAAGCCCGGTGCCCCCCTGACCCTCGATGAGGACACGGTGCGGGCGCGGCGAGCGCGGGAGCTGAAGAAGCTCCAGGCCATGGTGGACTTCGCCAGGTCAGAATGCCGACGAAGGTACATCCTTGAGTATTTTGGCGAAGTGGCACCTTGGGAACGCTGTGGCACCTGCGATGCCTGTCGCAGCGGCAAGAAGGGTGGCCTGGCACCACGAGCCTTGCAGGCCGACGAGGACATCGTGGTGCGCAAGATCCTCGCCTGCGTGGCGCGTATGAAGGAAGGCTACGCGCCCACGATGGTCGCCAAAGTGCTGGTCGGAGGTCGCGACGCGGTGATGACCGGCCTCGGCCTCGACCGTCTCTCCACCTACGGCATCCTCTCCGCCCTTGGCCAGCGCGAAGTGGAGTCGGTCCTTGCCGAATTGGTACGAAGTGGGGCGCTGGCCCGGAAAGAGGTTTCGCGGCGCATCGGAGAGCGCGATGTGCGCTACTCGGTGTTGGAGCTGACCGACGTGGGCCGCGAGGTAATGGTTCAGCGGGCCCCCGACTTCCGCATGTGCTTCCCGTTGGGGGAACGCCCAGCTCCGGCCGCCGTGGCTCCGACCCCAGGCGCGCAGGACCTGCTCGCGCACCTGCGCGATGTGCGGGCCCGCGTGGCGCGTGCTTGCGATGTGCCCGCCTACGTCGTGGCGACTGACCGCACCTTGCAGGCCATGGCGGCGGGGCGCCCAGTCACGCGGGGGGCAATGCTGGCCCTGCCGGGCATGGGCACCGAACGTTTTCGTAAGTATGGACAGCCTTTGTTGGATGCAATGCGGAGCTGGTGCGGGGGGTAGGGGGATCTGTCCACCACCCCTACCTCGCCCGAACCTCAACCTCTACATCCACGGCGTACGGGCTTCCCTTTGCGGGAAACTTCGCGCCCTTGATTGCGCGTTCCACGTGCTCCGCGAGCACTTCGTAGCCGCCGTAGGCGCGCGAGGCGGTGGTCGCGCCATCGGCGCCCACTTCAACCCGAGACGTGACCTTCGATGTCGGCAACTCGTAGGGCACGGCGATATCGGGAAAGCCGGTGACGAACAGAGGATCCATCCCCAACGTGGCGAAATCTACCACAGGCAGGCCTTCAACGGCGGCCGGCGGCACCCCCGGGAGCACCGGGGCTCGCTGAGCGACCACCGACACCGGCGGCGTGTGATCGGCATTAAACGCAGTCACCCGCTGGATGCCGGAGCGCTGCGCCACGAACTGATCGTTGGACCCCGTAGACGACGACGCAGTCTTGCGGCCATCCGAGGAGAATCCGCTAAATAGGATCTGGCCCGCCACCGGGTCCACCCAGGTTTCGCCGCCCACGCGCAGGTCCACCAAGGCCCCGTTCGCGCTGGTCTCCGCGGCGGCTCCCGACGTGACCGTGGCCCGGCCCGCCATGGAGATGAGCGTCAACCCGAGACGATCCCCGGCGTGGGTGTAGGTGACCGTGCCCGCGCCCACCGTGCCATCAAACACCGGTAACTGCGTGGCGAGCCCCAGATCCTTGCGCACCCAGCCGCGCACCCAGTCCTTGCCGTCGGTGGTGATGCCGACATCCAACGGCGCGAAGAGCGCTCGCAGGAAGGTGCGCATCTGTTCGTTCAGACGGCCTTCCTTGATATTATTGTGCTCCAACCCGTTCATGTCGAACTCCTTCACCCGCCCATCGGGCCCCACCTTCAGGACCAGCACGACGGGCTTGGTGAACTCAACCCAGTCGGCCATCACCTTGTCGATCCGCGCCTGCGAATCGTCCTGGGGATCGGCCTTCAGTTCCAGCCACGGCAGGCGGCATTCCAGCTCGGTGTTCTTCCCGCGTGCGGAGACCGCACACTCGGCTTCGGCGCGCAGCTTCAGGTCGTTCATCCTCGAATCCACGTTCTCCCGCGCCACGGCCTTCACGCCGCCAGGCCAGTAGATCTCGGTGTCAAGGTAGTACCGCACCACTTCGCCGGGGGTCCAGCGGTAGGTGGGCGGAGCGGCGAAAGCGAACGTGCTGAGCAGGACGAGGGGGCTGAACATGGGTGCTACTGTAGCGCGCCCGCGACCCCTCCGCGCCTTACATCAGGCTGCCAAAGCCGAAGCGGAGCGAGGCCATCGACGTGGGAGTGCCTTCGCCGAGCATTCCCGGAAGCTGGGTGCCTCGGTAGGCATCGAGCGTGACGCGAAGCCAGGTGTCGCCATCATTCTTGAACGGCACGCCGAGGCTAAGCTTGACTCCCGGACCCGCGCTTGATGGCGCAAACCACCCGTAGCTCCCGCCGAGGAGGAACCACACCTTGCCCGGAATCGGCCGCGGGAGGTACACGCCCACGCCACCCCCGGGGCGGAAGAAGACGCTGGTCTCCCCGTTATCGTCGGTCGTGGTGCCGCCTTCCACCCCAAACGGCATCGCCACGGCGGGCGCAATGGCGATGTCAGCCGAAGCGAACAAGGCGGCGTTGTAGATGCCCACCTCCACCCCGAGCGAACCACCGAACTGGTAGGTGACCACTTCCGAGTCGGCGCTGCCGCTGAAACCGCTGGATTCCAGCACGCCACCCCCAAGCTCCCCGACGATCTGTGCGGTGACCGGCCGCTTCTTGGTCACCACAGCACCACCCGAGAAAGCCACAAGGCGTGGCCTTCCCTTCTCGTTCATCGAAGCCAGAAAAACCCTAGGGGCCGGGGCGGTGCGGCCCGCCATCTCCCGCACGCCCGCCGCGACGTCGGGCGGAACGGCATCCGTTCCGGCCAGCACCGCCGCGTTGGCCGACGCGAGGTCCTCCGGTGAAACCCGCGAACGAAGCGGAACGGGTTCGCTGGGCGCGGCATCGAACTCCATCCGTTGCGCTACCTGTCCATCCACGATCACATGGACGAAGTGGTGGCCGGGAGCGATCTCCACGTCTCTTACGCCTTCGGGATGCACCAGGCCATCCACGACCACCTGAGCCCCGGGCGGAAGCACATCGACCACGAGGTGAGCCCGCGGGAGCAGCGAAAGATCGGACTGTAAGGCTACGACCTTTGCGAACGACTGGCCATCGGGAAACTCGGACCGGTCGAAGCGGTGCCCCGGGTCGAGCGCGATGGCATCTACCCAGGGGCGCACCATGCTCTTGCCGGCGATGGTGACCCGGAAGGCCGCGGTGTCCTGCAGGCTGCCGAAGAGCGATTCCGGGTATCCACGGGTGATCCCGGCGCCCGCCCACAAATGCGCGCTGACGAGCGCGGAGCGTTCACCCGGACCCGCGACCACGACGACCGGTTCAATAGCGGCCGCCAACGCGCGAGCCACTCCGGACTCCACATCGAACTCATCCCAGCGCGCGCGCCCTTCCGAGAAAACTCCCGCCAACGCGGCGATCCGCGTTTCGTCGGTCGCCGTGACTGGCTCGGGTGTGAGCGTGATGTCCGACCATGCGCGATGGGACGCCGGACCCGTT
>CAMBIK010000187.1 GCA_945867435.1 Klebsiella pneumoniae
GGGCGGCTCGTGTGCTGCGGTGCCACCTCCGGGTTTGAGGTGCCGCTGAACCTCCGCACCCTATTCTTCAAGCAAATCGATGTGCTGGGCTCGACGATGGGCTCCTCCGCGGACATGATTCGCGCCTGGGATGCCGTAATCGCCGGGCACATCCGCCCGATCGTGCATGCCATACTCCCGATGTCCCGCTTGGGTGAGGCGCACGCCCTGCTCGAGGATCGCACCGTGTTCGGCAAAGTCGTCGTTACCCAGGACCTTTCCCATGGCTAGTTTTCGCAGGGCTCCCGGAGGGCCACGTCTGGGCGCTCGAGCGCCGGTTCGGTCCCCGCCGCCAGGCCCCACGGGGCCACCTGGCTTCGCCGTCGATCCGTTGGCGCCCCGTTGGCTTGGGCCCGGCGGCGCGGGCGGCCGGTACAAGGTCGCAGCGGCCGATTTCACGGTGTCCGAACTGCCTCATGGGTGTCCGAAGGGGCACGGGGTTTCGTGGTACCGCGTGCGCCGGTCGGGCTGGGACACCCCCGAGGTGGCCCGCACGCTTGCGCGACTGGCGGATGTTGAGACCGAAGATGTCGGCTGGGCGGGGCTCAAGGACCGCGATGCCGTGGCGGAGCAGCGCTTCACGATCGTCGGTGGCCGCCGCCTCCGCGAGCTGCCCGAAGGCCTGGAACTCCTGGACTCCGGGACCACCCGTGCGCCACTGCAGCCGGGCGGCCTCGACGGCAATCGCTTCGTGATCGTGGTTCGTGGCGGCAATCCTGAAATTGCCGCGAGCCGCCTTCTAAGGCTTGGCCGCTTTCCCAACCGATTCGGTCCCCAGCGCGTGGGAAACGGCCTTCCAGAGTTGGGGCGCGACGTCCTTCTCGGTCAGGCCGGCGTGCTCGACCCCCAGCGGCGGCGGTTCGCGCTCATCGCCTGGCAGGCAGCGGCGTTCAACCGGGTTTTGGAGGCACGAGGCCCCAAGCCGCTGCCGGGCGAGATCTTCCAGGACGGCAGCGCCACCGGGCCCATTTTCGGTGCGCGGATGCGCTGGCCGCGGGGAGCCTCGCTGGCCCTGGAAGAAGGCGTTCTGGGAGAATCGGGGATTACACACGATCATCTGGATCGTGTCGCCACCATCATCCCCGGAGGTCGTCGGCCACTCACGGTGGTAGCTCGCGATGCCCGCATCACGCCGCATCCCGAAGGGTTCACGCTGGAGGTCACGCTGGGGCCGGGCTGCTACGCGACTTCCCTGCTCCAGGAATTGCTTTAGGTCGCAAAACGAACGAAGCCGGCCCGAAGGCCGGCTTCGTGTGGTCCGCGAGGACTACTGTGCGTTGGGGACCGGGCCCTTGCCCATCTTCACGCCGTGCGCGACGATGGTGGCGCAGCGGCGGCCGAAGATCGGGGGACCGAACTGGCCGGCGGTGATGCCTTCGTTCGTGACGTGGCTGCGGAAGGCCGCGAGGTTCGTGGCTTCGGGCATCTTGTCGAGCGCCTCGTAGAGAGCGCGGGACTCTTCGGGAACACCGCCGCCGATGCCGATCATGGCGAGGATGGCGCTCAGCGGGTCGCTGGAGCCGCCACCGCCGGAAACCGAGCCGGCCTTGTCCACGAACAGGTGGCCGAAGTCGATGCCGAACACGTAGGTTCCGCAGGCTTCCGCGCTGGTTTCGCCGAGCACGGAGTAGTCCACGCTTGCGAACTTGGCACCGAAGCCGGGGGCGTTGTGGTTCTTGTAGGAACAACCGCCGAGCACGAGCGCTGCGGCAATCACGAGGAGCTTGTTCATGAACACCTTGGGGTGGGAGGTTAGCCCACTGATAACCCGTGCGTTTCCCGAGGCAAGTGCGAGCCAGCGGGATCTGCACGGCTCTGGAATCGGCTAATCTGCCACTCGCCCGCTCTGGAGCCTACCATGCTGTCAGTCCTCGCCCTCCTCCTGTCCACATCCTCCGCTCACGCCACCACCGAAGTGGGCACCATCCGCAAGCTCGGGCTCGGCGGGTCGATCGGCAACGGCTGGCTCAGCGCCGCCGGGAAGTACTGGTTCACCCCTGGCACCGGCGTCAGCGGCTATGTGGGGACGGGCGGCATTCTCCAGCAAGTACGCGCCAACTTCGAGATGGATCTATTCACTGTGCGCGACAGCGACTTCGGCCGTTTCGACATGTACTGGTTGTTGGGGGTCGACACGGGGGTCTGGCTGTACCCGGGCTTCGCCTCCCCGAAGCTTGGGTTCGGGGCGGGACTGGGCGTGGACCTGAAGCTGCACGACACGCCTCTCGACGTTTTCGTGGACGTGGGCCTCGGTGGCTACCCGATCGACTTCTGCTCGGACTCTGTGCAGCTCTTCTGCTACCTGCAGCCGAGAACCGACCTGGGCGTTCGTTACTACTTCCCCTAATCGCACGCACCATTCGGCGCGTTCGGCGTGCCGTAATCCGGGTACCCGACCAGGGAGGCATCGCTCCAGATGTCCGCCTGCGAAGCGCTGCACCAGTAGGTTAGATCGTCGTTGTCCGTGGCGTTCAGCGCTCCCTCGTCAAGCCCCATCGCATACCTGGCATTTCTCGGCCAGTACCCAGCGGTCTCGTCGAAGGTCCAGTGAACAGAGTCGATGAGCAGACCGCCGGCGTAGAGGGCGACAAGGTCCTCGTCCCGGTCAAAATAGTAGGTCGAGTCGTACCAGGGTGAGCCATGGGCGGCATCGCCCCAGGTCCAATCGCACAGGGAAGGGTCGGCGAAGGAGAGGTCGTCGTAGCAGAAAACGAGGGTGCCGCCGGGGGCCACCACCAGCCCCTGATCGGGCGGAAGAAAGAAGCCATCTCCCACCTTTTCCGTGACGTACCACCCCGCAAGATCGACCTCGACCGTGCCAGGATTGGTAATCTCGAACCACTGTGCAGTTGCGTTGGTGCTGGTTCCCGTTCCCCCCGCGTAGGGCTGGCGAGCCACCTCGGTCACGACGATCATTCCCGACATCAACCCGTCTTCGTCCACGAGTAGGTCGCAGTCGTCGTCCACGCCGTTGGTGGCCTCCTCGGCGCCAGGGCGGCGAGCGGGGTCGGTATCGTCGCAATCGAGGGCATTCGCGACGCTGCCCTCAGGGCGTTCGCACACCACTGTCCCCTCCCCCGCGCCGTACCGATCCGCGTCGTCGTCGGCGTACCACGTGCCTGCGTCGGGAGGATCTTCGTCCACCACGTCGTCACAGTCGTTGTCCACGCCATCGCAACGCTCGCGGGCGCCTGGGTTGCGAGTCGCATCGCCGTCGTCGCAATCGTCGGCGGTCGCGCCGTAGCCGCGAGGTGCGGTGCAGGCGGGTTCGGAGAGCGTGCCGGCCCCGAATCCGTCCACGTCGTTGTCGACGTACCAGGTGCTGGCGTCGGCGGCCGTTCTTTCGTCAGCCGCACCGTCGCAGTTGTCGTCGTGGCCGTTGCACAGTTCGGTGGCGGACCGGTTCACCAGCGCATCGGTGTCGTCGCAATCGCCGCCCTCGGTCAGCCAGCCGATCGGCTCGTCACAGCGAAGCTCCCCGAGGGCCGCACCGTCGCCATCGCCATCGCCATCGGGGTGCCAAACGCTGCCGTCGACCGCGCTGTCGTCTACGATCCCATCGCAATCGTCGTCCGCGCCATCGCACAGCTCGGGGGCACCGGGGAAAGCGGTGTCATCGGTGTCATCGCAATCCGTGGCGAGGATAACGAAACCCGGCGGTTGCGTACAAGAAAGCACGGCCCCCCCGGGAACGCCCGCCCCGTCTGCGTCGGCGTCGGGGTACCACGAACGCTGCACGGTCGCCTCCTCGTCCGCTACGGCATCACAGTCATTGTCGCGACCATCGCACAGCTCGGCCGCGCCCGGATGCGTGAGCGGGTCGGCATCGTCGCAGTCGCTTCCCGTGCCAGACCAGCCGGACTCCACGGTGCATCGCGCCTCCTCCGCAGCGGCATCGCCGTAGCCATCCAAATCAAGGTCGGCGAAGGCCTGGATCGCGTCGGCCGCGCCATCGTCGGCCGCGCCGGAACAATCGTCATCCTCCCCGTTACAAACCTCGACCTGACCAGGAAAGACGAGAGCATTGGCGTCGTCGCAATCGCCGTCGCGGAAGGAGAGCCCGTCGATGGCCACGCAGGCCACGCCTACGCTCGCGCCTACTCCAGCCCCATCCCGGTCGTTGTCGGTGAAGAGCGGGCGCATGTCCACGGCGCCTTCATCCACCTCGCCATCGCAGTCGTCGTCGGCACCGTCGCAGGACTCGGAAGCCCCTGGGAACGCGCTGGCATCAGTGTCATCGCAGTCCAGCGGGTGCGCGACACCGTCGCCATCCGCGTCGTCGGTGACGGTCAACTCGTCGTCATCCACTTCCGCGCTTCCTCCCTCGCCGCACGCGACCAGGAAGGCAAGTAGGGCGAACCGTGGCCTCAGGGGCAGTCCTCGTCGGACCAGCCGGGCGACCCGTATTCGACCGCGCCGGCGCCGTCATCGTACCAGAACTCCACCGATGTCAGGCACCAATTCGCGGATGCATCGTTGTCCGTTTCGGTCCAAAGGGCGGCCGAAAGCGCGATGGATTGGGTGGCCCCCTCGACCCAGGTCGCATCCCACGCCACGGCATCCACCTGCAAGCCGCCCACCCAGAGGCTCACCGCGTCTTCGGCTCGCTGCAAGTGGTAGGTATTATCCAGGTAGTCCGTGGTGAGATCGGGTGCGAGCGCGGCATCCCCCCACGTATAGTCGCAGACAAGAAGGCTGTCCGGAGTGCTGTCCATGGTCCACACGTCGGTCGCACAGAGCACGATGAGCCCCCCCGCCGGCACCACGATGGCCTGGGCCGGGTCGATGTTGAACTGGTCCGTACCCACCGAACTGCTCCGCATGACGGTCCATTCATCGAGCTGAATGTCGCCTGCGCTGGCGTTGTAGACCTCAAACCACTGGGCATCCGCATCCAAGGAGGTGCCCCCCATCCAGGACTGACGGTTGATCTCGGTGATCACGAGATCGCCCGCCACCACGAAGTCCTCGTCGAAGAGGCCATCGCAGTCGTCATCCACATCGTTGTCAGACTCGGAGGCCGCAGGGTTTACGGAGTCCGCGGCATCATCGCAATCCCCAACGAGGATCGCGGCGTAATCGCCATCGGCAGAACAGAGGACCTGGCTGTCCTCGGCCAGGCCGTAGCCATCGGCGTCGGCATCCATGTAGAAGGGCGAGGCATCCACGGCATCCACATCCACGCCGCCATCGCAGTCGTCGTCGGTGTCGTTGCAGAGCTCGCGCGCAGCCGGATGTACGTCGCCGTTCGCATCGTTGCAATCGCCGGTAGTCGCGCTGAAGCCGGTCGGAATCAAGCACGCGGCACCCGCAGGAACGCCTTCCGCACCGTAACCATCCGCATCGGAGTCAGCGTAGTAGGGCACGTCGGAGATCTCGTCGTCAGCGACGCTGTCGCAGTCGTTGTCGAGCGAGTCGCACAGCTCAGGAGCCCCGGCGTAGGTCGTGGCATCCGCGTCGTCGCAATCCGTGTCGTCGAGCGACCCCGTAAACATGCAGGAAGTCGAGGCCGTGGCGGGATCGCCATGGGTGTCCCCATCCAAGTCGGCGTACACGGTCACAGCATCGATCGCGTCGTTGTCGGCGGTGCCATCGCAGTCGTTGTCTACGCTGTCGCAGACCTCGGTCGCACCGGGGTTCACGTCGAAGCGGGCGTCGTCGCAATCGTCGAAGCCATCGACCCACCCTTCGGGACGTTCGCAGCTTCGCACCCAGCCGGTAGCGGCCCCGTACCCATCGGCGTCTGCGTCGGGGGAGAACGCGGCGGTGTCGATGGCGTCTTCATCCACCTCGCCATCGCAATCGTCGTCGTTGCCGTTGCAGGTTTCCAGGGCGTCGGGGGCCACGGAGCGATCGGAATCGTCGCAGTCGCCAAGCTCGGTAGTGTACCCGCTGGGGACGGAATCGCAGAAGGTCACGTCCCGAGCATCGTCGCTTGCGTAGCCATCTCCATCCTCGTCCGCGAAGGCGATCAAACCGCCCTCGGCATCCTCATCCACCTGCCCGTTGCAATCGTTGTCCACTTCGTCGCACAGCTCGGGCGCGCGAGGAAAAGTGGTGGCATCCGCGTCGTCGCAATCCTTGTCGAGCCGGGAGCCATCACCATCCTGATCGTCGTCATTGCCATCGCAATTCTGATCGATGCCGTCGTACCAGGTCTCCTCCTGACCGGGGCTGATCGCGCGATCGTTGTCGTCACAATCCCCCTCGTCCACACTCCAACCATCTCGGTCTTCGTCGCCGGGGAAGTAGTCGGTCGTATCGGTGGTTGAAACCGGGTCGGGACAGCCAACGAGCAGCAGCAGGAGGGTCATGGGGCCTCGGCAGGGCGAAGGTGAGCGAAGTGCAAACGCGCATAATCGATTCCAGCCATCATTCCGAGCACCAGAACGGCGACCGTCAACAGAAGCGAGGGCCAACCCACCAGCGCCAGCACCGTGACCAGGGAGAGGAGGATGGTAGTGAGACGCCCGGAGAGGCGGGTTGACGGGCTGCCGACGCCGGTCCTCCAACGGTGGACGAGCGCGAAGACCATGGGCACCTGGAGAATTTCCCTGGCGAACCAGGCCAGCATCCACCATCCAGGGATGATTCCGGCGTTCACCAGTGTCCAGGCCACGTTGACGTGAAGGATCTTGTCGGCCCAAGCATCCAGCGTGGCCCCAGCGGTGCTCACGGTGCCGGTGCGGCGAGCGACCATGCCATCGATCACATCGGTCGAGAGGGCGACCAGGTACACCGGCAGCCACCACGGCTGTGGAAGCAGCGGGATGAGCGCCGCCAACGCGATGCGCAGCACGCTGAAGGAGCTAGCGACGGTGGCGAGGTCGGCGAAGCGCACGGAGCACATCGTATCCCCCCGAGATAGGCACGCGGATGCCGACATCTGTACGAGTCTCGCTGGTCCTGCTCCTCGGGCTCCTAGCATGTACCACGGATGAAACCGAAGATTCCGGGCTGCCCGCGGGCCCGGACCTCACGGAGGCGCTCTCGTCCAGCCAGGTCCGCGCCGGCATCATCACCGATTCACGGGCGTTGTTCGGCGGGATCTCGGCAGAGGGGGCTCCTGGGGACATCAAGCTGTACAACGACCGAGTCCAGTTCGTGATCGAGGCGGTCGGAGATTCCAGCTACTACGTCGATTACGGCGGAAACTTGATCGACGCCGACCTGATTCGCGCGGCCGGCGTTCCCGGACGCGACATGCTCGACGAGCTCACACCGATGTCGAGCTTCGGGCGCGTGTGCGATGCCAGCTCCGTCGAGGTGATCGCAGACGGCTCCGATGGGAAAGCGCATGTGCGGGTGAGCGGCCCGGCGGCAGCGATGCGCCTCGTGACCGGCGCGCTCGAAAATCCCGACACGGTGCCCTGGTACGACCTCACGATGGTCACGGACTATGTGCTCCGCCCCGGCGAGTGGTCGGTAGAGGTGACCACAACGCTCACCAATCACGACACCCGAGACTTCCAGGCGGCGATTGGACTGTTTGGCATCTATGCCCAGGAGATTGCCGAGGGCTGGCACCCGCGCACCGGGTTCGCGGATTCCGACGGCGAGGC
>CAMBIK010000188.1 GCA_945867435.1 Klebsiella pneumoniae
GCAACGCTTGGGCGGTCGCCGCACAGCCCAGCGATTCCTCCTTGGTCAAGGGTCCAAGCACCAACGCGGCACCGAGCTCCTGGACCGCCCGTTCCACCGCGACCGAGCAGGACTCGGCCTTTCCTGCGGTGTCCTGCACGACCACTTCAAAGCCGCCAACGGCCTTCGCAGCCAACTCGATGGCCGCACGCAGCTGACCCGCCGGGAGAGCATATTCGCCGGTCAACGGCAGGACAACCGCCACCAACTTTCGGTTCACAACGGTCCCTCGCGCGGCGCGGTCACCCGCGTAGGCGGCCTCCCTGGCGAACGGCGAATCAGGGTAGGCCGACGCGAACGCCGCGGCCTTGGCACCCAGACCGGCAAGCGCCCCGGCCGCGATGTCGGCCCGGACCGCTTCGATGCCTACGAGGTCCGCGGGTCGCCCGTCGCCGCCGGATTTCGCGACCGGCGCGGCCGGGCCGAGACGGGTGCGGAGGGCGTCCACCGCGGCTTGCACGCGTCGGCTTTCCTTGCTTCCACGAGCGGAAGCCTCCGCACGGCGTAGCGCCTCCCGAGCTCTCTGCGCTTCGCCGCGATCGGCGCGAGCCGCGGCGACGAGCAGCCACCGATCCGCGTTGAGGGTACCGGGGACCCCTGCTTCCGCGATCAGCTCCAGCGTGGCAAGGGTGTTCCCGCCTGCGTGACCTTCGGCGTTGAGCACAGCCAAGCCGACTTTGGCCGGCTCACGCGCCGGGTGAGTCGCAAAATCGGCGGCGACACGTGTGAATCCCTCACGCGCGGGCCCGGTGTCCAGCGCGAGGCGATGGTATTCGGCGGCGTACAGCACCAGCCACGGCAGATCTTCGGGCTTGGCCGCGACCTGGGCCTCCACAAGCAACGCGGCCGCCGCCCTGGCGTTCTCCGCCGAAGCCGCCTTTTTCAGCAGGTCAGGAGCGCCACCGGCCGCGAACGCGATCCCGAGGGCAAGCAGGGTAGCGATCATGGCTGACGCTCACGAAGCGCGTTGACCCAGGCGTTTTTTCTCGGGTGGGCTGCCGGCCCGGCGCGCCGAGCAAATTCCTCAAGGGCCGCGCGCGCCTCGACTTCAAGGACCCCGGGCACCTCCACCACGAGGCGGGCGTGGAGATCCCCCCGCGTGGACCCATCGGCCCCCGGCAGGCCCCGGCCCGGCAAACGGAACGACTTGCCAGAGGCCGTTCCCGGCGGCACGCGAATGCTCGTGAGGCCATCAAGCGTGGGCACCCCAACCTCTGCCCCCAGGGCGGCCTCGACAAAGGTCACGGGCACCTCGCAGAGCAGATCATTACCGCGCCGCCGAAACAGGGGATGATCCTCGACGTCAATCAGCACCAGCAGGTCTCCCGGAGGTCCGGACGTACCCGACGCCCCCGGGCCGTCGTTGCCCTTGCCGCGCAACTTCAGCTTCTGCCCAGTCGCCACCCCGGCGGGCACGCGCACCTTGAGGTGCTCCTCCCCAAGCCTTCTTCCCTCACCGCCACACGGTTCACACCGCTTCGAAGGCCGATACCCCTTGCCCGCGCACTGAGCGCAATCGGTACGCAGGAAGCGGCGAGTGGCGGATCTCCCTGTGCCGTTGCAGGGCGCGCACGGCGTTCGACCTTCGCCCGAATCGCAGCTTCCACCGCACGCTCGGCACACGGTAGTGCGGTGGATGGTCACGACCCTCTCCACGCCCTTCGCCGCTTCCTCAAGGGATAACTGGAGTGTGTAGCGAATGTCCTCCCCGCGATCCCCCGGACGTTTCCGACCGAGCAACCCCCCCAGGGCGTCCAGCAGGATCTCGTTGAGTTCTTCGGCCCGCGGGGGCTTCCCGTCGTGGGTGTACAGGGGTCCCAACCGGTCGTAGCGCGCCCGCTTCTCAGGATCGCCCAGCACATCCCATGCCTCGGCCACCTCGCGGAAGCGGCGCTCTGCGTCCGCATCGCCCGGATTTTTGTCGGGGTGCCATCGCAGTGCCAGCCCGCGAAAGGCCTTCTTGACCTCGTCGGGCCCTGCGGCGCGCGGCACTGCGAGGGTGGCGTAGTAGTCTCGTCGCGCCAACCCAGTGCTCCAACGTGAAGGCCTAACCCATCGCCAGACAGTTTAGGCCGGATCGTCCGCCAGATCATCCTCGATCGACATCTGGGGCGCCACATAGGCCCCCCCGGCCAACGCGGCGGTATCCAAACGGGCCGATGCGTAGATACTCTCGGAGAGACGCTGCGCGGCCACCGAAAGGCGTTCGTGGGCCCGGCCGAGAGCCTCGCCCGAGTTGGAATCGAGGGCGGATTCCGCCTCGAAGATGGACTCACGGATGGCCATCGCATCCTCGGAGGTCACGCTGGCGGCGTAGTCCTCCAGGCTGCGGCGGGTGGCGTACACGAGCCCGTCGAGCCGGTTGCGCGACTCCGCGATGGAGCGACGCTCGCGGTCGTTGCTTCGATGGGCTTCCGATCCCACGATCATCCGTTCGATGTCATCCGCGGAGAGACCCGAGTTGCCCACGATCGCGGCGCTCTGCTGACGACCGGTGCCCTTGTCCTTGGCGTGAACGTTCAGGAGCCCGTTGCTGTCGAGTTCGAACGTGACTTCGATCTCTGGAACCCCTCGCGCAGCGGGCGGAAGGCCCCGCATCTCCACGACGCCGAGCATCCGGTTGTCGGCCGACATCTCGCGTTCACCCTGGAATACCTGCACGCGGACGAGGTCCTGGGCATCGATCGCCGTGGTGAAAACCTTGCTCTTCCTGCAAGGAATCGTGGTGTTTCGCGTGATGATGGGCTCGAACAGCCCCCCGGCGGTCTCGATCCCGAGAGAAAGCGGAGTGACGTCGAGCAAGAGGACGTCTTTCACTTCCCCCTTCAGAACGCTACCCTGGATGGCGGCCCCGATGGCGACCACTTCGTCGGGGTTGATGCCTCGTTCGGGCTGCATCCCAAAGATCTCGACCACCTGCTGCTGTATGCGGGGCATGCGGGTCATGCCGCCCACCAGCAGCACGGCATCGAGATCCTTGGCCTCCAGCCGTGCATCGAGGAGCGCCGACCGACAGGGGCCGTCGAGGCGAACGATGAGATCTTCCACCATTGCCTCAAGGGCAGCACGACTCAGGCTGGCCATGAGGTGCTGCGGACCTTCCGCCGATACAGCCAGGAATGGGAGGTGAACCTCAGTTTCAAGGACAGTAGACAGCTCATGCTTCGCCTTCTCCGCAGCTTCCCGGATGCGCTGGATGGCGACCGGGTCGTGCGCAACGTCGAGGCCGGTTTCCTCCTTGAACAGACCCACGAGATATTGAAGAATGCGACTATCGAAATCCTCTCCACCCAGAAAAGTGTCGCCGTTGGTGGAGCGGACTTCGAACACGCCGTTGTCGATCTCAAGCACCGAAATATCGAAAGTGCCTCCGCCGAGATCGAACACGGCCACCCTTTCCCGACCCTTCTTGCCGAAACCGTAGGCCAGGGCCGCCGCCGTAGGCTCGTTGATGATCCGCAGCACGTCGAGGCCGGCGATCTTTCCGGCATCCTTGGTAGCGGCCCGCTGCGCATCGTTAAAGTACGCCGGTACCGTGATCACGGCTTCGGTGATCCGTTCACCGACGTAGCCTTCCGCCACGGACTTCATGCGGTCGAGCACAATGGCTGAGATCTGCTGAGGGGAGTGTTCCACCCCGCCCACATCGATCCACGCATCGCCGTTCGGAGCTTCGCAGATGGGGTAGGGCACCATCTCGCGGGTGCGCTGAACCTCGGCATCGCGGAACCGCCGCCCAATCAGCCTCTTCGACGCATGAATGGTGCGCTGCGCGTTGGTGACCGCTTGACGGCGGGCGATCGCGCCCACCACCCGATCGCCATCCCGGGGAAAGGCCACGACAGACGGTGTGGTCCGCGCGCCCTCATCGTTGGGGATCACCAGCGGCTCCCCGCCTTCGATCATCGCCACACACGAGTTCGTCGTGCCCAAGTCGATCCCGATCACTTTTCCCATCGTGCAGCCCCGCAGCAAACCTCGAGTGTATCACTACGAAGCAGCGAGGGGGCGCGCCACCACTACGCGAGCGGCCCGCACCATCCGTCCACGCAGCAGGAAGCCCGGTGCAATTTCGTTGACGACCGTTCCTGCTGGCACGTCCGAAGACTCGATGTACATCAGCGCCTCGTGGTGCGCAGGGTCGAAGGGGGTGCCGGGCTCCGTCGCGATCCGCTGCACATCCAGGCGCCGAAGCATGCCCTTGAACTGCTCCGCGACCATGCTCAGGCCCGCAGCGACCCGCGCCGGGTCCTGGCTCGCGTGAGCGAGACCCCGGTCGACGTTCTCCACGATGTCAAACACCGCGCGCAAAACCCGCTCCTCGGCAGCACGCTCCACGTCTTCTCGCTCTTTCCGCACGCGGATCCTTCCCAAATCGGCATCGGCGGCGGAACGGACTGCGGCCTCCCGCAGCTCCCGGAACTGGCGGTCCACCCGATCGCGCTCGCCCATGACCTGCGCCAGTTCCCCTTCCAAGGACCGAACCCGGTGTGCGGACTCGCGCAGCCTCAACTCGAGAACCAGGCGCTGCGCCTCCACGGTTGACGGCTCGGAAGAACCGCTTTCGGCCACCTGCACGGTCGCAGCGGATTGGGAGTCACCCGACTCCCGTTCACCCACCAAGACGCTGGGCGCCGCTCCCGAGGCACGCTTGCTTGGAGCCCGCGCCTGCACCGAAGCGCTCGCCGCCGAAACGGCCAGGAGCAGCTCAGAATCAAGGTCAAAGTCGAAATCGACCAATACGCCGTCAGGATCATCCGGGTCTGCTGCCATAGGCCAACTCTTAGGGGTGCCAAGTATGCCGCGGTTGAGGGCGTGCCACTACGCCCAGTTGCGGACCGAGGCGGCCACCACCGCTTCCGTGAGCGCGTCGGCCAAGCAGAAGCCGCCCTTTCCCAGGCGAATAGACTGACCATCGTCAAGCAATAATCCGGCATCCAACGCCTCGTGGGGGGCAGTCACATGAACGCCCGTAAGGGCCAGAATCCGCTCCCGATCGACCCCGTCCATGTGACGAAGTGTGGACCAAATCAATTCCCAGAGCCGAGCCCGACCCGTGACCCTCTCCTCGGTAGGCGCCTCGCCGCCGAGCCAGCCGTCCACGTCGCTGACGTTCGCCACGCGCAGCCCATCCGGCCTCCATCCGTGCGCCGAGGGGCCCAATCCCGCCCACGGCCGGGCACGCCAATAGTGTTCGTTGTGGACGCTACGAAACCCGGACCGCGCAAAGTTACTAACTTCGTACCTATCGAATCCTGCGGCCTCCAGCGTAGCCGCGGCCCGGTCGTGCATCAATAGCCAGGTATCTTCGTCCACCAGAGGTTGATGGGCATCCCCAAAGCGCGTGCCGGGCTCAATCGTGAGGCTGTACACCGACACATGTTCCACACCGACATCCACGACATGAGCGATGTCGGCCAGGAGGAGGTCGACGGTCTGAGCCGGGTGGCCATAGAGGATGTCCGTGCTCACCGACCCGAAGCCGACCGCCCGAGCCAACTCCAGCGCGTTCACGGCCACCCGAGCGCTGTGTGCCCTGCCCAGACGCGAGGCGACGCTCGGCTGGAAGGTCTGAACGCCGAGAGATAGCCGGCTAACTCCCATATCCTTCCACGCTCTTAACGCATGATCCGTTACGTCGTCCGGGTTGGCTTCAAGGCTTACCTCTCCGCGCGGGTCCACGGCCCGAATCACCGCAGCGAGCGAGGCGAGCTCGGCGCGCGAGGGGGTGCCACCGCCGAAGTGGAGCGTCTCCGGACGACCCTTGAAGTGGGGACGCTCTCGGTCCCAGTCGGCAAGCACGCGGGTTCGCCAGCCGGCATCCTCAGGCACGAGCCGGGTATCCACCGCGAACGCACAGTACGGGCATCGCGTGCGGCACCAGGGGACATGGACATACACGCCGTACACCCGCGAGGGCTAATCCGGACCGACGCACCTTTCCCCCGTTTCCTGTTAGGCCCGGGCTCATGACCCAAGGAGCCCTCGACAACGGGATGCGTGTGGTGCTTGCCCCCGACAACGGGCCCAACGTCGCTGCGGTGTACGTCTGGATCAACGTGGGGAGCTGTGATGAGCCCACCGGTTTCGAGGGAGCGGCACACTTCATCGAGCACCTGGTCTTCAAGGGCACCGAACGCCTCGGAGTCGGGGAATGTGCCGGGAAGATCGAGGCGATGGGTGGCGATCTGAACGCTTGGACCGGCTTCGACGAGACCATGCTGCACGCCACCGTGGCCGGGGCCAGCGCCCCCGATGCCCTGGGGGTTCTTGCGGAGATGATGCGCCGCGCCACCTTCGACCCCACCGAGCTCGAACGCGAACGCAGCGTGGTGATCGAGGAGATTCGCGGTGGAGAGGACGACGTGGGCCTGGTGATCGGTGAGGCCACCTACGCCGCGATGTGGCCGGGCGATCCCTACGGCCGCCCCATCATCGGCACCCCGAAAAGCGTGCGCGGTCTACGCCGCGACGCGCTGCTTTCGTTCTACCAGCACCACTATGTGCCGGCAAACGCCTGCGTTTGCGTTGCCGGCAACTTCGACGAGGAGGCCGTGCGGGCTCGCCTGGCGGCCGAGTTTTCGGGGGGCTCCGCAGCGCCGACCCGCACCCGCACCCCGCGTGCTCACGCTCAGCCGGGGGGAGTTCACCGCCTCCGCCGCCGCTTCGATACCCATGTGGTGCGCCTCGCGTTCCCCGCTCCCCCGGCCGCCGCCGCGGAGGCCCCGACTTTTGACCTGTTGGCGGCCAGCCTCGGGGGAGGCTCCGCAGCACCCGTAGTCTCGGCGCTCCGCGCGATGCCCGGCTGCTTCGACGCTAGCCTGGACTACGAAGCCGAATCGCGAGGAGGCGTGCTGGTGGTCGAAGCCCACGTCGCGCCCGGAGCCGAAGACCGCGCGCTGAACCTCGCCGCCGAGACTCTAACTGGCATCACCCGCTACGGTATCGACCGCAGTGCCCTCGCCCGCGCTCGCACCAGCCTCGCCGCAGAGCGGCGCTTCCGCAGGCAAACCGTGGATGGCCGCGCCCACGAAGCCTGCTTCTACCGTGAGCTGTTCGGGAACGCATCGGCGTGGAAGGACTACGATGCTCGCGTGGCCGCCACCTCCGACGAGGCCGTGAACGAAGCCGCCGCGAGGGTGCTGCGCCCCGACCAAGCGGTAACCGTCGTGCTCGGCGCGAAGAGCGCGAAGCTGAGCCCATCGTGGACGGCCTCCGCTCGCGCACCGGAAGCGCCCGGGATGGTGCGCCACCGGCTCCCCGGCGGCTCGACCCTGCTCGTGGAGCGCGATGACAGCTCGATTGGTGCCATTCGCGTGGTCGGAATGGGCGGCCAACTCAGCGAACGCGCGGGCCGAGCGGGGCGAGCGTCGATGTGGGCGCGGACCGTGGGCCGCGGCGCAGGTGGGCTCTCCGCCGATGCGCTGGGACGCGCAGCAGCCGGACTCGGCGGCGCAATCGGCGCGGCCTCCGGCAGGTCCAGCCAAGCACTTCGAGCCGAATTTCCCGCCGAGTGCTTCGGCCCG